>JADYZO010000099.1 GCA_020853135.1 Gammaproteobacteria bacterium
CCGACCAGGCGGTACAGCGCCCCGCTGTCCAGCAGGTGCCAGCCCAGGCGGCGGGCCACTGCCCGCGCCACGGTCCCCTTGCCAGAACCGCCCGGGCCATCGAGGGCCAGCACCGGAACCTCAGCCACGCGCGTCGCCGTCGCCGCCACCGCGCTCCTCGACCCGCATGCCGATCTGCCCCACCAGGGCCGCGAATCCGGGGAACGACGTCGCCACGTTGGCAGTGTCGAGGATGCGCACCGCGGCATGCGCCCGCGAGGCGCCGACCGCAAACGCCATGGCAATGCGGTGATCGCCGACACTGTCCACCTCGCCGCCGGCGAGCGGGCCGCCCTGGATGCGCGCCCCGTCCGGTGTCTCGCTGACACCGATGCCGAGCGCCCGCAGTCCTGCCGCCATGACGGCGATGCGGTCACTCTCCTTGTGGCGCAACTCCGCGGCCCCGCTCACCACGGTTTCGCCCTCGGCCAGCGCCGCGGCCACGAACACCGCCGGGAACTCGTCGATGGCGAGCGGCACCAGCGCCGCCGGGATGACGGTACCGCGCAACTGCGAAGGCCGCACGGTGATGCGGCCCACCGGCTCCGCACCCGGCGGCACATCGGCAGGTTCCACCGCCAGGTCCATGCCCATCAGGCGGAAGATCTCGAGGATGCCGGTGCGCGTCGGGTTCAGGCCCACGTTGCCGATGGTGAGGCTGCCCTCCCTGGCCAGCGCCGCGGCGAGGATCAGGAACGTGGCCGATGACAGGTCGCCGGGCACCTCCACGTCCGTCCCCTGCAGGCGGCCGGCCGGCGCGAGCGCCACGCTGAGCCCCTCACGCCGGACGGGCTGGCCGAACACCGCCAGCATGCGCTCGGTGTGGTCACGCGTCACCGCGGGTTCGTGCACGGTCGTCTCGCCGCTGGCGTACAGCCCGGCCAGCAGCAGCGCGGACTTCACCTGGGCGCTCGCCACCGGCAGGGTGCAGTCGATGCCACGCAACGGCGCCCCGCCGCGGATGCGCAGGGGCGGGCGGCCGTTGTCGGTCTCGATGCCCGCACCCATCCGGCGCAGGGGCTGGGCCACACGCTCCATCGGCCGCTTCGACAGCGAGGCATCACCCACCAGGGTGCAATCGAAGGCCTGCCCGGCGAGGAGGCCGGCAAACAGGCGCATCGCGGTGCCGGAGTTGCCCATGTCGAGGTCGTGCGCGGGCCGCTGCAAGCCGCGCAGGCCCACGCCCTCGATCGCCACCTCCGTCGCTGCGCGGCGCTGCACGCGCACGCCCATGGCCTCGACGGCCGCCAGCGTCGCCAGGCAATCCTCGCCCGGCAGGAAGCCACGCACCCGGGTGGTCCCCGTGGCGACCGCGCCCAGCATGATGGCGCGGTGGGAGATGGATTTGTCGCCCGGCACTTCCACGGCGCCGGTGATCCGGGTACTCGGCTGCACCAGCAGGTATTTCACGGCAGGCCCCGGTCGCCGGCGGCGGACAGCGCCCCGGGCACGCTAGAGCAGGGCACGGGGATAGGAACCGAGCACCCGGAAGAGCTCCGCCTGGCGGCGCAGCCCGGCGAGCGCCCTGGCCACCGGCGGGTCCTCCGCATGGCCGTCGACATCGACGAAGAAGACATAGTGCCACTTGCGGCGCCGCGAGGGCCGCGACTCGATGCGGGTCATGTTGACCCTGTGCCGGGCCAGCGGCGCCAGCAACCGGTGCAGGGCGCCGGCGTCCTCCCCCTTGCCGCTCGAGAGCAGCAGGCTGGTCTTGTCGTCGCCGCTCGGCGGAAAGAGCTTGCGGCCCACGACCAGGAACCGCGTGGTGTTGTCGGGCCGGTCCTCGATGTCGGTCACGAGCTTTCCCAGCCCGTAGACCTCCGCGGCGGCATCGCCGGCGATGGCGGCGGTGCCCGCCTCATCGCGCGCGCGCCGGGCCCCCTCCGCGTTGCTGGTGGCCTCCACCGCGGGCACACCGGGCAGGTACTCGTGCAGCCAGCCGCGGCACTGGGCCAGCGACTGCGGATGGGCGCAGACCCGGGCCACCTGCTCGAGCGAGCGCATGGTGCCCAGCAGGTGCTGGCGGATGCGCAGCTCCACCTCGCCGCAGATCTTGAGCGGTGAGGTCAGGAAGAGGTCCAGCGTGTGGTTGACGGTGCCCTCGGTGGAGTTCTCCACCGGCACCACCCCGAAATCGGCCGCGCCGGACTCGACCTCGTGGAAGACCTCGTCGATCGTGGCCAGCGGCAACGCGCGCACCGAGTGGCCAAAGTGCCGGTGGACCGCCGACTGGCTGAAGGTGCCCTCGGGCCCGAGGTAGCCGATCTTGAGCGGCTCTTCCTGCGCGAGACAGGCGGACATGATCTCGCGGAACAGCCGCACCATCTCCTCGTTGCTGAGCGGGCCCTTGTTGCGGCTGGCGACGCCGCGCAGGACCTGCGCCTCGCGCTCGGGCCGGTAGAAATCCGCGGGCCCGTGCCGGCCCTTGGCCACCGCCACCTGCTGCGCCATGCGCGCCCGCTCGCTGATGAGTTCGCCGAGCCTCGCATCGAGCGCATCAATGCGGTCACGTATGGCAGCCAGGTCCGTCCCGCCCGGTGCCGCCGGCGCAGCCTTGCGCGGCGGGCGTTTGCGCTTGCGGACCATGGCGCGGACCGCCAACTCAGGCCGCCTGCGGCCGGCCGAGGTCGCGCACGCAGAGCACGCCCTCGATGCCGCGGATCTTCGCCAGCACGCCGGCCGATGGTGCGCCGTCCAGGTCGACGATGGTGTAGGCGAGGTTGCCGCGCGACTTGTTGAGCAGGTCCGCGATGTTCAGGCCCGCATCGCCCAGGCAGCCGGAAATCTGCCCGACCATGTTGGGGACGTTGGCATTGGCCACGGTGACGCGGTGGGCATCCATGCGTGGCAGGTCCGCATCGGGGAAGTTCACCGAATGGCGGATGAGGCCATTCTCGAGGTAGCCACGCACCGTGTCGGCCACCATGACCGCACAGTTGACCTCGGCCTCCTCCGTCGAGGCACCGAGGTGCGGCAGGGCAATGACCCGCTCGCTGCCCATGAGCCTGCGGCTGGGGAAGTCGCAGACGTAGGCTGTCAGCTTGCCGGCAGCCAGCGCCGCGAGGACGGCAGACTCCTCGACGATCTCGCCGCGGGAGAAATTCAGCAGCACGCCGTTGCCGGGCATCAGCCGGATGCGCGCCTCGTTGACCAGGCCGCGGGTCGCCTCCAGCAGGGGCACGTGCAGGCTGATGACATCCGCACGGCTGAACAACTCGTCGAGGCTGCGGGCCTTCTCCACGCCGGAGGACAGCTCCCAGGCGCGCTCCACCGTGATCTGCGGATCGAAGCCGATGACGCGCATGCCGAGCGCGAGCGCCGCGTTGGCCACCTGCACGCCGATGGCACCGAGGCCGATGACGCCCAGCGTGCGGCTCGGCAGCTCGAAGCCCACGAACTTCTTCTTGCCGGCCTCGACCGCCTTGTCGAGCTCGGCGCCTTCGCCGGGCAGCTGCCGGGTGAACTCCCAGGCCTGGCAGAGGTTGCGCGCCGCGAGCAGCATGCCCCCGATGACGAGTTCCTTGACGGCATTGGCATTGGCCCCGGGCGCATTGAACACCGGGATGCCGCGTTTGGACATCCTGTCCACCGGGATGTTGTTGGTGCCGGCGCCGGCGCGGCCGATGGCCAGCACGGAGGCGGGAATCTCCATGTCGTGCATCTTCGCCGAACGCACCAGGATGGCATCCGGGTGGCCGATCTCCGAGGCGATCTCGTAGCGCTCGCGCGGCAGGCGCCTGAGGCCCTGGACCGCAATGCTGTTGAGGGTGAGGATCTTGTACATCGTGATGCCTGCTTCGTTCCCGGGTGGTCGCGCCGTCAGCCGTGGCGGCGGGCAAAGTCCGCCATGAAGGCCACCAGGGCATCGACCCCGGCCTCGGGCATCGCATTGTAGATGCTGGCGCGCATGCCGCCGACCGAGCGGTGGCCCTTGAGTTCGGACAGCCCCGCCTGTTGTGCCTCGGCCAGGAACACGGCGTCCAGGCCGGCGTCCGGCAGCGTGAAGGGCACGTTCATCCAGGACCGGTGGGCGGGCGCGACGGGATTGCGGTAGAAGCCCGAGCCGTCGATGGCCCTGTACAGCCTGTCGGCCTTGCGGCGGTTCACCTCGCCCATCTTCACGAGGCCGCCCTGGCGCTTCAGCCACTGGAAAACCAGGCCGGCGATGTACCAGGAATAGGTCGGGGGCGTGTTGAGCATGCTCCCCTCCTTCGCCTGCGAGGCGTAGCGCAGGATGGGCGGCACCGTCTCCGGCACGCGCTCCAGGAGGTCCTTGCGCACGATCATCAGCACCAGGCCCGCCGGCCCGATGTTCTTCTGCGCGCCCGCGTAGATCACGCCGAACTTCCGCACGTCCACCGGCCGCGACAGGATGGTGGAGGACATGTCGGCGACCAGCGGCACCCCGCCCGTGTCGGGCACATCATGGAATTCCAGCCCGCCGATGGTCTCGTTCGGGCAGTAGTGCACATAGGCCGCGCCGGGCGTCAGCTGCCAGCCGCCGCGTGCCGGTACGTCGGTGTAGTTGCCGGGGGCGCCGTCAGCGGCGATGTTGACCCGGCGGACCGCCTTCGCTTCGCTGGCCGCCTTCTTCGACCACTGGCCGGTGACCACGTAATCCACCGCCTGGTCCGGCGTGGCGAGGTTCATCGGGATCAGGGCGAACTGCTGGGTCGCACCGCCCTGCAGGAACAGCACGGCGTACTCCGCTGGCACCCCGAGCAGCTCGCGCACATCCGCCTCGGCCTGCTCGGCCACCTTGATGAAGGCCTTGCTGCGGTGGCTGATCTCCATGACGGAGACGCCGCGGCCCTGCCAGTCCGTCATCTCGTCCCTGGCCTGCTCCAGCACCTCGAGCGGCAGGGTCGCCGGACCCGCGCTGAAATTGAATATCCTGCCCATCTCTGTACCTGACGCCTCCACTGGAAAATCCGCTGGCCGCCGGGGCGGTCCCGCGGCTGGCTGGGAACGGTTGGATGCCTATGCCGGTTCGTCGTCGCCCGGGAGCGCGATGATGCGGTCCAGGCCGACCAGGCGCTCGCCTTCATCGAGGCGGATGAGGCGCACGCCCTGGGTGTTGCGCCCCTGTTCGGAAATCTCGTCCACCGGCGTGCGCACCAGCGTGCCCACCGAACTGATGAGCACGACGTCGTCGCCGGGCTCGACCTGGATGGCGCCAACCATCCGCCCGTTGCGCTCGGAGGTCTGGATGCAGATGACGCCCTGCCCGCCGCGGCCCTGCACCGGGAACTCATCGACGCGGGTGCGCTTGCCGAAACCGTTCTCGGTCGCGGTGAGGATCGTGCCATCGGCGACGATCATCAGCGCAATGACCTCGTGGTCCCCGCCCAGGCGGATGCCGCGCACGCCGGCCGCCGTGCGCCCCATGGGCCGGACATCGTCCTCGTGGAAGCGGATGGCCTTGCCCGAGCTCGAGCACAGCATGATGTGGCTGCCGCCGTCGGTGATGGCCACATCCACGAGCCGGTCGTTGTCATGCAGGTCCACCGCGCGGATGCCGGCATTGCGCGGACGCGAGAACGCCTCGAGGCTGGTCTTCTTGACGATGCCCTGGCTGGTGGCCATGAACACGTAGCGGTCCGGCTCGAAGTCGCGGATCGGCAGCACGGCGTTGACCCGCTCCCCCTCCTCCAGCGGCAGCAGGTTCACGATGGGCCGCCCGCGGGCCTCGCGGCTGGCGCGCGGCAGCTGGTAGACCTTGAGCCAGAACAGCCGGCCGAGGCTGGTGAAACAGAGCAGCGTGTCGTGCGTGTTGGCGACGAACAGCTTGTCGATGAAGTCCTCGTCGCGGACCCTGGCTGCCGCGCGGCCGCGCCCGCCGCGGCGCTGCACCTGGTAGTCCGCCAGGCTCTGTGCCTTGGCATAGCCGCCATGGGACAGGGTCACGACCACGTCTTCCTGGGGCACGAGGTCCTCGATGGAGAGGCTCTCGTGGCTCTCGATGATCTCCGTGCGCCGCGGGTCGGCATAGCGCTCGCGGATGTCGCACAGCTCGGCACGGATCACGGCCAGCAGCTTCTCCGGATCCTGCAGGATCGCCGTGAATCCGCGGATGTTGTCGAGCAGCTCGCGGTACTCGCCGATGATCTTGTCCTGCTCCAGCGCGGTGAGCCGGTGCAGCCGCAGTTCGAGGATGGCCTGGGCCTGGACGGCGGAGAGGCGGTAGCCGCCCGCCACGAGCCCGAATTCGCCGCCGATGTCGGGCGGCCGGGTGGTGACCTCACCCGCCCGGGCCAGCATTTCCGTGACTGCGCCCGGCGACCAGATGCGAGAGACCAGCGCAGTGCGTGCCTCGGCCGGCGAGGCGGAGGCCTTGATGACGGCGATGACCTCGTCGATGCTGGCCAGCGCCACGGCCTGGCCCTCGAGGATGTGGGCGCGCTCGCGCGCCTTGCGCAGGTCGTAGATCGTGCGCCGGGTGACCACCTCGCGCCGGTGGCGCAGGAAGGCCTCGAGCATCTCGCGCAGGTTGAGCAGGCGCGGGCGGCCGTCGCGCAGGGCCACCATGTTGATGCCGAACACGGTCTCCAGCGGCGTCTGCGCGTAGAGGTTGTTGAGCACCACCTCGCTCAGCTGCCCCCGGCGCAGCTCGATGACGATGCGCATGCCGTCCTTGTCGGACTCGTCGCGCAGCTCGCTGATGCCCTCGATCTTCTTGTCCCGCACCAGTTCGGCGATCTTCTCGATCAGCCGCGCCTTGTTCACCTGGTAGGGCAGCTCGGTGACGATGAGGGCCTCGCGCCCCCGCTCGTCGATGGGCTCGACGTGGGTGCGCGCGCGCACGTGGCAGCGCCCGCGGCCGCGGGCATAGGCCTCGTGCACCCCGTGCGTGCCGTTGATGATGCCTGCGGTGGGGAAATCCGGCCCCGGCATGCGCCTGATCAGCTCGGCCAGGGTGACCCCGGGGTCATCCACCAGCGCCAGCACCGCGTCGATGACCTCGCCGAGGTTGTGCGGCGGGATGTTGGTGGCCATGCCCACGGCGATGCCCGAGGAGCCATTGACCAGCAGGTGCGGGATCCGGGTCGGCAGGACCGTGGGCTCGCGCTCCGAGCCATCGTAGTTCGGGACGAAGTCGACCGTTTCCTTGTCGATGTCCGCCAGCAGCTCGCCGGCGATGCGCGCCATGCGCACCTCGGTGTAGCGCATGGCCGCCGGCGCATCGCCATCCACCGAGCCGAAGTTGCCCTGCCCGTCCACCAGCAGGTAGCGCATCGAGAACGGCTGGGCCAGGCGCACGATGGTGTCGTAGACCGCCACGTCGCCATGCGGGTGGTACTTGCCGATGACGTCGCCGACCACGCGCGCGGATTTCTTGTACGGCTTGCTGTGGTCGTTGCCGAGCTCCCGCATGGCATGGAGCACCCGGCGATGGACCGGCTTGAGGCCATCCCGGACATCGGGAAGCGCGCGGCCGACGATGACGCTCATGGCGTAGTCCAGGTAGGACTGACGCATCTCGTCCTCGAGATTGACCGGCAGGATTTCCTGGGCTATGTCCGCCATGGATCCGACAATTCACCATCGACCGGGCCCGTGACAGGTCATGTCCAGACCAGGCGTGCAGATACCGTGTTCCGAGGGCCCGCCCGGGAGGGGCAGACAGATCGATTTCAGCCGCGAAGTCTAGCACAGGCACCGCGTGCCCGCAGCGTAGCCGGAGGCTGGTCGCAGGGCCAAATAACGCTGTTTTATCGCGACAGGCGATCGGGCAATATGCACCGCGTCGACGCCGGGCCGGCCCTGCCGCGTGCACCCTGCCGGGCACGGCGCCAGCCCCTGGCGACGACGCCCCGCAATGGCTGATGAACCGATGACCGACACGAACCGCAACGCCGACGCTGCCGAAGTCAGGCGCTTCAATGCGCTGGCGAGCCGCTGGTGGGACCCGGCCGGGGAGATGGGCCTGCTGCACCAGATGAACCCGGTGCGCGCGGGCTTCATCGCCGAACGGGCCGCCCTGGCCGGCGCGCGCTGCCTCGACGTGGGCTGCGGCGCCGGGCTGCTGACCGAAGCGCTGGCGCAGGCCGGGGCGAGTGTCACCGGCATCGACATGGCCACGGAGTCCCTCGACGTAGCGCGCCTGCACCAGGTCGAGTCCGGGCTGGGCGCCATCCGCTACCTGCACACCACGGCCGAGGAACTGGCGGCAGCGGAGGCCGGCAGCTACGACGTCGTCACCTGCCTGGAAGTCATCGAGCACGTGCCCGATCCCGCCTCCACGGTGGCGGCCTGCGCGCGGCTCCTGCGCCCGGGCGGCGCGGTGTTCTTCTCCACCATCAACCGCAACCTGACGGCGTTCGCGGTCGCTGTCCTGAGTGCGGAATACCTGCTCGGCATCCTGCCGCGCGGCACCCACGAGTACGCGCGGTTCATCAAGCCCTCCGAACTCGATGACTGGGCGCGCCGGGCGGGCCTCGAGCTGCGCGACATCGCCGGCATCGAGCATGGGGGACCCGCAGGCTTTCGCATCGGGCCGAGCGTGCGCGTCAACTACATCGCCCACTTCCGGAAAGGCGGGCCATGAGGCCGGCGCCGAGCGCCGTGCTGTTCGATCTCGACGGCACGCTGCTCGACACGGCACCGGACATGGTCGCGGCGCTGCAGGCGCTGCAGCGCGAGGAAGCCGTGCCCGAGCTGGGCTACGCCAGCGCCCGCGGCCACGTGTCCAATGGCGTCACCGGCCTGGTCAGCATCGCCTTCGGCGAATTGCCCGACGCCGAGCGCACCCGCCTGCAGCAGCGCTTCGTCGCCCTCTACGCGCAGCAGCTCGTGCGTGCGACACGGCTCTTCCCGGGCATGGACCGCGTGCTCGGCGCCATCGAGGCCGCCGGCGTGCCCTGGGGGGTGGTGACCAACAAGCCCGGCCACCTGACCGAGTCCATCCTCGCGACCCTGGCCCTGCGCCAGCGCTGTGCCACCGTCGTCAGCGGCGACACCACCGCGCAGCGCAAGCCCCACCCGGAGCCGCTGCGCCATGCGCTGGCACAGATCAGCGCCGAGGCCGCCGCGGCCATCTATGTCGGCGATGCCGCGCGTGACGTCACGGCGGGGCGTGCAGCCGGGATGCGCACCGTCGCGGCGCTCTACGGATACATCCCGCCCGGGGAGGACCCGGCGGCCTGGGGTGCCGATCACCGCATCAGCAGCCCCGGAGAACTGCTGGACCTGCCCGGGATGCCCCGCCCGCCGGTGGCCGACCGGTGAACACCAGCATGCCGGAGGTGCTCATCGCCATCACGGTGGCCCTGCCGGCCGGCGCGCTGCTCGGTGGCCTCTGGGTGGCGCTGCGCGCCGGGCGCCGGCAGTCGCTGCTCCAGCAGGAGATCATGCGACTCACCACGCAGCTGGCCACGCAGGAAGCCCGTGCCGGCGAACGCAGCGCCGCGCTCACGCTCGCCGAGGAGCAGCTTGCCGCGGCCTTCAGCCGGCTGGCCGGCGACTCGCTGGCCCGCAACAGCGAGGCATTCCTGCGACTCGCGCAGGAAAACCTCGGCCGGCACCAGGAGAAGGCCCGCGCCGAACTCGGCGAACGGGAGCAGGCGGTGGCCGCCCTGCTGGCACCCATCCGCGAGGCGCTCGACAGGACGACGCAGCAGATCAGCACGATCGAGAAGGAACGCGCCGAAGCCTTTGGCGGCATCCGCGCCCAGCTCGCCAGCATGACCAGCAGCCAGCAGCAGCTGCAGGCGGAGACACGCAACCTGGTCAATGCGCTGCGCCGGCCGGAGGTGCGTGGCCAGTGGGGCGAGCTGACCCTGCGCCGGGTTGCCGAGCTCTCCGGCATGGTGGAGCACTGCGACTTCACCGAGCAGGAAACCCTCAACACGCCCGGCGGCATGCTGCGCCCGGACATGGTGGTGCGCCTGCCCGACCGCGGTGCGCTGGTGGTGGACGTGAAGACGCCGCTCGATGCCTACCTCGAGGCCATCGACGCCGGCAGCGAGGCGGACCGGCGCGCCGCCCTCCAGCGCCATGCGCGCAACGTCGCCGGGCGCGTACGCGAGCTCTCCGCCAAGGCCTACTGGGCGCAGTTCCCCGAGAGCCCCGAGTTCGTCATCCTCTTCATCCCCGGCGAGCAGTTCCTGTCGGCCGCGCTCAGCGAGAACCCGGCGCTGCTGGAGGATGCCCTGCGCAACAAGGTGGTGCTGACCACGCCCTCGAGCCTGGTGGCCCTCCTCAAGGCCATCGCCTACGGCTGGCGGCAGCTCTCGCTGGAGCGCAACGCCGAGGACATCCGGCACCTGGGCCAGGAACTCTACGAGCGCCTGACGCCATTCCTCGCCCACATGGCGCGCCTCGGCCGGCAGATCGAGGGCAGCGTGAGGGCCTTCAACGACAGCGTCGGCTCGCTGGAAGGAAAGGTGCTGCCCGGAGCACGCCGGCTCACCGAACTCGGCATCAGCGGGCGGCAGAAGCTCGATTCACCGGAGCAGGTGCAGACCACGCCCCGCCAGCTCGCCGCCGCCGATGCATCCGTGGAGGCATCCGCGGCCGCCGGCCCGGAGGCGGCCGGCACCGCCGACGACCTGCCACGCTCCCATTGACGCCACACGGTTACCCAGCCATGCCCGATTTCGATCCCCGCCTCTACCAGCCAGCCAGGCAACTGCTCGCCGGGCGCGTCATCCTCGTCACCGGCGCCGGGTCGGGCATTGGTGCCGCCGCCGCGCGCGCCTTTGCCGCCCATGGTGCGACGCTGATCCTGCTCGGCCGCACCACGCGCAAGCTGGAGGCCGTGCACGATGAAATCCTCGCTGCCGGCGGCCCGCAACCGGCCATCGCCGTCATCGACCTCGCGCGGGCGCAGGGACCGGCCTACTTCGACCTCGCCGCGCAACTCCGGGCGAACTATGGGCGGCTCGACGGCCTGCTGCACAACGCGGCGATACTGGGCGAGCGCACGCCCATCGAGCACAATGACGTCGGCGCCTGGCAGCAGGTGCTGCACGTGAACCTGACCGCAGCGTTCGTGCTGACCCGCGAGCTGATGCCGCTGCTGCGCGCCTCGGCCGATGCCTCCGTGATCTTCACGAGCAGCGGCGTCGGGCGCCGCGGGCGCGCCTACTGGGGTGCCTACGCGGTGTCGAAGTTCGGCATCGAGGGCCTGGCGCAGGTGCTGGCCGATGAAACCCGCGATGCCACCCGCATCCGCTTCAACTGCATCAATCCCGGCGGCACGCGCACGGCGATGCGCCGGAGCGCCTACCCGGCCGAGCTGCCGGAGGCACGCCCGGAGCCCGCGGCCATCATGGCGCCCTACCTGTACCTGATGGGCCCCGACAGCACGGGCGTCACCGGCCAGAGCATCGATTGCCAGTAGGGTGGCCCGCGGGCCGCGTGCGGTTCAGCGGGCATCCGCGCCGGGAGCCGCCAGGCCCGCCGCCGCGTAGAGCCCTGCTGCCTCGCGCGGGTTCAGCTCGGCGAAGCGCCCGCGCGGCAGGTGGCGCGGCAACCGCAACGGGCCGAAGCGCACGCGGATAAGCCGGCTGACCTGGCAACCGACCGCCTCCCACAGGCGCCTGACGATGCGGTTGCGCCCCTCGGCCACGCACACCCGGTACCAGCGGTTGGCCCCGCTGCCGCCCTCGGCATCGACCGAGGCAAAGCGCCCCGGTCCATCGTCGAGCTGGAGGCCCGCGCGCAGCAGATCGAGCACCTCCGGACTGACCGGGCCACGGATGCGCACGGCGTACTCCCGCTCGAGCCCGCCGGAGGGATGCATCAGGGCATTGGCGAGTTCACCGTCCGTGGTGAAGAGCAGCAGGCCCGAGGTGTCGATGTCGAGGCGCCCCACGCTGATCCAGCGGGCACCGGTGATCCGCGGCAGCGACTCGAACACCGTGGGGCGCCCCTGCGGATCGGTGCGCGTGCACACCTCCCCCACCGGCTTGTGGTAGAGCAGGACGCGCGGCTTGGGACGATGGCGCCGGGTGGCCTGGCGCAGGGGGCGGCCGTCCAGCGTGATGCGCTCCACGCCGCTGACCTTTTGGCCGGGTACCGCCGCCTTGCCATTGACCTGCAGGCGGCCGGCGGCAATCCAGCCGTCGATCTCGCGGCGCGAACCGAGACCGGCTGCCGCGAGGAACTTCTGCAACCTCTCCGCCATGCAGGCCGGTCCGGTGCCGGGCCGCAGGCGGCTCAGCGGGCCTTCAGCGGGATGATGTCCGCCGACGGCGGCTCCCCGCCATCGCCAGGCAGCGCGGAGGCGGCGTCCGGAAGGCTGATGCGGGCCACGGCGATGGAAGCCACGGTGGCGGGTTCCTCCGGCAGATCCGGATCCAGTGGCCGCACCAGCGGTTCGGCACTGCCTGGCGCAAACTCGTCCGGAAACCCATCGGCCGGCAGCTCCAGCTGGGCAGTGGCCCGGTCCAGGTCGCGGATCTCGGCGAGCGGGGGCAGCTCCTCCAGCTGGCGCAGGCCGAAGTAATCGAGGAACTCCCGCGTGGTGCCGTACATGGCCGGCGTGCCGGGCACGTCGCGGTAACCCACCACACGGATCCAGCCACGCTCGAGCAGCGTGCGCATGATGTTGGTGGTCACGGCCACGCCGCGGACCTGCTCGACGTCACCCCGCGTCACGGGCTGGCGGTAGGCGACGATGGCCAGCGTCTCCATCAGCGCGCGGGAATAGCGCGGCGGGCGCTCCTCCCAGAGGCGCGCGAGCCACGGCGCCATGGCCGGGCGCACCTCGATGCGAAAGCCGCTGGCCACCTCGTTCACCGTCACGCCACGCCCGGCGTAGTCCGCCTGCAGCTCATCGAGGGCCGCGCGGATTTCACCACGCTCCGGTGCGCCCTCCTCGCCGAACAGCGCGCGCAGCTGCTCCAGCGTCAACGGCCTGCCGGCAGCCAGCAGGGCCGCCTCGATGACATGCTTGATCTGGCTCTTCTCCATGGGCAGTTACTCTGGGTTGTCATCGGCGGGGTCGGCCAGCCTCAGCGTGGCCGGCCCGGCGGTGGTGGCGAGGCGCACGTGGATGGGTGCGAAGGGTTCAGACTGGACGATCTCGATCAGCGATTCCTTGAGCAGCTCGAGCAGGGCCAGGAAGGTCACCGTGACCCCCATGCGCCCCTCGCTGACGTCGAACAGGCGGTGGAACTCCTCGAACCCACCCTCGCCGAGGCGGGTGAGCACCCCGGACATGCGCTGGCGCACCGAGAGCGGCTCGCGCTGGATGCGGTGGTGGGCGAACATCTCGGCCCGGCGCAGCACCTCGTGGAAGGCGAGGAGCATCTCCCGGAGCGTGAGGTCGGGGAGTTTCACCGCCAGCGGCTTCTCCACGATCCCGGCGCTGGCCTGGTGGACGTCGCGCTCCAGCCGCGGCATCTGCTCCAGGGCCTCGGCAGCCTCCTTGAAACGCTCGTACTCCTGCAGCCGGCGCACCAGTTCGGCGCGCGGGTCGGCCTCCTCCTCACCGGCCGACTCCGGCCGTGGCAGCAGCATCCGCGACTTGATCTCGGCCAGCATGGCCGCCATGAGCAGGTATTCGCCGGCCAGCTCCAGCTGCAGATCCTTCATCACGTCGATGTAGTTGACGTACTGGCGGGTGATCTCGGCGATGGGGATGTCGAGGATGTCGAGGTTCTGGCGCCGGATCAGGTAGAGCAGCAGGTCGAGCGGTCCCTCGAAGGCCTCGAGGAAGACCTCGAGCGCATAAGGCGGGATGTACAGGTCCCGCGGCAGCTCGGTGACCGGCTGGCCCTCGACGACGGCAAACGGCATCTCGCCCTGGGCGGGCTGGCTGCCCGCCGCTTGCTCCGGCACGAAAGCCCCGGCAGGCCCGACCGTGTTGTCGACCACCGTCGCCGGTGCCTCTCCTGCCGCCTCGCCCATCGACATCCTCAACCGCCTTTCACGCCGGCCAGCAGGAAGACCAGTTCCCGGGCGACCAGGAACAGCGGCCCCAGAACCCGGTTGAGCACGCCAGCAACCAGCAATCCGACCACGATTATAAGACCGTAGGGTTCGATGGCATCGAGCCGGCGCCCGATGGACTCGGGCACCAGCCCGCGCAGCACGCGGCCACCGTCGAGGGGTGGCACAGGAAGTAGGTTAAAAATACCGAGCAAGACATTGAATGAGATACCGAGGCTGGCCATCTGCACCAGGAAATCACCCGCCACGGGCAGCGTCTCCATCAGGCCGGCGGCCAGGCGCAGCACCAGCGCCCAGCCCAGCGCCATGAGCAGGTTCGCGCCCGGCCCCGCGGCCGCGACGGCGATCATGGCCCGCTTCGGCTCGCGCATGGCGCGCGGGTTGATCGGCACCGGCTTGGCCCAGCCGAAGAGCAGTCCGCCCAGCCACAGGGTCAGCAGCGGCACCACCACGGTGCCCATCGGGTCGATGTGGCGCAGCGGATTGAGGCTGAGGCGCCCGAGCATCTCGGCGGTGCGATCGCCATGGCGGCGCGCCATCCAGCCGTGCGCCACCTCGTGCAGGGTGATGGCGAAGACCACCGGGATGGCGCCCACGGCGATCATCCGGATGAAGTCCGCGGTGCTGCCAGCGCCCATCGGTGGATTATACGGACCGGTGCCGGCGCCGGTCAGGCGAATGCCGCGACGTCGCCACGGCCCTCGCGCAGCACGCGCGGAAAGCCTGCGGTCAGGTCGATGACCGAGGTCGGCTCGATGCTGCAGTTGCCGCTCTCGATCAGCAGGTCCACCTGGCCACGCAGGCGGGCGTGGATCTGCTCCGGGTCGTTGAGGGGGATCGCGTCGTCGGGGAGGATGAGCGTGGAACTCATGAGGGGCTCGCCCAGTGCCCCGACGATGGCCAGCGGCACCGGGTGGGCGGGCACCCGGATACCGATGGTGCGGCGCTTGGGATTCTGCAGCCGGCGCGGCACCTCGCGCGTGGCGGTGAGGATGAAGGTGTAGGGGCCGGGCGTATGGGCGCGCAGCAGCCGATAGGCCCAGTCCTCGACCCGGGCGTAGGTGGCGATCTCGGACAGGTCCCGGCAGACGAGCGTGAAGTTGTGGTCCCTGCCCGTCTGGCGCAGGCGCTCGATCCGCGCCACGGCATCGCGTGCGCCCATCTGGCAGCCAAAGGCATAGCAGGAATCCGTGGGGTACACCATCAGGCCGCCGTCACGCAGGATGTCGACGGCCTGCTGCACCAGCCGGCGCTGCGGGTTGTCGGCATGCAGGGTGAAGCGCTGGGTCATGGCCGCCATTCTAGTAAGCACGGGCGGCCGGCGTCCGGGAATTTCGCTATCATCTGCGCCATTCCAACGGCCTTCCCCATGCAAGCACTCGTCGACCTCCTGCCCGTCGTCCTTTTCTACGTCGCCTACAAGTTCAGCGACTTTCGCACCGCCATCGCCGTGATGATGGTGGCGATGACGGCGCAGGTGGCGCTGACCTGGCTGATCACCCGCACCGTCCACCGCATGACGCTGATCTCGGCTGCGCTGGTGGTCGGGCTCGGCGCCATCAGCCTGCTGCTGCACAATGAGCTGGTCTTCAAGTGGAAGCCCACCATCCTGTTCTGGATCTTCGCCATCGTCTTCCTCGGCAGCCAGTACCTCGGCGCCAGGCCGCTTGCCCAGCGCTTCATGGAATCCGCCAGCCAGGGCGGGATCAGCGTCCCCGCCCGTGACTGGCGCGTGCTCAACCTCATGTGGGTCGGCTTCTTCACGGTGGTCGGCGCGCTCAACCTCTGGGTGGCCTACAGCTTCCCGGAGGGTGTCTGGGTGAACTTCAAGCTGTTCGGTCTGACCGGCCTGACGCTGGTCTTCGCGCTGGCGCAGGCCTTCTGGCTGTCCCGCCACGAGGCGCCAGGCGGGAGCTGATGATGCTGTACGCGATCATCTCCGAAGACGTGCCCGACAGCCTGGCGCGGCGCCGGCAGGCCCGACCGGCCCACCTGCAGCGCCTCGGGGAGCTGCGCGATGCGGGCCGCCTGCTGCTCGCCGGGCCCCACCCGGCAGTCGATGCACCGGACCCGGGGCCGGCAGGCTTCACCGGCAGCCTCGTCGTCGCCGAGTTCGACTCGCTCGCCGAGGCGCAGGACTGGGCAGATCACGATCCCTACTGCGCGGCCGGGGTGTATGCGCGGGTCACCGTCAAGCCGTTCCGGCAGGTGCTGCCATGACGCCGGGCGAGCGCAGCACCGCCATCCGGACGCGGATCGACGCAAGCCTGCAGCCGCTCGAACTCGATATCACTGACGAGAGCCATCTGCACGCCGGCCATGCGGGTGCCCGTGATGGCCGCGGACATTTCCGCGTGCGGGTGATCAGCGAGCGCTTCACCGGACTCGGCACCCTGCAGCGCCACCGGCTGGTCTACGCCGCGCTGGGCGACCTGATGCAGTCCGACATCCACGCGCTGACCGTCGCGGCCCTCACGGCTGCCGAAGCCCGGCAACGGCGCTGACGGCAGCCCCCGCCGGCACCTCGCCGGGCCGCACGATGCCGAGCCAGGCGGCGGCGGCCAGCAGCAGCCAGCCCGCCAGCATCAGCGGCAGGACGGCGTTCAGCCGGGCCACCGCCACTTCCGCCGCCACCGGCGCCGGCTCCGCAGCCCCTGGCCCGCCCGCAGGCACCAGGGCAGGCCACGCGACACGCACGCGCAGCCCGAGCACCATCAAAGCGGCGAACAGCAGCAGCTTCACGCCCACGTAGGGCGCGGGCGCCAGCCGGCCGGTGGACCAGGACCAGGCCACCGACAGCGGCACCGCCACGATCAGCAGCCGGCGCAGGCCCTCCTCCAGGCGTCCGGCGACAGCGCCTGCCCGATGGTCTGCCGCCAGATGCGCCAGGAGCACGAGCCCCAGCCAGGCGGGGCCGATGGCCACGATGCCCGCCATCTGCCACCACGGGTGCCCGATGCCGACGTATTCGGTCAGGATGCCGCCCACCGTCAGCATCAGGCTCGCGGCGAGTCGCGGCGCCAGGTCGATGCTGCGCGCCAGTCCCAGCGTGCGCCAGCGCTGCGCCGGCAGCAGGTCCGCGCGGGCAGCGGCCCGCACCGCGAGCACCACGCCGAGGTCGGCTCCCAGCCAGAACACGAACAGGATCAGGTGGGCGAAGGTCCACAGCCGCTGCGGCGTGATCCCCGGCCCGGCGCGTCCGGTGAGCGCCGCCGCCAGCGCAGCGGCCGGCAACAGCACGACCAGCCCCAGCAGCAGGCTGCCGGTGGCGCGACGCCCATGGGCCGGAGGGCGCATGGTCAGGCAGGATCCGGCGGGCGCAGCGTCGTCTCGCAGAGCCAGCGCAGGAACCCGGCTTGCGCGCCCCAGGGCGCCAGCGCCCCGCTGGCCTCGGCCCGCAACGCCTCCAGGCGCCGGCGCGCGGCCTGCGGGCCCAGCAGCGCAGCCAGGGTCGTCTTGCGGTTGCGCCGGTCGCTGCCCTGGGGCTTGCCGCTCACGGCGGCCGGCATTTCGATGTCGAGCAGGTCGTCGACCAGCTGGAAGGCCAGGCCATAGGCGCGGGCGAACCGCCGTGCCGCCTCCAGCCAGCCTGGCCCGGGATCGGACCGCAGGCGGCAGGGCATGAGCACCGCGGCTTCCAGCAGGCGCCCGGTCTTGAGCCAGCAGATGGCCTCGGCCCGGTCAGGGTCGACGGCCTGCCCGCTCGCCTCCATGTCCATGGCCTGTCCGCCAGCCATCCCCGCAGAGCCACTGGCGGCGGCCAGGTCCAGCACCAGCGCCCGCCGTGCCTGTTCCGGCACGCCGAGCGCATCGTCCGTCGCCAGGATCAGGTAGGCGTGCGCCTGCAGGGCGTCGCCGACGAGGATGGCGGTCGCCACGTCGAAGGCGACGTGGGTCGTCGGGCGACCGCGCCGCAGCTCATCGTTGTCGAGGGCCGGCAGGTCATCGTGCACCAGCGAATAGGCATGCACGATCTCGAGTGCCGCCGCGATGCCGTCCACCCGCTCGGGCGCGACGCCCAGCCACAGGGCCGAGGCATAGGCGAGCAGCGGGCGCAGCCGCTTGCCGCCACCCATGACGGCATAGCGGATCGCCGTGTGCAGGCGCTCGGGGTGGGTGCTGGGCGCAGGCAGCCAGCGTTCCAGTGCGGCATCGGCCCGCGCCCGGAACTGCTGCGCCAGATCCACGGGGACCATGGGGTCCGCGGGGTCCGCGGAACCCGCGCCGGGAACAGCCGGGCGGCACGCAGCGTCAGCGGATGTAGCGATAGTATTCAATGCCCTCGTCGGCGTAGTCCGCCGCACTGCTGCTGCCCACGCGCTCGATCACGAATTCCTCGCGCAGGGGCGGCGGCTGCGGGCCGCTGCCGGTCCTGTGCAGGGACACATACTCCTCCCGGCTGAGGTCGGCTGCGGGCAGCAGCGCCGCCGCGAAGCCGATGCGCGCCGCAGCGGCCCGCCAGCCCGGCGCAACGCGCATCGGGACCGCCTCGGCGGCATCGCCGCTGCCGTAGCCTAGCGCCAGCATCTCCTGGCCGGCCAGATCCAGGTCACCGTGCAGGGCTTCCTCGAGCCCGGCAGCCACCCATGCCGGCAGGGACGCCGAGTACAGGTTGCCGAGTTCACGCATCTGCTGCGCACCGAGACGCAGCTTCGCGGCCACGGCCTCCTGGTAGGCAGGCTGGTCGCGGAATTCGCGCAGCAGCCGCATGGTCAGCGGCCAGGGATCGCGCTCGAGGCCGCCCTCCAGCACCAGCGCCAGGATGTCGGGAACGGTGCGCATCTCCGCCAGCACCCGGTCCTTGTCGAGGCCGGCGGCCGCGCAATAGCCGGCCAGCTCCGTGTATCCGGCCACGCCATCATCGGCCAGCCCGGCAAGATAGCTGAAGGCGAGCGAGTTCAGCGGCATGCGTTCGTAGGGCCGGTGCATGAACACGGCGCGCACGGCACGCAGGTGCTCCCGCGGCTGGCGGCCCATCCGCCGCCACATCTCCCGCATGGCCTGCAGGACCTGGTCGAGATAGCAGGTGGTCGAATACCGGCCGTTGAAGACCGGTGTCTCGCGGAAACTCGCGCCCCCGGGACCCATGCGCAGCATGGGCTTGCGGAAGTCGATGGCGCGATAGGCCGAGGCGCTGCCACAGGCCGCCAGGTCCACCTCCAGGAGCGCGGGCCGCTTCTCCAGCAGCATCGCCACGGCGCCCGCGCCCTGCGTGGGCTCCCCGGAACTGCCGAGGTCGTACTTGGCGACATCCGCACTGACGACGATCGCCACCGGCTCGCCCGGCTCCGTCGCCAGGAACCGCAACGCGTTCTTCATCGCGTACATGCCGCCCAGGCAGGCGTGCTTGAACTCCGGCACCTCGCAGTTGCGGCTCAGCGGCCGCATGCCCCGCTGGCGCAGGGCATCATCGAGCATGCCGCGGATGATCACCGCGCCGGCGGAGTTGTCCGTGCTCGACTCCGTGCCGAGCGCGAGGAACCGCACCCGGCCGGGATCGACATCGTACTGGTCCATCAGCCGCAGGACGGCGGTGGCCGCCATCGTGTAGACGCCCTGCCCTGGGCCCGGCAACCGGAAGCCCGTGCCCACCACCGAGCCCACCTTCGCCCAGGCGGTGCCGGTCCAGTCACACCACTGGCGCAGGTCCACGCGATACGGGGGCAGGTAGAGCGCGAGGCCGGAGATTCCGACAGTATCGATGCTCATGGCGTGGCGACGGCGGTTCAGGCCCCGGGAACTGCCGCCTGGCGGCTTGCGCAAGGACGGCCGGGCATCAGCTGTTGACGGCGACTGCCGTGGGCGCCTCCAGCGGAGCGGGCAGCGCCACCCGGTGGCTGGTGCTGAACTGGTAATCCCGGAACACGTGGGCAGCCGGAAGGATCTGGTAGCGCCCGTCAGCCAGGCGGTGCGTGGTGTCCTTGAGGCGGTAAGCGTAGTGGCCGCAGGTGTAGCAGTTGAACTTGCTGAAGTGGTAGCAGAGGCAGACCTTGCCCTGCACCGGCAGCTTGTGGCCCTTCGCGTCCACCGGCGTTGCGTCATAGGCGTCCAGGTAGGAACAGTGGCCCTCGCGGTCCAGCAGGTAACCGAACGCCTCGCACTGCGGCTTGATGTTCGAGCCCAGGGCCGGGCTGTAGGACAGCAGGCGGATTGGATAGCCGGTGGGCGATACGCCGGACACCACCAGGTCCTCCTCCCGGGCGCGGGCGTAGTCCTGCTTCACCCGCGCCGGGAGCCCGCATTCCTCGGTGATGGTGAAGCGGGTGGCCACCTGCACGCCCGCCGCCCCCATGCGCAGGAATGCCGCCGCATCGGTGCCCGTGAAGATGCCGCCGGCGGGCAGCACGGGGATGGCGAGGTTCTCCTCCCTGAGGAAGGCCAGCACCTCGGTGACGATGGTGTGCAGGTCGTAGTTGCGCCAGTCCTCGCCGAACCCCAGGTGGCCACCGGCCAGGGGCCCCTCGACGACGACGTAATCGGGCATCCGGTTCAGGCGGGTGGCGCTCTTCAGGAAAATCTTCAGGGCGCGCACGCTCGAGACGATGGGCCCGATCTTCACGTCGCGGAACCGCGGGTGGTCCTCGATGAGCTTGAGGCTGCTGATGTGCAGGCCCGCCGACAGCGTGATGCCGTCGATGCCGCCATCCATGGCACCCACCAGGCGGGCCCGCAGGGTGTCACCCGGCGCACCCATGGTGAGCTTCTCCATCACGTTGATGAACACCGCACCGGGTCCCCGCTTGCGGTCCATGGTGTGGCGCACGTGGTTGAGCTGGGCCTGGTGGAGGTGCCCGAGGTCGAACTTGACGGTGGTCTTGTCGATCTGGTCGCGGGTGGCCCGATGCTTCTCGGACTTGGCCTTGGTGAAGTGGGTGTCGTACTTGCGGTCCGACACGTGCTGGACCATGGCATCGGATATGTGCCCGACACCGCCCAGCCGGCAGGCCGCCAGGGCCAGTTCCGTGGTGGAGATGTCCACGCCCATGCCGCCGATCACGATGGGCACCAGTTCCAGCTGGCCGAGCCGCCAGCGGTAATTATCGACCTTGTCCTCGAGCAGGGTCCGCGGGTTCATCATGATCGACTGCGACAACAGGCTGACGGGCCATATTAAAGGAGTATGTCCCGCGGGAACAGCGTCGTGACCGCCCGGTGGATGCCCGCCAGGCTGCAGCTGCCGTTGCCCGCCTGGCGCACGCGGCCGGCAGGCAACACACGAGGGGCATGGTGGGCCGTGCGCGATTCGAACGCGCGACCAACTGGTTAAAAGCCAGCTGCTCTACCGGCTGAGCTAACGGCCCCGCAAGACTGGCCGCGCATCATAGCCGATCGCATCCCGGCCGACCTAGCCCGGATGCCTGGCGGCCTGGTAGCGGGTCACATCGGCGAGCCCGGCGGCAACGAACCCCGCGTGCCGCAACCGGCAGGCATCACAGGCGCCGCAGGCGGCGCCGCTGGCGTCCGCCTGGTAGCAGGACACCGTCACGGCGAAGTCCACGCCGAGCCCGGCACCCAGGCGGATGATGTCGGCCTTGCCAAGCGCCATCAGCGGGGTGCGCAGCAGCACCGGCCGGCCGTCGACACCCCGGCGCGTCGCCAGGTCGGCCATGCGCTGGAACGCCGCGATGTATTCCGGCCGGCAGTCCGGATACCCGGAATAGTCGACGGCATTGACCCCGCTGTAGATGAAATCCGCGTCGAGCACCTCGGCCCAGGCCAGCGCGAAGGACAGGAACACCGTGTTCCGCGCAGGGACGTAGGTCACCGGGATGCCGCTGCCGGGCTGTTCGGGCACCGCGATGGCCCGGTCGGTCAGTGCCGAACCGCCCAGCGCGCCGAGATCGATGCGCAGGGTGCGATGCTCGAGCGCGCCGAGCAGGCGGGCGATGCGCGCGGCGGCATCCAGTTCGGCGCGATGCCGCTGCCCGTAGTCGAAGCTCAGCGCGTGGCAGCGGTGGCCATCGCGGCGCGCCGCCAGCGCCAGGCAGGTGGCCGAGTCCATGCCGCCGGACAGCAGCACCACGGCACGCCCGGGCTCAGTGGCCACGCAGGTCGCCCCAGAGGTACTTGTGCAGCTGCACCTGGAAGCACACGTCGAGCCGGTCCGCGAGGACCCACTCGGCCAGCTGGCGTGGCTCCAGCGTGCCCCAGACCGGCGAGAACAGCACCATGCAGCGCGGGCGCAGGCCGTGCCGGGCGACGACCTGCCTCGACCAGTCGTAATCGGCACGGTCCGCGATGACGAACTTCACCTGGTCGTGCGCACGCAGCCAGGCGAAATTGGCCCAGCAGTTGCGCGCGCTCTCGCCCGAGGACGGCGGCTTGCAGTCCATCACCACGGTGACACGCGGATCGATGCCGGCGATGTCCAGCGCCCCGCTGGTCTCGAGCTGCGCGGCGTGGCCCGCATCACACAGCCGGGTGAGCAGCCCGCGGCAGCCGGGCTGGGCCAGCGGCTCGCCACCGGTCACGCAGACGTGGTGCGCGCCGAAGGCAGCCACCGCCGCGAGGATGTCCTCGAGGCTGCGCAACTCGCCGCCACTGAAGGCATAGGCGGTGTCGCACCAGCTGCAGCGGAGCGGGCAGCCGGTGAGGCGCACGAACACCGTGGGCTGGCCGATGCTGCTCGATTCACCCTGGATGGAGTGGAATATCTCGCTGACCCGCAACCGGGTTGCGCGGGTGCTGCCGTCGGGTGCCGTGGTGCTCATGCAGGAACCCGCTGGTCGCAGGCGGCAGTGTGGCCGGCGCGCCTGCGGATCAGCGCTTCTCGCCTGCCATGGCCTGCAGGCGCTGGCTGGCGAGGCGGGCCGCCGTGCTGTCGCCGTAGTCCTGCACGACGGTGGTCAGCGCCTTGCGGGCCGCGTCAAAGCGCTTGAGCTCGTAATTGCAGTAGCCGATCTTGAGCAGGGCATCCGGGGCCTTGCGCGACTGCGGGTACTTCGCCAGCACGGCCTCGAACTCCGGCAGCGCCTCCTGGTACTTCTGGGCGACGTAGATGCTCTCGGCAAGCCAGTACTGCGCGTTGTCGGCCAGGCTGCTCTGCGGGTGTGCCGCGAGGAACTGCCGGAAGGCCTGGGTGGCCTGCTCGTAGCGGCCCTGCTTGAGCAGGTCGAAAGCTGCCTGGTAGCCCGCGCGATCATCGCCGCCGCCGGCCGGTGCTGCACCCGCCGCCACGGCACCAGCCGCGGCGGCCTCCACGCCGGCGCCACGCTTCTCCAGGGCCTGCAGGCGCTGGTCGACATCGAGATAGAGCTGGCGCTGGCGTTCGCCGCCCTGCTCCACCGCATTGCGCAGCGTCTCCACGTCATTGCGCAGTGCCTGGGTATCCCGTCGCAGGCTCTCGATCTGCGACATGAGGCCCATCAGCCCCTGGTTGTCGACCACGCGCTCGACCCGCGCCAGGCGGTTGTCGAGTTCGACCTGCTTCAGGTGGACCGGATCCTCCTCCGGGGGCACCGTCTGGCACCCGCCACCCAGGGCGGCCAGTGCCAGCAGCAACGCAACCGGGACCGGATGATGCAGCCTCATCGCCGGCTCAGGGAACGTAGACGATTTCCACGCGCCGGTTCAGCGCCCAGGACTCCTCGTCGCTGCCGGTGGCTGCCGGGCGCTCCTCGCCGTAGCTGACGGTGGTCAGCTGGCTCGCGGCCGCACCCTGCAGCAGCAGGGCCTGCTTCACTGCCTGCGCACGCCGCTCGCCGAGGCCGATGTTGTACTCGCGGCTGCCGCGCTCGTCGGTGTTGCCTTCGAGGCGGACCTTGACACCGGGGTTCGCCGCCAGGTACCGGCCGTGCCCGGCGACGATCTCGCGATATTCGGCCTTGATGTTGTCGCTGTCGAAATCGAAGTACACGGTGCGGTTCCGCGCGGATGCGCGCGGGCCAGCCGCAGCGGAATCATCGAAGGCACTGCCCGCACCGACGCTGCCCTGGCTCACACCGCCGGACTGGGCGCCCGCCGCCGGACCAGACTGCGTACCGTAGCCGAGGTCATCCTGCTCTTTCGTGCCCTTGCTGGCGCAACCGGCAAGGACAACCATCATCAGGACCAGAAGGACATTTTTCACGCTCATGGACTCCGCAACTCCTGCAATCAACCCCGGGACCCCACGGACCACCCATGGCACCCCGCTGGAATCAGTTCACCCGGAATGGCGACCAGGCCGGCTCGCGCACGTCACCTTCCAGCGCCGGGATCCGCTGCCGTACCCGCCCGTCCACCGACACGGTGGCCAGCACGCCCCGCCCGCCCTCGCGTGTCGCGTAGATCAGCGTCTCCCCGTTGGGGGCGAAACTGGGTGACTCGTCCTGCCGCCCGTCGGTGAGGACCTGGGTAAACCCGCGCTCCAGGTCGAAGACGGCAATTCTATAGTTCCCGCGGTCATTGGTCACCATGGCCAGCCGCTTGCCGTCCGGCGACACCCGGGGCCGGGCATTGTAGTTGCCCTCGAAGGTGACGCGCTGGGCACCGCCGCCATCGGCCGGCATCCGGTAGATTTGCGGGCCGCCCGCACGGTCGGAGGTGAAGAAGATGCTGCGCCCGTCGGGCGACCAGGCCGCCTCGGTCTCGATGGAGCGCTGGTCGGTCAGGCGCGTGAGCATCTGTGAGGCCAGGTCCAGCGTGAAGATGTCGAGGTTGCCCTCGCCGCGCGACAGGGTCAGCGCCAGCATGCGCCCGTCCGGCGACCAGGCGGGCGAGCCATTCACGCCCGCCCGCGAGGAGATTTTCTCCCGGGTGCCGGTGCGCAGCGTCTGCACGTAGACCTCGGCCACCCGGTTCTCGAAGGACACGTAGGCGAGCTTGCGCCCATCGGGTGACCAGGCCGGCGACATGATCGGCTCCGGGGACTCGACCATGATCCGCTCGTTGGCGCCGTCGGCATCCGCGATCACCAGCCGGAAGACATCCGGCTTGCCACCCTTGTGCGTGGCCGTCACATAGGCGATGCGGGTGGAGAAGATGCCGGGCACCCCGGTCAGCTTCTCGTAGATCATGTCGGCAGCTCGATGGGCGCCGAGGCGCAGCTCGGCGGCCGGCGCCGGCAGGCGGTAGCCGAGCAGCCGCTGGCCGCGCAGCACGTCAAAGAGCTCGAACTGGATGGTGAAGTCGCCTGGCGCCGTCTCCAGCAACTGGCCGACGGCCACCGCCTCGACACCGAGCATCTTCCAGTCGCGGAAATCCACCCCGGTGCCGCTGGTGGGCCGCTGCACCAGGTCGCGATCGGCCAGCGGCGCGAAGCGCCCGGAGCCCGCCAGGTCACGTGCGATGAGACCTGCCACGTCGAAGGGCGCCGGGCCGCTGCCCTGCCAGCCGAAGGGCACGATGGCGATGGGCACCGGCCGGGCCACGCCACCGACGATCTCGATGCGCAGTTGCGCGTGCAGCGGCCAGCCGGCCAGCAGCAGGAGAAGCGTGGCGAAGCCCGCCAGCAGGCGCCTGGGTATGACGTGCACATCGACCTCCGGAGGGCGGCTATTGTTCGGGTTTGAAGGTAAAGAGCAAGTTGCGGTCGAACAGCCGCGGATCGGCCGGGAGCGGGAGTGGCGAGGACCGCAGCACCGCCGCCTCCACCGAGCGCGCGAAGGCGCCGTCTCCCGTGCAGTTGAAGGCGACCGCAGAAACTACCTCGCCGCCCGGGATCTGCTGGACGCGGACATCGCAGCTGTCGCCGGGTCGCGCACTCGCAGGCTCGTTCCAGTTGCGCCGCACCTTCTGGGCGATCAGGTCCCGGTACTGTGCCGCAGCGGGCGAGCCGGCGACAGCCGTGAGCGCCTCCTCCTCGGCCATCTGCCGGGCCAGGTCCGCCTGGCTCTGGGCGCGCCGCCGCTCGGCCTGCGCCCTGGCCCTTGCGTCCGCCTCCGCCTTCGCCGCAACCCTGGCCTCCGCATCCGCCCTTGCCGCGGCATCGAGGCGCGCTTTCGCCTCGGCATCCGCCTTCGCCCGGGCCTGCTCGCGCAGCCGGGCATCGGCATCGGCCCTGCGCCGGATCTCCTCGGCCTGCCGCGCCTGGACCTGCGCCTGGCGTTCCTGCGCGGCCCTCTGCTGCTCTGCTGCGAGGCGCCTGGCCTCCGCCTCGCGCTGCGCGGCCTCGCGCTCCTGGCGTGATTGCTCGGCCAGTTCGGCCTGCTGGCGGCGGCGCTGCGCGTCGGCCGCCCGCTGGCGCGCGGCACGGTCGTCGACCACCACCGTGGCCTGGATTGCCAGGCGCACCGGTTGTGGCGGGGTCCGCGGCAGCAGGTTCAGGTTGAGTGCCAGCAGCACCAGCAGGGTCAGGTGCAGCAGCGCCGACACCGCGAGCACGGCCCGGTGCTCGCGGAGGAAATCATGCTGGAAGGTCAGGGCATGGGCCATGCGCGGAAAGCCTCGGCCAGGATCATCCCTGGCTCTGACCACGGCGCCTGCGCGGAGTGTCCGGCGGGTCGGTCAGGAAGCCGACTTTCTGCGCTCCGGACTGCTGGAGCAGCACCATCGCCTCGACGACCCGGCCGTAGGGCACCTTCTGGTCGGCCTTGACCAGCACGGGAGTCTCCGGCCTGCGTCGCAGGACGGCGGAGGCCAGGCTCACCACCTGTTCGGCCTCGATGGGCGCATCCTTCCGGTCGCCCACGCTCAGGTAGAAGCGGCCCGCCGCGTCCACCGAGAGCACCAGCGGCTGGTCGTTCTGGCCCGCATCGATCGGTTCTGCGGCCGCCTTCGGCAACTCGACCTCGATGCCCTGGGTCAGCAAGGGCGCGGTCACCATGAAGATGATCAGCAGCACCAGCATCACGTCGATGTAGGGCACGACGTTGATCTCGCCCATCAGGCGGCGTTTCGGCTTGCGGCGCATGGGCGGCTACTTCCCCGCGCGCGCGTCTGCCGGACGCGGATGCGCGTGGCGCTGCAGGATCGCCGAGAACTCCTCGGTGAAGGTATCGAAGCGCACTTCCAGCCGGGTCACCTTGTCGGCGTAGCGGTTGTAGGCGATGACCGCCGGGATGGCGGCAAACAGGCCGATGGCCGTGGCCACCAGCGCCTCGGAGATGCCCGGAGCCACCATGGCGAGCGTGGCCGACTGGACTTTGCCGATGGCCTGGAAGGAATTCATGATGCCCCAGACCGTGCCGAACAGGCCGACGTAGGGGCTCGTCGAGCCGATGGTGGCGAGCGTGGCGAGGTTCTGCTCGAGGCGGTCCATCTCGCGCATCTGCGCCACCTGCATGGCGCGGCGGCAGCCCTCCAGGACCTCCTGCGGCCCCAGCCCCGGCTGCTGCGTGAGGCGGCGGAATTCGCGAAACCCCGCCTCGAAGAGGCTGGCCATGCCGATGGGCGTGCTGCCCTCGCGGGTCACGTCACGATAGATCGCGGTGAGGTCGCCTCCGCCCCAGAAGGTGGTTTCGAAGCTGTCGGCGCCAAGCGCCGCCTCGCGCAGCGTCCGGCGCTTGCGCAGGATGATCGCCCAGGAAAAGACGGAGGCGGACAGCAACAGCAGCAGCACCAGCTGCACGATGAAGCTCGCGCCGAGCAGCAGTTCGAGGAAGGAGTGGTCTGGCGTCATGCGTTCCCGTCCATGTCAGTCAGTTCGCCGGCGGGCAGGCCCGGCAGTATCCCCGGCGGAATGCGGCGCGGCCGGAAGCCTGCCGCCTCCAGGCAGGCCGCCTCGCAACGGGCGCTGGCCAGCAGTGTGCCATCCCGTGCCAGGCGGACCTCCTGGTCGACGAGGAAGCGCACCCGCTGGCGCCCGGCAAGCCGCGTGCGCACCACCAGCTCGTCGTTGAAGCGCGCCGGCCGGTGAAAGCGCACATCCGCCGCCGTGATGGAGAAGCACAGCCCGTGCGTCGACTGCAGCCGGTCCTGCTCCACGCCGTGGCTGCGCAGCCACTCGGTGCGTCCACGCTCCATGAAACGCAGGTAGTTCGCGTAGTACACGACCCCCTGCGCATCGGTGTCCTCGAAGTACACGCGCACGGGGAACTGGTGCCAGCCCGCAGGCGGTGCAGCGACCATCGCCGCCTCAGCCGCCATCACGTGGCGCCTGGCCCTCGAACAGCGCCAGCGAGGATTCGCGTGTGCTGCGCGGCACGGGCAGGCCGAAGTGCTGGTAGGCGCGCGCGGTGGCCATGCGCCCCCGCGGCGTGCGCATCAGGAAGCCCCGCTGGATCAGGAACGGCTCCAGCACGTCCTCGATGGTGCCGCGCTCCTCGCTCACCGCGGCAGCCAGCGACTCGATGCCCACCGGCCCGCCGGCGAAGTTCTCGATGATGGTGAGCAGCAGGCGGCGGTCCATCATGTCGAAGCCGTTGGGATCCACCTCCAGCATGTCCATGGCGGCACGCGCCGTGGCCTCGTCCACCCGCCCGTTGCCCTTGACCTCGGCGTAGTCGCGCGCGCGGCGCAGCAGGCGGTTGGCGATGCGCGGCGTGCCGCGGGCGCGGGCGGCGATGAGCCGGGCGCCACCGGCATCGATGGCCACGCCGAGGATGTGGGCCGAGCGCGTGACGATGTCGTGCAGCTCCTCCTCGGTGTAGAACTCCAGCCGCTGCACGATGCCGAAGCGGTCGCGCAGCGGCGAGGTCAGCAGCCCCGCCCGCGTCGTGGCGCCGACCAGGGTGAAGGGCGGCAGGTCGAGCTTGATGGAACGTGCCGCCGGGCCCTCGCCGATCATGATGTCGAGCTGGAAATCCTCCATGGCGGGATAGAGCACCTCCTCCACCACCGGGCTCAGGCGGTGGATCTCGTCGACGAACAGCACGTCGCGCGCCTCGAGGTTGGTGAGGAGCGCCGCGAGGTCGCCGGGCCGCTCGAGCACCGGGCCCGAGGTATGGCGCAGGTTGACCCCCAGTTCGTTGGCGACGATATGCGCAAGCGTCGTCTTGCCGAGGCCCGGGGGGCCGAAGATCAGCACGTGGTCCAGGGCTTCGGCACGCTGGCGTGCGGCCTGGACGAAGATCTGCATCTGGCGCTTCACCGAAGCCTGCCCGATGTAGTCCTCCAGACTGCGCGGGCGGATGGCGCGCTCGTAGGCTTCTTCCTCGCTGCGTCCGGTGGTGGACACGATGCGTCCGGGTTGTTCGCTGCTCATGGGCCCTCCATCAGCTGCGCCCGCCGGGCACTGCAGCCCGCAGCGCGGCGCGCAGGATTTCCGCGGTCGTGAGCGCACCGCCCGCCTGTGCCTGCTCCACCAGCCGGCGTGCCTCGGCCGGGCGATAGCCGAGCGCCTGGAGCGCATCCATGACCTCGGCCTCCGGTCCGGTGACGGCACCGGCCGGCGCTGCGGGGGCAGCCAGCCCGGCCGCGGCCATTTCCTCCACCCGGTCGCGCAGGTCGAGGAGCAGGCGCTCGGCGGTCTTGCGCCCCACCCCGGGGACGCGGGTCAGCGCGGCCGCATCACGCGTCTGCACGCAGCGCACGAAACCCTCGACACTGGTGCCCGAGAGGATCGCCAGCGCGATGCGTGCGCCGACACCGGTGACCTTGAGCAGGTCACGGAACAGGCCGCGCTCGGCCTCGGTCGCAAAGCCGAACAGCAGGTGCTGGTCCTCGCGGATGACGAGGTGGGTGCGCAACTGGACGTCGGCGCCGATCTCCGGCAGGCGCGTCCAGGTGGAGGCCGGCGCTTCCAGCTCGTAGCCGACCCCGGCCACCTCCACCACCAGGTGCGGCGGATCCTTGTGCAGCAGGGTGCCGCGCAGATGGCCGATCATCGGCGCACCACCCGCAGGCGCGCCGAGGCGGCAAGGCGCGTGCCGAGCGGGCGCGTGTGCGCATGGCACAGCGCCACCGCCAGCGCATCGGCCTCGTCGGCCACCAGTGGCGCGGTCAGCTGCAGCAGGGCACGCACCATGTGCGCCACCTGCGGCTTCTCCGCCCCGCCCTGGCCGACGATCGCCAGCTTCACGGCCCGCGCCGCGTACTCGTGCACCGTCAGCTGCCTGCCGAAGCTCGCGCAGATGGCCGCCGCACGGGCCTGGCCCAGCTTCAGCGCGCTGTCGGCATTGCGGTGGACGAACACCCGCTCGATGGCCAGCTCCGCAGGCTGGTGCTGCGCGACGATGTCGCCCACGCCGGCGAAAATCTCGCGCAAGCGCACGGCGATATCCTCGCCCTGCGTGCGGATGCAGCCGCTGGCGACATAGCGCACCGTGGAGCCACGGGCATCCACCACGCCCCAACCGGTGACCCGCGACCCCGGATCGATGCCGAGGATGCGGCTGGCGGCCGGACCCATGCTGCGTTCCATCGGGGCGTGCCGGCCACCTCAGGCGAGGCAGGCCAGCACCTCCTCGGGAAATTCCGCATTGGCATGCACCGCCTGGACGTCGTCGAGATCCTCAATGGCCTCCAGCAGGCGCATGACGGATCGGGCATCGGCCGGGCCCAGCGGGACGCTGGTGGCGGCCCGCTGCGTCACCTCGGCCACGGCCGGCGCGAGTCCGGCGGCCAGCAAGGCATCACGGACCCTGGCGAAGTCGGCCGGTGCGGTCAGCACCTCCGCCGAACCATCCGCCGACGCGACCACGTCCTCGGCGCCGGCCTCCAGCGCTGCCGCGAGCAACCGCTCCTCGCCGGTCCCGGCCGGGAAGGCGAGCACGCCCGCGGTGCTGAAGAGATACGCCACCGAACCCTCGGCACCCAGGTGGCCTCCGTGCCTGGCGAAGGTGTTGCGCAGTTCGGAGACGGTGCGGTTGCGGTTGTCGGTCATGCAGCTGACCAGCACCGCGACACCGCCGGGGCCATACCCCTCGTAGGTCACTTCCTGGATCTCGCTGCCCTCGAGCGTGCCTGCGCCCCGCTGGATGGCACGCTCGAGGGTATCGCGCGGCATGTTCTGGGCGCGGGCCCGGTCGAGCGCGAGGCGCAGCCGCGGATTGGCGGCGGCATCTTCACCGCCGAGGCGGGCGGCCACGGTCAGCTCGCGGATGAGCCGCGTGAATGCCTTCGCACGCTTCTTGTCCTGGGCGCCCTTGCGGTGCTGGATGTTCGCCCATTTGCTGTGGCCAGCCATGCGCTTCCTGCCCGGAGAGGCACTGGCCTGGACGGCCCGGTGCCTGCGGAATTGGCGAGCGGCCCGCACCCGGCGGGGCCTCGCGACGACAACGGGCGCATGATACCCGAAACCGGCCGGCGGCCGGGCCGGGCGCGCGATGGCATCACCGGGGATCCGGTCCGGGTGCCGCTCAGCGGTTGATGGCGTGGATCGCCCGGCGGTCCACCGAGAGCGCCGCCTCGTGCACCGCCTCGGCCAGCGTGGGATGCGCGTGGATGGTGCGCTGCAGGTCCTCGGCCGTGCCCTGGAACTCCATGGCGACCACGGCCTCGCTGATCAGCTCGCCGGCCATCGGCCCGCAGATGTGCACACCGAGGATTTCGTCGGTAACCGCATCCGCCAGCACCTTCACCAGACCAGCGGCCTGGTCCATGGCCCTGGCGCGGCCGCTCGCGGCAAAATTGAAGGTGCCCGCCTTGTACGCCACGCCGGCCGCCTTCAGGTCCTCCTCGCTGCGGCCCACCCAGGCGATCTCCGGCGTGGTGTAGATGACCGAGGGGATGACCGCGTAATTCACGTGCCCGTAGCGTCCGGCGACCAGGTCGGCCACCATCACGCCCTCCTCCGAGCCCTTGTGCGCCAGCATCGGGCCACGCACCACATCGCCGATCGCCCAGACATTGGCCGCCGTCGTGCGACAGTGGTCGTCCACGCTGATGAAGCCGCGTTCATCGAGCGCCACGCCGGCCAGCGGGTCAAGCAGCTCCCCGGTGCAGGGACGCCGGCCCACCGCCACGATCACCTGGTCCACCTCGAGCTCGTGCGAGCCCTGGCGGTCGTCGTAGCGCAGGCGCACGCCTCCCGCGGTGCGCTCACCGGACTGCACCTTCGCGCCGAGATGGATGTCCAGGCCCTGGCGGCGGAACTGCCGCTCGGCTTCCCTGGCGATCTGGCCATCGGCCATGAAAAGGAACCGGTCCATCGCCTCGAGGAGGGTCACCTCGGCGCCCAGGCGCCGCCAGACGCTGCCGAGCTCCAGGCCGATGACCCCGGCACCGATCACGCCGAGCCGCCTCGGCACCGCGGCGAAGGCCAGCGCGCCGGCGGAATCGACCACCCGCTCGCCGTCGAAGGGCAGCGACCCGAGCCCGGTCGGCGTCGAACCGGTGGCGAGGATGACGTGGTCGGCTTCCAGCAGCTGCGGCTCGCCGGCCCGCGGGGTGAATTGCACCTTGTTGCCGGGCAGGAGGCGGCCGTGACCGGCCAGCGAGCTGACCTGGTTGGCCTTGAAGAGCCCCTGGATGCCGCCGCAGAGCTTGCTGACGATCGCCTCCTTGCGCGCCTGCATGGCCGCGAGGTCCAGGCCCACCTCGCCCAGGCGGATGCCATGGTTGCCGAAGTCGTGGCGGGCGCGATGGTAGAGCTCGGAGGACTCCAGCAGCGCCTTGGAGGGGATGCAGCCCGCGTTGAGGCAGGTGCCGCCGAGCGAAGGCTCGCCATCGCTGCCCACCCAGGCATCGATGCAGGCGGTGGACAGGCCGTTCTGCGCCGCGCGGATCGCGGCCACGTAGCCGGCGGGCCCGCCGCCGATGACGACGACATCGAATTTGCTGCCCATGGTGCTCAGACCTGCAACAGGAGGCGGCCGGGATCTTCCAGGGCATCCTTCACGGCCACGAGGAACTGCACGGCCTCGCGCCCGTCGATGATGCGGTGGTCGTAGGTCAGCGCCAGGTACATCATCGGCCGCACCACCACCTGACCATTGGCGACCACCGCCCGCTCCTGGATCTTGTGCATGCCGAGGATGGCGCTCTGCGGCGGGTTGAGGATCGGCGTGGACAGCAGCGAACCGAAGATGCCGCCGTTGGTGATGGTGAAGGTGCCACCCGTGAGGTCATCCATGCCGAGGCTGCCCTCGCGCGCCCGGCGGCCATAGTCGTTGATGGCCGCCTCGATCTGCGCAAAGGACAGCTGGTCCGCATCGCGCACCACCGGCACGATCAGGCCCCGCTCGGTGGACACGGCGATGCCGATGTCGTGGTAGTCATGGTGGACGATGTCGCTGCCCTCCACCGAGGCATTCACCACCGGGTAGCGGCGCAGCGCCTCGATGCAGGCCTTGACGAAGAACGACATGAAGCCGAGCTTCACCCCATGCTGCTTCTCGAAGGCCTCGCGGTGCCGGGTGCGCAGCGCCATCACCTCGCCGAGGTCGACCTCGTTGAAGGTAGTGAGCATCGCGGCGGCGTGCTGTGCCTCGACCATGCGCTCGGCGATGCGCGCACGCAGCCGGCTCATGGCGACGCGGCGCTCGCCGCGCCCGGCGGCGGCCCCGGCCGGCGCAGCTGGCGCAGCCGGAGCTGGCGGAACCGGCGCATTGCGGGCCGCAGCCACATCGCCCTTCAGGATGCGCCCATCCCTGCCCGTGCCGCTGACAGCAGCGAGGTCCACCCCGCCTTCGGCAGCGGCACGGCGCGCCGCAGGGCCGGCCTTGCCCGTTGCGGGGGCCGGTGCCGCTGCAGGGGCCGGCGCCGCCGCGGGCGGCGTCGGCGCGGCTGCCACCGCCGGAGCTGGCGCGGCCGCCTTGCCCCCGCCCTCTTCGAGGATGGCCAGCAACTCGCCCGACTTCACCGTGGCGCCGTTGGGCACCCGCAGTTCCCTGACGATGCCGTTGACCGGCGCCGGGACCTCCAGGACCACCTTGTCGGTCTCCAGTTCGACCAGGCTTTCATCGCGGCGCACTGCATCACCCGGCGCCTTGTGCCAGGAGATCAGCGTCGCGTCGGCCACTGATTCGGGAAGCTGCGGAACTTTCACTTCGATGGTCATGCCCTGGAATCTCCGGTGGCTGCACTCACGCGTCGGGCGCCTTGATGCCGAGCGCCGCGTTGACGAGGACCTGCTGCTGGTGGACGTGCAGCTTGAACACCCCCGGCGCCGGCGCCGCCGCGGCCGGCCGGCCGGCGTAGAAGAGTTCCTGGGCCCGGCCGAGCGGCTCCTGCAGGCGGTGGCGGATCTGGTACCAGGCGCCCTGGTTCTGCGGCTCTTCCTGGCACCATACCACTTCGCGCACCGCCGGGTAGCGGTCGAGCACGGCCGACCACTCGCGCGACGGGAACGGGTAGAGCTGCTCGATGCGCACGATGGCCACGTTGCCAGGCTTGTGCGTGCGGCGCGCCTCCAGCAGGTCGTAGAACACCTTGCCGCTGCAGGCCACGAGCCGCGTGATCGCGGCCGCCTCCAGGGGATCGATCTCCTCGATCAGGGGCTGGAAGTGCCCCTGGCTCAGTTCAGCCAGCGGCGAGCCGGCCAGGCGGTGGCGCAGCAGGCTCTTCGGCGTCATCACGACCAGCGGCCTGCGCAGGTCGCGCAGCATCTGCCGGCGCAGCAGGTGGAACATCTGCGCCGGGGTCGACGGCACGCACACCTGCATGTTGTACTCGGCGCACAGCTGCAGGAAGCGCTCCAGCCGCGCCGAGGAATGCTCGGGCCCCTGGCCCTCCTGTCCGTGCGGCAGGAGCAGCGTGAGCCCGCACAGGCGCCCCCACTTGGCCTCACCCGAGCTGATGAACTGGTCGATCACCACCTGGGCGCCGTTGGCGAAATCACCGAACTGCGCCTCCCAGATCACCAGGGACTGCGGGTCGGTGGTGGCATAGCCGTACTCGAAGGCGAGCACGGCCTCCTCGGAGAGCAGCGAGTCGGTCACCGTGAAGGCGCCGCGCCGCTCGCCAAGGTTCTCGAGCAGCACGTGGGTCTCGCCCGTGGCCTGGTCGTGCAGCGCCGCATGGCGGTGGAAGAACGTGCCGCGACGGCTGTCCTGGCCGGTGAGGCGCACCTTGAAACCCGCCTTCACCAGGCTCGCGTAGGCCATCATCTCGGCGAAGCCCCAGTCCATGGCATGCTCGCCGGCCGCCATGCGCATGCGGTCCTGGACGATGCGCGCCACCTGCGGGTGCAGCGTGAACCCGGCCGGAACCCGGGTGACTTCGGCGGCCAGCAGGGGGACTTCCGCCGCCGCCACGGCAGTGGCCACCGACTCGTCGCGGTCGGCCCTGCGATAACGGCCCCAGTCCACGGTGTACTCGTTGCCGATCATGCCGAGCACCGCCTGCGGCAGCGGCTGGCCCTGGTCCAGGCGCTCGCGGTACTCCTCCACCAGCCGCTCGGCCCCGGGCGCATCCATCACCCCGCCCTCCACCAGCCGGCCCATGTACAGCTGGCGGGTGGTCGGGTGGCGCTTGATGACCTGGTACATCCGCGGCTGGGTGGCGGACGGCTCGTCGGCCTCGTTGTGCCCGTGGCGGCGATAGCAGACGAGGTCGATGACGACGTCCTTGCGGAAGGTCTGGCGGTACTCGAGCGCGAGGCGCGTGACGAAGACGGCCGCCTCGGGATCGTCGCCGTTCACGTGGAAGACCGGCGCCTCCACCATCTTGGCGACATCACTGCAATAGGGCGTCGAACGCGCATCGTCCACATGGCTGGTGGTGAACCCCACCTGGTTGTTGACGATCACGTGCACGGTGCCGCCCGTGGCGAAGCCGCGGGTCTGCGAGAGCTGCAGCGTCTCGGTCACCACACCCTGCGCGGCGAAGGACGCATCGCCGTGGATCAGCACCGGCAGCACCTCCGTGCCGCTGGCGTCCCCGCGGCGGTCCTGCCGGGCGCGCACGGAACCCTCCACCACGGCGTCGACGATCTCGAGGTGGGACGGGTTGAACGCCAGCATGACGTGGACGTTGCCGCCGGGCGTGCGGATGTCCGAGGAGAAGCCCATGTGGTACTTCACGTCACCCGAACCGGTCATGGCCTCGATGTTCTGCTTGCCCTCGAATTCCTGGAACAGCGCCTGCGGCGCCTTGCCCAGGATGTTCACCAGCACGTTGATGCGGCCCCGGTGGGCCATGCCGACGACGATCTCCTGGATGCCGTGGGCGCCGCCCTGCTGGATGAGGTCGTCGAGCATCGGGATCAGGCTGTCGCCGCCCTCGAGCGAGAAGCGCTTCTGCCCGACGTAGCGGGTGTGCAGGTAGCGCTCGATGCCCTCCGCAGCCGTGAGCTGACCGAGGATGTGGCGGCGCTCCTCCGCGGTGAACGGCTCGCCGAGCTGGCCCTGCTCGAGGCGCTCGCGGATCCATGCGCGCTCGCGGCTGCGCGAGAGGTGCGCGTAATCCGCACCGATCTTGCCCGAGTACACCCGGCGCAGCAGCGCGAGGATGTCCCTGAGCTTCATGCGGGCCCCGCCCGTGCTCGCCAGGCCCCTGGTGAAGAACTCGTGCTCGAGGTCGGCCTCGGCGAGGCCGACGTAATCCAGGCGCATCACCTGCGGCACGCGCCGCTCGGCCAGCCCCAGCGGGTCGAGGTCGGCGATCTGGTGCCCGCGCTGGCTGTAGACCTGGATCAGCCGGGAGACGGCGGCCTGCTTCTCGCTGACGGCATCGGCCGGGCGCACCGGCGCTGGCGCCCGCGCGATGGCCCTGCCCGCCGGTGGGTGCTGGCCCGGTACCGCGGCCGCACCCGGCGCGCCCATACCGGCGAAGAACCGCCGCCAGTTCTCCGGCACGGAGGCCGGATCGCGCTGGAAGGACTCATAGAGGTCCTCGACGTAGGGTGCGTTGGTGCCAAACAGCGGCGAGGAAAGGTAACGGTCCCTGATGGACTGGCTCATGGATGGCCCGGGAAGCCCTGGAAGACCGCAAATGATAGAACGGGGCGGGGGCGGGTGCTACCTCAGCCCGCGATCCATGCCTCGAACGGCAGCCCCGCGCCGCCCTGGTCCGCCAGGAGTCCATACAACAGGTGGAGTTCCCAGCCGATGAGGAGCAGGTAGCCCGCAAAGCACAGCTTGATCAGCCACAGGACCGGAATGCGGCCGAGCACGCGCCGGCGCGCGGCGGCGACCAGCACCACGACACTGACCGCCGTGAGACCGATCTTGCTCCACAGGAACCAGTGCGTGCCCCGCTCCAGCAGCAGCCGCATGACGACATTGAGTTCCTCGCCCCCCACGGCCAGCAGGTTGAGCGTGAACAGCGCATCCGCGCAGCTCATCAGCAGGATCGCCAGCGCCAGGTACAGCACCCGCGGCTCGTGCCAGTCGAGGAAGATGCGCTGCTCATCGCCGATGCGCCTGCCGGCGCGCCGGCGCGGGCGCACCCCGCCATAGAGAAAGGACCAGGCCGAGTGGCGCCGGCGGTCCGCGGCCTCGCGGCGTTCCGGCGTGGTGTCAGGCGCGGCGGCAGTGGCCGGGTTGCGTCGGGCGTTGGGCAAGGGGGACCGCGGATGTTCGAGTTGCTGTGCGCCCATTCTGTCGCAACGGGTCCGGGCGGCCCGTGACGGAGGTCTCGCAGGTCATCATGCCCGATGACCAGATATCACACCAGATATATACTGTAACAAGTTGTTATTATTTGATTAATATTCTCACGCCCAGGCTGGCATGAGCCGGAGATACAGCCGGTACCCCCATTGATCGCCGACTGCCCTGCTCAGCGCAGCCGCCGCACCAGGCTCGAGGTGTCCCAGCGCCCGCCCCCCAGCGCCTGGATCTCGGCGTAATAGCCATCCACCAGCTGCGCGACCGGCAACTGCGCGCCGTTGCGCCGTGCCTCGGCGAAGCACAGGCCGAGGTCCTTTCTCATCCAGTCCACGGCAAAACCGAAGTCGAAGCGGTCCTCGAGCATCGTTGCGCCGCGGTTGTCCATCTGCCAGCTCTGCGCCGCGCCCTGGCCGATGACCTCGAGCACGCGGTGCATGTCGAGGCCGGCCGCCTGGCCGAAGGCGATGCCCTCGGCCAGCCCCTGGACGAGCCCGGCGATGCAGATCTGGTTGACCATCTTGGCGAGCTGGCCCGCCCCCGACGGGCCGACGCGCGTCACCGCCCGGGCAAAGGCCAGCGCCACCGGGCGCGCACGCTCGATGGCCGCTGCCTCACCCCCGCACATCACGGTGAGCTGGCCACGCAGCGCACCCGCCTCACCACCCGACACCGGCGCATCCACGAAGTGCAGGCCGCGCCCGGCAGCCTCGGCGGCCAGCTCGCGCGCCACCTCGGCCGAGGTGGTGGTGCAGTCGAAGAAGATCGCGCCGGCCCTCATGCCGGCAAAGGCACCGTCGCTGCCAAGCGTGACTGCCCGCAGGTCTGCATCGGCACCCACGCAGGCAAAGACGACTTCCGCGCCCGCGGCCGCCTGCCCTGGCGTGGCCGCAGCGGCCCCGCCGAACTCGGCGGCCCAGCGTGCCGCCTTCGCCGCCGTGCGGTTGCAGACGGTGACCACATGCCCGGCGCGCACCAGGTGGCCGGCCATGGGATAGCCCATGGTTCCGAGGCCGATGAATGCGACACGACGTGCCGGTGTGGCGTTGTGCTCTGGCTGTTGCATCGATCTGCCTGGGGAGAAGTGGTACCCCGACCGCGATTCGAACGCGGGACCTTCCGCTTAGGAGGCGGACGCTCTATCCCCTGAGCTATCGGGGCACTCGGCTGGACGGCGGGGATTCTAGCCCATCACCGGGGCCGCGCATTGTAGAGTAAGGCCATGACTCCCGAACGATTCGCCAGGCTCAAGGGCGTGCTCGACCGCCGCCAGCCGGACCTCACCGTGCTCTGCGAGGACGTGCACAAGTCCCACAACATCTCGGCCATCCTGCGCAGCTGCGATGCCGTCGGCGTACCCGAACTGCATGCCGTATCGCCCGGAGGTGAATGGAGCCGCCACCGGGGCATTTCCGGTGGCAGCCGCAAGTGGGTGCGAAGCCGTGTGCACCGGGATCTGGAAGCAGCGGTTTCAGGTCTAAAACAATTTGATTTTCAAATCGTTGCCGCACATTTCTCAAGTCAGTCGGTTGACTACCGCAGCTGGGACTACACCCGTCCCACCGCGATCCTGCTCGGTGCCGAGCGCCTCGGCGTCAGCGCGCGTGCCGCAGCACTCGCCGATGCGCACATCGTCGTGCCCATGCGCGGACTGGTGGAATCGCTGAACGTCTCGGTGGCTGCCGCCGTGATCCTCTACGAAGCCGCACGCCAGCGCGAAGACGCCGGCTTCTACGCCAGCCCCCGGCTCGATGAACGAAGCTATCGTAACCTGCTGTTCGAGTGGAGCTACCCGGCCGCCGCGCGGCACTGCCAGGCGCGCGGGCTGCCCTACCCGGCGCTCGACGCGCAGGGCTTCATTCAGCGGCGGGAACTGGCGGGGGCGCTGCGCCGGGATCGGCAGATGGCAGGTAGTGCGCGCCGTACTTCAGGCGCAGGGTCTTGACCTTGCCGTACCAGGGGATGCTGACGACATAGAGGTTGTCGTACTCGCCCGCGCCCAGCGGCGGGAGCTTCTTGCTGCCGTGGAGCTTCTGGATGAGCAGCGGCAGGGGGTCGCTGTCGGTGATGACCAGCACCACCTTGCCCTTCCACTCCTTGAGGATGTGCCCGATCAGGCCGTCGACGTCGTTGACATCCACGACCTCCACCTGCAGGTGCAGCGCGTGCGCCAGCGGCCCGGCGGTCTCCTGGCTGTAGCGGTACTGGGTGGCGAAGATCGCATCCACGCCGGTCACCACGTCGGCATCGCCCAGCACGCGTGCGAGCTCGGCGGCGCGCGCCTCGCCGGCCGGCGACAGGCCCTGATCCGCGCCCCCGGCGGGATCGATGTCGGCATGGCGCGTGAAGATGACCGTGGTCGTCGCCTGGGACTCGAAGAACCACGCGAGCCCGAAGGCCAGCATCAGGAAGACCAGCACCGCCGCCTGGCGGCGCAGGCGGCGACGGCGGCGCCGGCGCTCCTCCACGCTCATGCTGGCGCGGTTCTCAGCCAAGGCCGGCCTCGAGGATGGCGAGCGGCACCGGTGCCGGCAATGGCAGCACCCGCTGCAGGACGAGCCCGGCGGCATCGAACAGGCGGCGGAACTCCGCCTCCGTCCGCTCGCGCCCGCCGGTCAGCGCCATGATGTTCACGTCCATGAACTTGTTGGGATCGGGCTCGTTGCCCGGCTTCATGACCGCATCGATGACCAGCACGCGGGCCTGCTCGCGCAGGGCCTCGCGGCAGCGGGTCAGCAGGGCCAGCACGTGGTCGTCGTCCCAGTCGTGGACGATGCGCTTGAGGATGTAGATATCCCCTCCCGGGGGAATGTTGCGGAAGAAGTCCCCGGCCACCGGCTCCCAGCGCCCGGTGTAGCGCTCGGCGCCGAGCGGCTCGGCGCCCGCCACCACCTGCGGCAGCTCGCAGAGCACCCCGTGCACCTGCGGGTGGTGGTCGAGGATCGCCGCGAGCAGCCCGCCGTGCCCGCCGCCGACGTCCACCACGTAGGGGTAGTCGCCGAAGGGGTAACTGGCCGCGATGACGGGGTTCTCGATCTGCGAGAGGCGCGCGGTCGAGCGATCGTAGATGGTGTTGATGTCCGGGTGCGAGGCCAGGTAGTCGAAAAACGACTGCCCGTGGGCCTGGTCGAAGGCGGTCACCCCGGTGCGCAGCATCTCGGGGATGCGCTCGTAGGTGCGCCACAGCAGGTCCTGCCAGGGGCGGCGCAGCCGGTCGCGCACGGAGCCCGGCACGTTCACCCGCAGGAACTCCCCGCGCGGGGTCAGCCGGAAACGCCCATCCTCGTCCTCGGCGAAGAAGCCGAAGGAGGCGAGGAAGCGCAGCATGCGGTAGAGCGTCTCCTCGTGCACCCCGGCGCCGGTGGCCAGCTCCGCCGCGGTCTTCGGCCCCGGCCCCAGCCGGTCGGCGATGCCCTGCTCGGCCACCGTGACCAGGCAGCGCACCAGCAACGCGTGCGCATACAGTTCCTGGAGGAAAAGCGCCGTATCGGCGCCGGGGCCCAGCGACCCGGAATCGCTCATGATCTGACTGCTCCCTGGAACTGGCGGAGAGGGAGGGATTCGAACCCCCGGGAGACGTGAGTCCCCAACGGTTTTCAAGACCGCCGCATTCAACCGCTCTGCCACCTCTCCGTGCCGCGACAACCGGCCACGCCCCCGCGGCCGGGAGGAATTGTCCGCCGCCATGCCCCGGGGGCGCAAGCACGAAAAGGTGTCAGACACCTTTACCCGGACGGGGAAAGGCGCTCCAGCCCGCCCATGTAGGGCTGCAGCACCCCGGGGATCAGGATGCTGCCGTCGGCCTGCTGGCCGTTCTCCATCACGGCGACGAGGGCGCGGCCCGCAGCGACACCCGAGCCGTTGAGCGTGTGCACCAGTTCGGGCTTGCCGGTCCCGGGGTTGCGCCAGCGCGCACCCATGCGCCGCGCCTGGTAGTCCTGGAAGTTGCTGCAGGAGGAGATCTCGCGATACTTCCCCTGCCCCGGCAGCCAGACCTCGAGGTCATAGGTCTTCGATGAGCCGAAGCCGATGTCGCCGGCGCACAGCGCCATCACCCGGTAGGGCAGGCCGAGCCGCTGCAGGATCACCTCGGCGTGCCCGGTGAGCGCCTCCAGTGCCGCGGCGGAATCGGCGGGCGGCACGACCTGCACGATCTCCACCTTCTCGAACTGGTGCTGGCGGATCATGCCGCGGGTGTCCTTGCCGTAGGAGCCCGCCTCGGAGCGGAAGCAGGGCGTGTGCGCGGTGAGCTTCAGCGGCAGCTCGCCCGCCTCGAGGATGCGTTCGCGCACCAGGTTGGTGAGCGGCACCTCGGCGGTGGGGATGAGGTAGAGACCCTGCTCGCCGTTGACTGAAAAGAGATCGGCGGCAAACTTCGGCAGCTGGCCGGTGCCCCGCAGGCTCGCCGCGTTGGCGAGGTAGGGCACGTACACCTCGGTGTAACCGTGTTCGGCCGTGTGCGTGTCGAGCATGAACTGGACCAGCGCGCGCTGCAGCCGGGCCAGCGGCCCGCGCATGACCGCAAAGCGCGCGCCGGCAATACGCCCGGCGGCCTCCAGGTCCAGCCCCAGGCGCGCGCCGAGGTCCACATGGTCCAGCGGCTGGAAATCGAACACGCGCGGCGTGCCCCAGCGGCGCAGCTCCTGGTTGGCGGACTCGTCGCGCCCCTCCGGCACCGACTCCTGCAGCAGGTTGGGCAGCCCGAGCGCCAGCTCGTCGAGCTGGCCCTGCACGGCCTGCAATTGCGCCTCGGCCGCCGCCAGCTCGCCGCCCAGGTGCTCGACATCAGCCAGCAGGGGCGCGATGTCCGCCCCCTGCGCCTTGGCCCTGCCGATGCCCTTCGACCTGACGTTGCGCTCGTTGCGCAGCTGCTCGACCCGCTGCTGGACACCGCGACGGCTTTCCTCCAGTGCGACGAAGGCGGCCGTGTCGAGGCGGAAGCCGCGGCGCGCGAGGTTGGCGGCCACCTGGTCGAGGTCGGAACGCAGCAGGCGGGGGTCGAGCATGGTCGTGGTTCTCCGGCGGGCGGGGCGTGCCCCGCGCGCATTCTACCCGCAAGCGCCGGCTATTCCGGCCTGCCCCGCTGCCGGGCCGCACGGTTGCGCTCACGCAGGTCGGCGAGCTTCCCGGCGATCTTCGCCTCCATCCCGCGTCCGGTGGGCTCGTAGTAATGCCGCCCGGCCAGGCCCTCCGGCAGGTAGCACTCGCCCGCCGCGAAGCCATCGGGCTCGTCGTGGGCATAGCGGTAGTCCTTGCCGTGGCCGAGATCCTTCATCAGCCTGGTCGGTGCATTGCGGATGTGCAGTGGCACCTCGAGCGAGCCGTGCTGCGCCACGTCCCGCTGCGCGGCGAGGAAGCCCTTGTACACCGCGTTGCTCTTGGCCGCGCAGGCGAGGAACACGACTGCCTGGGCGATGGCAAGTTCCCCCTCCGGGCTGCCGAGCCGCTCATAGGCGTTCCAGGCCTCGAGCGTCATGGTCAGCGCACGCGGATCGGCCAGCCCGATGTCCTCCACCGCCATGCGCACCACGCGACGGGCCAGGTAACGCGGGTCGCAGCCACCGTCGAGCATGCGTGCGAGCCAGTACAGCGCCGCATCGGGATCGGAGCCCCGCACCGACTTGTGCAGGGCGGAGATCTGGTCGTGGAAGGCATCCCCGCCCCGGTCGAAACGCCGCCAGCTGCCGGCGACGACCTGCGCCACCGTCTCCTCGCTGACGGACTGCGCCTGCGCATCGGCTGCACGCCCGACACCGGCGGCCAGATCCAGCAGGTTGAGCGCCCGGCGGGCATCCCCGTCGGCGGCCTGCGCGATCGCCTCCAGCGCGGCATCGCTGAAGCCGAGGCCCAGTGCACCGAGCCCGCGCTCGCCATCGGCCAGTGCGCGGCGCAGCAGCGTGACGATGTCCGCAGCCTCCAGCGGCCGCAGCACGTACACCCGCGCGCGGGAGAGCAGCGCGTTGTTGAGTTCGAAGGAGGGATTCTCCGTGGTGGCGCCGATGAAGATCACGGTGCCATCCTCCACGAAGGGCAGGAAGGCATCCTGCTGCGCCTTGTTGAACCGGTGGACCTCGTCGAGGAACAGCACGGTGGGTTGCGCGCGGTCGCCCTGGGCAGCAGCGATGGCCTCGCGCACGTCCTTCACCCCGGCCAGCACCGCGGAGAGCCCGATGAAGCGCGCGCCGGTCGCCTGCGCGATGAGCCTCGCGAGCGTCGTCTTGCCGGTACCGGGAGGTCCCCAGAGGATGGCCGAATGCAGCGGCCGCGCCTGGATCAGGCTGCTGAGCGGCTTGCCGGGACCGAGCAGCTGCGACTGGCCCACCACCTCCCCGAGGCTGCGCGGACGCATGCGGTCGGCCAGCGGCTGCCAGGCCGCCGGCCCGGCATCACGGGTGCCGTCAGGGGAGCCGGTGTCGTCCATTCATGACGGACCGGCGCCGAGCAGGGCCTCGAGCCTCCCGCACCAGCCGCGCAACCCCGCATTGGCCAGCAGCCAGCCGGCGACGATGCCGGCGACATCCGCCAGCACGTCGTACGGGTCGGCCGAGCGGTAGGTGGTGAAGCTCTGCAGGAACTCGATCAGCAGGCCGTACAGCACCAGGCCGGCCAGCACGCGCAGCGTCCTGCCCTCCTCGACGACACCCATGAACCAGACGGTGAGGAAGGCAAACGTCAGGGCATGCAGGATCTTGTCGCCATTGGCGATGGGAATCGGCGCGTTCATGGGCACCAGGGCCAGGCCGAGGATCGCCACCAGCCCGGCCAGCCCGGAGCCGAACCAGAACCACTTGTAGCGCAGCGGCAGCACGGGCACCTACAGCTCGCCTTCGCGGATCACGTCCACGCCGGGTGGCACCTTGAAGGCGAAGCTGTCGTCGGCCACCGGGACATTGAGGCGCACGTCGGTGAAGTACAGATGGGTCTGCTGGCCGAGACGGTCATCGAGCACCAGCTCCGCCGGCCGGTCGCCGGCAAAGGCCACGGCGACACTGCTGAAATCCGCATCCGCCGCGCGCGGCCGCAGCCTGACCCAGGCCAGCTGGTCGCCCGCCCAGCTGCTGACCCGCTCGAAGCGCTCGAGGATGCGCCGATCCCCGGTGAGCAGCGCCGCCGGCGTCTCGCCGAGCGCATCGGTCAGCGGGCGCACGGTCACCTGGGACAGGTCCGCCTCGTACAGCCACAGCCGCTTGCCGTCGGCGACGACCACGCGCTCGTAGGGCCGTTCGTAATCCCAGCGGAAACGCCCGGGACGCTTGAGCACCACCCGGCCCTCGGCACGGTCCACCACCTGTTGTTCGCCGTTGCGCACTTCCTGCCGGAACTCCGCCCGCATGGATTGCGCCCGCTCGAGAAACTGCTCCAGACGCACCATGCCATCGGGTGCGGTCGCCGCCATGGCCGGCGGCATCGCGACGATCATCAGCAGCGCAGCCAGTGCGAGACAGGGGACGCGGCGCAAGGCTCAGCCCTCGGCGGGCGGTGGCGCGAGCACTTCACGGAACCCGTTGGACTGCAGGGGGCCGACGAGGCCCGCCTGCTCCATGGTCTCCACGAGGCGCGCGGCGCGGTTGTAGCCGATCTTCAGGCGGCGCTGGATGCCCGACACCGAGGCGCGGCGCGTCTCGGCAACGATTTGCACCGCCTGGTCGTACAGCGGATCGGCCTCGCCGTTGCCATCCTCGCCTCCTGCGGCGGGTTCCCCCGACAGGCCGGGGATGGGCGTCGAGGGACCTTCCAGCACCTCGTCCAGGTACTGCGGGCTGCCCGAACCCTTGAGCTGGGCGGCCACGCGGTGCACTTCCTGGTCGGAGACGAAGGCGCCGTGCACGCGCAGCGGTGCGGCCGTGCCGGGCGCCATGAAGAGCATGTCGCCGTGGCCGAGCAGGCTCTCGGCGCCGCCCTGGTCGAGGATGGTGCGCGAATCCACCTTGGCCGAGACCTGGAAGGCGATGCGGCAGGGGATGTTGGCCTTGATCAGGCCGGTGATCACGTCCACCGACGGGCGCTGGGTGGCGACGATCATGTGGATGCCCGCGGCGCGCGCCTTCTGCGCCAGGCGCGCGATCAGCTCCTCGACCTTCTTGCCGACGATCATCATCATGTCGGC
>JADYZO010000100.1 GCA_020853135.1 Gammaproteobacteria bacterium
AGGATGATCGCCAGCGGGCAGAACCCGGTGAACGCCGACTGCAGCAGGTTGGCGCCGACGAAGGCCGTGAGCCAGAACCAGTAGGGGTGCACCTCCAGGCCCAGGCCCAGGCTGATGAGTATCACCGTTCCCGCAAAAGCCAGTACTGCACGGTCGATTGTCATGGCTGTGTTCCTCCTTGCCCAGGGTCAGTCCTGTTTCAGTCTCTCGATGCCCAGCGCCTTCAGCACGTAGGTCTCGTAGACCGGCGTGACGGATCCGCTGCGCACCTTGTGCAGGAAATACTTCTCGAAGGCGATCTTGCCCAGATGCACCCACTTGCCCTTCTTCGCCCAGGTCACGTTGCGCGGCGGAATCTGCGGCAGGGCCACGAAGGCCGCGCCCGTGTCGCCGAAGTCGGCCAGGCAGATGGCATTCCAGGTGGCCACGGCCGTGGCTGGCCGGCCTTCGATGTCGGCCAGGATGTTCGCGCAGATGGCCGATACCATCGACTCGATCATGTAGCCGGTCTTGGGCGCGCCCGTGGGCACGGGCGTGGCCTCCACCGGCGGGATCGCCACGCAGACGCCTGCCGAATAGATCCCGGGATACTTCTTCGAGCGCTGGTGGGCATCGATCAGGACGAAGCCGCGCGGGTTGCACAGTTCCGGCACCGCGGCCACGGCGTCCACGCCCCTGAATGCGGGAAGGATCATCGCGTAGGCGAACGGCAGCTCGTGCTTCTGCAACGACTGCCCGCGCTCGTCGAATTCCTCGGCAAACAAGCGTGCCTGCTCGACACCGGTGATCTTCGCGTTGGTGATCCACTTGATGTGCGCCTGCCGGAACTCGCTCTCCATCAGGCCCTTGCTGTCCCCGACGCCGCCCAGGCCCATGTGGCCGATGTAGGGTTCGCTGGTGACGTAGGTGATCGGCACCCGGTCGCGCATCCGGCGCTTGCGCAGATCCGCGTCGAGGATCATGGCGAACTCGTAGGCCGGCCCGAAGCAGCTGGCGCCGGGGGCTGCGCCGATGAGGACCGGCCCTGGATTTTCGAGGAAGCGCTGGTAGGCAGCCCAGGCCTGCGCGGCGTGGGCGTGGGTGCAGATGGACTGGGTGAAGCCCTCCGGGCCGAGGCCCGGTATTTCCTCGAAGGCCAGCCTGGGGCCGGTGGCGATGACGAGGTAGTCCCAGGCGAGATCGCTGCCGTTGGCGAGCGTCACCTGCCGGGCCGCCGCATCGATGGCGACGGCCTCCTGGGGCTCGAAGTCGATGCCGTGCTTCTGCAGGGGCGGCGCCAGATCCACGCCGGTCTCCTCCGTGTCGCGCCAGCCCACGGCGACCCACGGATTCGAGGGCGTGAACTCGAAGCGCGGGGTTTTTCCGACCAGCACGATGCGGTGCTCCCTGCCGAGCAGTTTGCGCAGCTCGTAGGCGCAGGGCACGCCGCCGATACCGGCACCGAGGATCACGATTGTCGCCATGATTGTCCCTCCGTCGTCGCCAGAATGTGGGTGCGCGGCCTTCAGGCCGCGGCCTGGGCCTGCCCGCCCCGCGCGCCGCGCCGCTCCGCGGGCGCCCGGGTGCTGCAGTAGTGATCGTGCAGGAGCCGCACCACGTCCAGCGCGATGCCGGGTGTGACGCGGTAGTGGATGGTCTGTGCCTCGCGCCGGGTCTGCACGAGGTTCTCCCGGCGCAGTACCGCCAGGTGCTGGGAGAGCGCCGAGGGCGACAGCCGCACCACCTCGTTGAGCTGGCTCACCGAGAGTTCGTTGGCCGACAGCGCGCAGAGGACCAGCAGCCGGTGCTCACTGGACAGCGCGCGGACCAGTCTCGCGGCACTGCCGGCATGGCGGCGCATGGCCTGCTGGTCGAGATTCGGCAGGGGCTTCGTCCGGCGCATACGGCTTGTATTTCAGAAATATCTAATTAAGATGTCGCTAACATACAGCTGCCGATGGAAGGACGCAAGCGCATGAAACCCTACCCCCATGTCTACGGCGTCACGGCCAGCGGCGCTGCCAGCGGCACGGTGGCGATCTCCGCCCCGGGGTTGCCGCCGCTCGAGGCCGCGCCACCCCCGGAGTTCGATGGGCCACCTGGCTACTGGTCCCCCGAGACGCTGCTGGTGGCTGCCGCTGCCAACTGCTTCCTGCTGACCTTCCGCGCCGTGGCCCGCGGTGCCGCCCTGGAGTGGACCGGGATCGACTGCGAAGTGGAAGGCACGCTGGAGCGTGTCGGGGGCGTCACCCGGTTTACGCGCTTCGCCACGCGGGCGACGCTCGCGGTCCCGCCTGGCACCGACCTGGAGAAAGCCCGCCGGCTCCTCGAGCGGGCCGAGGCGGCATGCCTGATCTCCAACTCGCTGAATGGCGAACGGACCCTCGACGCCCAGGTCCACGAAAAAGGTGTCTGACATATTTTTCGTGTTTTTCAGTCCGTCCCAAGCGGTATCCGCACTGTCCATATCGCTATCGCTTTGTTCTATAACACGTTATGCAACTGTCTATATGACAGTCGATTACTGTCTATTTAGAGTACCGTCTGACCTGCCGGTGACTGGCCGTTCACCCGGCTGACCCCGCTGTCCACTCCTCGACCAGGGACGGCCGGATGCGCCGTCCGCCGGGTCCCGCGCCCGACGGCTGCAGCCCGGCTGTACGCCCGCAGTCACAACGCGGTTGATTGTCATATCAACATGACATTTGTATGATCCGCGGACTGCCGCCCTGCGCAAGGCGCCCGAGGTCGACGGCCCATGACTGACTCCACCCGCCCGGCGCGCCTCGGGCCCATCGAACTGTCGCCCGGCATCACGCGGGGCAACGTCCTCGTCAAGCTCTGGGCGTCATTCGTCGGCATCTCCGCCCTTTCCGGCATTTCCATCCTGCAGAGCTACCTGCTGAACGTGCACATGCACGTGCCGCGAGCCGCGCAGGGCACGATCTCGGGCAACCTCGCCTTCTGGACCGAGGTGGTGGGGCTGCTGCTTTTCGTGCCTTTCGGCATTGCCGCCGACCGCTTCGGCCGGCGCGCCGTGGTGACCTTCGGGTTCGTGATGGTCGGGCTCGGCTGGGCGCTCTATCCCTTCGCCGACAATCCCGGCGAGTTGCTGATGTTCCGCATGGTCTATGCGCTCGGGGCACCTGCGGTGGCCAGTACCCTGGCGACCCTGGTCAACGACTACCCGCTCGACAGTTCCCGCGGCAAGCTCATCGGCATCACCAGCGTGTGCAACACGCTGGGCACGATGTTCATCACCGGCTTCGTCGGCCGCATCCCCGATCATTTCCAGCAATACGACATCAATCCGGAGACCGGTGGCAGGGTGATGTTCCTGCTCGGCGCCGGCCTGTGCCTGCTGACCGCGGTGCTCACCGCGCGTGGCCTGGCCCCCGGGCTGCCCGTGGGGCGCCAGCGGCGACCACCGGTCAGCCAGCTGCTCAAGTCCATCTTCCGCGCGACGCGCAACCCGCGCATCTCGCTCGCCTACGCCGGTGCCCTGGTCGCGCGGTCCGACGTGGTCGTCAAAGGGCTGTTCCTCGGCCTCTGGGCGGTGCAGGCCGGCCGCCAGGAAGGGCTGACCCCGGCCCGCGCGATGGCCCAGTTCGGCGTGATGATCCTCATCATGTACACGGTCTCGCTGGTATCGGCGCCCATCTTCGGCTGGATCATCGACCGGGTGAACCGGGTCACCGCGCTGATCATCGCGCTGGCCACCGCATCGACGGGGTACCTGTCGATGCGCTTCCTGACCTCACCGCTCCACCTGGAGATGGCGCCCCTGCTGATCGTGCTGACGATGGGCACGGGCTTCATGGTGAAGGCCTCGCTGTCGCTGCTGGGACAGGAGGCGCCGGTGGCCGAGCGCGGCAGCGTGATCGCCGGCAGCAGCTTCTGCGGCGCGCTGGGCATCCTCATCTTCACCGGGGTGGGCGGGCGGCTGTTCGACAGCTGGGGGCCCTGGGCCCCGTTCGTGCTGGCCGGAGGCTACCAGGCGGTTCTCCTGGTGGTGGCCATCACCATCCGCATCGTGGCGCCAGGCCGGATGCCGGAGCGCGCGCGGCTCCGCGGGACGGACCAGCAGGCGCGCGCCTAGCCTGCCGATAACAACAGGGGCCCCGGCCTTGCGGGCGGGGCCCCTGGATCCGGCCACCGGCCGGTGCAAGCCTCAGGGCTTGCCGTTGATGGCCAGCAGCTCCACCTCGAAGCTCAGCGTGGAGCCCGGCGGGATGGGACCGGCATTGCGGTCGCCATAGGCCAGTGCCGCCGGGCAGACGAGCTGCACCTTCTCACCCACGGTCATGCGCTGCACGCCCTCGGTCCAGCAGGGGATGACGCGGTTCAGGGCGAACTCCGCCGGCTCGCCCCGTTGCACGGAGCTGTCGAATACCGTTCCGTCCGGCAGGGTGCCGTGGTAGTGCACCTTGACGGTATCGGTGGCGGTCGGGTGTGCGCCGCCCTTGCCCGGGGTGATGGTGCGGATCACCAGGCCGGAGTCGGTCTTGACGGCACCCTCCTGGGCTGCGGCCTTGGCGAGGAAGGCATCCCCGGCAGTCTTGGCGTCCGCTGCGTTGGCCGCCACGCGGGCCTGGGCCAGTTCGCGGAATTTGCCTTCGTACTCCTCGATCTTCACCGCAGGCTGCTTGCCCGAGACCGTGTCGCCGAAGCCGTTGCGGAAGATCTCCAGCTCCGCGGGCGTGAGGCGCAGCTGCTTGTTCTGCTGCGCGATCTGTTCGCCGATGGCGGCGCCGTACACGTAAATGGCCTTCTGTTCTTCGGTCATGCTGGCGGCCTTGGGTTCCTCGGGCGGCTTCTGCTGGCAGGCGGCGGTGAGGGAGACCGCACCGAGGAGGATGAGGCTGGCTGCTTTGAGATGCTTCATGTGTTCATGGCCCTGGGAAAAAAAGGCCCGGAGCAGCTCAGCCACCCCGGACCATACATGGCGGATCGCGCCGACGGCGCGACCCCGCATTCATGGGGTCAACGGCAATCCGGCCTAGTTGACCATGCCCTTGAGCGCCTTCAGCGGCAGGGCACGAACCTTCTTGGAGGCCGGCTTCGCCTTGAAGGTCATCTTCTGGCCGGTGAAGGGATTCGTCCCCTCGCGTTCCTTGGTCGCCGGCTTCTTGATGACCTTCAGCTTGAGCAGGCCCGGCATGGTGAACAGGCCGTTGTTGCGCAGGCTCTTCCTGATCACCCCGTTCATCGAGTCGAACACCGAGGCTACCTGCTTGCGGGAGAGCTTGGTGTCCTTCGCGATCGCGTTCAGGATCTCCGACTTGGTCGGCGCGCTACCCTTTTTCGCCATTTTTTCCGTACTCCGTGAGAGTGAAAGATGTCGTCCCGGGAGCGAAGTATAAACGCGGTTGCGCAACATCCAAGAAAAACTTTCGGCCTGCCGCGGGCTTTTTCGACCCTGCATTTCCAGTGTTTTCGTGACAGGTGACCATTGGCATGCAGGCGGCTGAAAGCCCACGGCTTCTGCATCCGGCACCCTGCGGTATGATCGTTCCATGTTTTCCCTCCTGCTCCTCGCCCTGGCGGCGGCCGGCGGCGCCACCTACCTCTGGGCCTTCCTCCAGTGGCGGCAAACCCGCTCGACCCTGCTGCTGTTCAACCTCCTCGTGCTGGGGGCGGCGGTCCTCCATGCGCTGACGGGGGGTGCCGGACACTGGGCGGGCCCGGGTGCCGAACTGCGGGGTTACTACGTCCTGCCCGTGCTGCTCGCCACGGTGGCCCTGCCGGCATCCCTCTTCAGCTTTGCCGGCATCAGCCGCGGCAGCGGCTTTGGCTGGGCGCGGATCGACTGGGGCCATGGCGCGGTCGACATCCTCGCCGTGGCCCTGCTGATCTGGAGCCTGCCGGGCATCCTCACGATCCGCACCCTGGCCCCGGCCTGCTGGCACGACGTGGTCTGGTACCTGCATTCGGTGCCGCCTCCGCTGTTCTGCCCCGGCCATGCGCCCGACGTGGTGTTGCCGCCACGCCCGCCCGTGGTGCCGCTCGTGGTGATGCTGGCCTATCTGGGCCTTGGCGCCGGCCTCTGGTGGCGCCAGGGCTGGCCCTGGCTCCTGCTGGGAATGGGAGTCGGCAGCATCCTGTTGCTCATGCCGCTGACCTGGGGTCCCCTGCCACGGTTCGCCGGGGAGGTGCTCTGCGCCGGCGTCATGGTGCTGGCTGCGGTACGCCACGTCCGCAACCAGCCACCGCCGGCCGCACCGGCGGCTGGCAGCAGCTAGCGGCGCCTGCCCGCCCCGCCCAGGCCGGTTATCATCACCAGCGCCATGGCCGGCTGGCAGGTGTACATCCTCGAGTGTGCCGACGGCTCGCTCTACACGGGGATCGCGCGGGATGCCGTCGCCCGCCTGGATGTGCACAACCGTGGCCGCGGTGCGCGGTACACGCGCAGCCGGCTGCCGGTCCGGCTGGTGCATGTCGAGACCGCGGCCGACCGCGGCGCCGCGCTCCGGCGCGAACATGCCATCCGGCAACTGGGAACCGTGGACAAGCGCGCCCTCGCACGGGGGCCGGTGAAAGAAGGGGAATAGCGATGCCGTCCATCCTGCCTGCACTGCTCGTGGTCATCCTGTCCGGCCTGGTGCCGGGCCTGGCGGTGGCCGACGACAAGCCCGATGCCGGGCCGATCACCGTCATCCAGGCGGGTGAGTTGCTGGCGGTGCCTGGCGAGGCACCGCGGCGCAACCAGACGCTGGTGGTCCGCGGCCAGAAGCTGGTGGCCGTGCACGATGGCATCCTCGGCGCGGAGGCGGCCGGGGCTGCGGCCGATGTACCGGTCACCGTGATCGACCTGCGTGACCGCTTCGTGATGCCGGGCCTGATGGATGCCCATGCGCACCTCATGTGGTCGGGCGGCGACCACCCGCCAAAGAAGGCGGACAGGATGACCGAGGCCGACCTCACGCTCTGGACGCTGCGCAATGCGCGCACCACGCTCATGGCCGGGTTCACGACGGTGCGCGAACAGGCCTCCGCACCGCACCCGGTGTTCGCGGTGCGCGACTGGATCAACGCGGGCAAGTTCCTCGGGCCGCGCATCCTGGCCGCCGGCAATCCCATCACCCCGCCCGGTGGCCATGGCGACATGACGAAGGAGGACGTCAACCCGCTCGACCTGAGCGCCTCCAGCCTCTGCAGCGGGGTGGAGAGCTGCCGTCACGCGGTCCGCGTCCAGCACAAGATGGGCTCGGACGTCATCAAGATGATGGCCACCGGCGGCTTTGCCGATTCCACCGGCATCGACCAGCGGCTGTTCTTCGACGAGATGCAGGCGATCGTCGACACTGCACACCAGCTGGGGCTGATCGTGGGCACCCACGCCTATGCGACCGGTGCGGTCGCCGACGCGGTGCGTGCAGGGGTGGACTCGGTCGAGCACGGCTTTGGCGCCGATGACGCCACGCTGAAGCTCATGAAGCAGAAGGGCATCTACCTCGTGCCGACGCTATCGGTGGCGCAGAAGGGCGACATCCACGACTACCGCGAGCAGGGCCACGCCTTCGAGCGCGCCCTGAAGATGGGCGTGCCGATCGCCTTCGGCACCGATGACGGCGGAATCCCGCACCGCTTCGCCGCCAGGGAATTCGGCTACATGGTGAAGGCGGGCATGAGCCCCGCAGCCGCCCTGCAGGCGGCCACCGTGAATACGGCGAAGCTCTTCCGCCTCGATCGGCAGGCCGGCACGCTCGAGGCCGGCAAGCTCGCCGACATCATTGCCGTGAAGGGCAACCCGCTCGATGACGTCGCGGTGCTGGAGAACGTCGATTTCGTGATGAAATCCGGCCGCGTGGCGAAGCGTGACGGACAGGCGCTCGGGGTGATCCTCGACTGAGGCAGCTGCGCTTGGGCGGGGGCCGGCGCGGCCCGGCCTGCCCTAGCGGACGAGGCGCAGGCTCGGCTTGGCCGGTTCGCCGGCCTTCGGTCCCGGGGTGCGCGCCGCGCTGACCCGCACGCGATTGCGCCCGCTGCGCTTGGCGGCGTACATGGCCTGGTCGGCGCGCGTCAGCAGCTCCGGGATGCTTTCCCCCCGGCGGTACTCGGCCACGCCGGCCGAGACCGTGATCTGCAGATCCTCGTCGACCGGCTGGCTGGCCACGGCCTCGCGCACGCGCTCGGCACAGCGCAGCGCCCCGTCGATCTCCGTGCCGGGCAGCACGGCGATGAATTCCTCGCCGCCCAGCCGGCCGAGTGCACGGCGGAAGCGGGTCGGGTTGATGGCATCCATGGCGCGCAGCGCACGCCGCGCCCGGTTGGCGAAAACCGTCAGCACGCGGTCGCCGACCAGGTGCCCGTGGGAGTCGTTGAGCGACTTGAAGCGGTCCAGGTCGAAGATGCAGATGCTGAACGTGCGCCCGGTCCGGTCGGCGCGGGCCTTCTCCCTGAGCAGCGCGTCCATGATGTACTGCCGGTTGAAGGACTTGGTCAGGTGGTCGCGTTCGGCGTTGCGGGTGAGGCGCGTGACTTCCTGCTGCAGGTGGCCGATCTCCTCGCGCAGGCCCCTGCGCTCCTGCTCGATCTGGCGGGCCCGCCGGCCGAGGACAGCGAGCATGGCGGCCACGCCGATGCACTGGAGCACCTCACCCCAGGGTGCGCCGCCTGCCCCGTTCGCGAGCAGGCGGATCACCACTGACAGCGCGTAGCCACCCCCGGCGGCCAGGCTGAGCTGGCGCAGCCTCGCGGCATCGGTGCGCGTGAAGGCGACCAGCACGGCCGTGAGGTACATGCCCGGGACCAGCTCGCCCGGGCCCTGCGCCAGCACGGCATAGACCGTGGTCCAGGCGATGGCGAGCCCGGCCTGGGCGGCGGCGATGGCGGAATCGGCGCTCTCGCGGGGAGCGGGCAGGTTCAGCAGGGCCAGCAGTGCATTGGTGACCAGCACGGCACCGCCCAGCAGGCCCGCGGCGGCGGGCTGCATGGTGGTGCAGCCGGCGAGATGGCTCAGCAGGGCCAGCCCGGTCCAGGCCAGGTAGAACCCGGCCGTCGGCAGCGCGAGCTGCCAGGAGAGGCGGGCCGCAGGCGGGCTTTCCGGGGAGGATGGGGGCGCGGACTCGGGCTCTGCCATGGCTGCCTGTTCTTCTTATTGTTGGCGGCGCCGGAGCTGTCTGCTGGCGCAACAAGTGCGACAAGGGTCGCAGAATGGCCCGGCCGCGGACTGTGACGGCCGTCTCAGCCTGCTGCGCTGCGCCGCTTATGGTGAACGCCGGTCACCAGCGGTCAGCGCGTTACAATGCGCGCCGCCGCGAGGAGGCTGGATGCCCTTCCGCGACACAGGTGTCCCGGTGATGCAGCACGACTCCCGTTTCGATGTGATCGTCGTGGGTGGCGGCCATGCCGGCAGCGAGGCCGCTGCCGCCGCCGCACGCCTGGGCGCACGCACGCTGCTGCTGACCCAGAACCTCGAGACCCTCGGCCAGATGAGCTGCAACCCGGCCATCGGCGGCATCGGCAAGGGTCATCTGGTGCGGGAGATCGATGCGCTCGGCGGGCTGATGGCCCGCGCCGCCGATCGCGCGGGCATCCACTTCCGCATCCTCAACGCCAGCAAGGGACCGGCGGTGCGTGCCACCCGCGCGCAGGCCGACCGGGCGCTGTACAAGGCCGCGGTGCGCGCGCTGCTGGATGCGCAGCCGGGTCTGGCGCTGTTCCAGGCGAGCGTTGCCGATCTCCTCGTCGAGGGCGGGCGCATCACCGGTGTCAGGACGCAGACCGGCCAGGTGTTCACCGCGGCTGCGGTGGTGCTGACGGCCGGCACCTTCCTGCGTGGCCGCATCCATGTCGGCCTCGACAACCATGCCGGCGGGCGGGCCGGTGACCCGCCCTCCATCGAACTGGCCGACCGGCTGCGCGAGCTGGTGCCGCGGGTGGGGCGGCTGAAGACCGGCACGCCACCGCGGATCGATGCGCGCAGCGTGGATTTCACCGTGATGCAGCCGCAGCCGGGTGATCAGCCGGTGCCCGTGTTCTCGTTCATGGGCCGGCGTGCCGACCATCCACGCCAGGTGCACTGCCACATCACGCGGACCACCGGGGCGACCCACGCCATCATCCGCGCTGCGCTGGATCGTTCACCGCTGTTCACCGGCGCCATCGAGGGTCCGGGGCCGCGTTACTGTCCCTCGATCGAGGACAAGGTGGTGCGCTTCGCCGGACGCGACAGCCACCAGATCTTCGTCGAACCCGAGGGCCTGGACAGCACCGAGCTGTACCCGAACGGCATCTCCACCAGCCTGCCCTTCGACGTGCAGGAGGCGCTCGTGCGCACCATCCCGGGGTTCGGCTCCGCGCGCATCACGCGGCCCGGCTATGCCATCGAGTACGATTTCTTCGACCCGCGCGACCTGCGCCCCTCGCTGGAAACCCGCGCGCTCGCCGGCCTGTATTTCGCCGGGCAGATCAACGGCACCACCGGCTACGAGGAGGCCGCCGCGCAGGGCCTGCTCGCCGGCCTCAATGCCGCCCGCGCGGCGCGCGGACAGCCGCCCTGGTCGCCGGGCCGCGAACAGGCCTACCTCGGGGTGCTGGTCGATGACCTCATCACCCGCGGGGTCACCGAGCCCTACCGCATGTTCACCAGCCGCGCCGAGTACCGGCTGCTGCTGCGCGAGGACAACGCCGACCTGCGGCTCACCCCCGTGGGGCGCGAACTCGGGCTGGTGGACGATGCGCGCTGGGCGCAGTTCTGCGCCAAGCGCGAGGCGGTGGCGGCCGAGACGCGCCGCCTGCAGGGCATCCTCGTGCGCCCGCAGGCCGTGGACGCGGAGGCTGCCGCCGCCATGGGCGGCCCGCTGCGGCGCGAGCAGAAGGCCCTCGAGCTGCTGCGCCGGCCGGGCGCCAGCCATGCGCGGGTGGCAGCCCTGCCGGGTGTGGGCCCGCGGCCGGCTGGCGCTGGCGAGAGCGGGGAGTTCGCCGCAGAGGTGATCGGCCAGGTCGAGGTGCAGGCGCGCTACGCCGGCTACCTGCAGCGTCAGGAACTCGAAATCGCGCGCGACCGCCGCCATGCCGGGGCAGCCCTGCCCGAGGACCTCGACTACGCCAGCGTGCGCGGCCTCTCCAACGAGATCCGCCAGACGTTGAGCAGGGTGAAGCCGGCCACGGTGGCGCAGGCGGCGCGCATCTCCGGGGTCACGCCGGCGGCGATCTCGCTGCTCCTGGTGCACCTGAAGAAGAGGCGGGCGCGCAGTGCCTGAGTGCCGGCCGCAACGCCGGGCGTTCCTGTCGGCACTGCTGTGCGGCCTGCTCGCGGGCTGCGGCGGACGCCAGGAGGCGGGACAGCCTGCCCGCGTGCCGGTGGGCGGCGCCAGCGGCAAGGAGCGCGCCGCCGTGCAGGTCCTGCGCAAGGGCAACGGCGCCGAGCCCGAGAGCCTCGACCCGCACCGTGCCGAGAGCGTCACCGCGGCCAACATCCTTCGCGACCTCTTCGAGGGCCTGGTGCTGGAGACCGAGGACGGCCGGCTGATGCCCGGCGCGGCCGCGAGCTGGGAGGCGAGCGCCGACGGGCTGACCTACATCTTCCACATGCGGCCGGAGGGGCGGTGGAGCAACGGTGACCCGGTCACCGCGCAGGACTTCGTGTACGGCCTGCGCCGCAGCTGCGATCCGGCGACGCTCAACGAGTACGCGAGCATCCTCTTTCCGATCCGCAACGCCGAGGCCGTGGTCAGCGGGAAATTGCCGCCCGCGGCGCTCGGCGTGCGCGCGCTGGACGACACCCTGCTGGAGATCCGCCTCGCCGGGCCCACGCCCTATTTCCTCGGGCTGCTCACCCATTCCACGGCCTACCCGGTGCACCGGCCCTCGATCGGGCGATACGGCGCGAAGTTCGCCCGTCCCGGGATGCTGGTCGGCAACGGCGCCTACCGGCTCGAGGAATGGGTGGTGCAGTCGCACATCCGCCTCGGGCGCAACACGCACTACTGGGACGACGCGCACACCAGCATCGAGGAGGTCTGGTACTACCCCATCGAAAACGGCGATGCCGAGGTCGCCCGCTACCGCGCCGGCGAGCTCGACTTCACCCAGAGCGTGCCGCTGCGGCAGATGCGCTGGTTGCGGGAGAACCTGCCCGGCGAACTGCGCATTGCACCCTACCTTGGCAGCTACTACTTCGGCTTCAACACCACCCGCCCGCCCTTCAGGGACAACCCGCAGCTGCGCCTCGCGCTCTCGATGGCGGTGGACCGCGACATCCTCACGCAGCGGGTCATGGGCACGGGAGAGCAGCCCGCCTATGGCTTCGTGCCGCCGGTGGCGGACTACACCGGCCAGCGCCCGGCCTGGGCCGCCTGGACCCAGGAGCAGCGCAACGCCGAGGCGCGCCGGCTCTACCGCGAGGCCGGCTACTCGGAAGACAACCCGCTGGTGGTGGAAGTGCTCTACAACACCGAGCAGAACCAAAAGCGCATCGCCGGCGCCCTGGCGGCCATGTGGAAGCAGGTGCTCGGCGTGCGCGCGAAGCTGCTCAACCAGGAGTGGAAGGTGTTCCTGGAGAACCGCAAGCGCAAGGTCATCACCCAGGTGTTCCGCTCGGGCTGGATCGGCGACTACAACGACCCCTACACCTTCTCCCAGCTGATGCACTCGAAGAACGGCCAGAATGACCCGGGCTACAGCAGCGCGGAGTATGACCGGCTGCTCGATGAGGCGGCCGCCACCGCGGATCCGGCGCACCGGCGCATGCTGCTCGAGGCCGCCGAGCGCCGGCTGCTGGCCGACCAGCCGCTGATCCCGCTGTTCTTCTACGCCTCCAAGCGGCTGGTGAAGCCCTGGGTGGGCGGGTACCAGCCGAACATCATGGACCACCACCACACGAAGGACCTCCACATCCTCAGCCACTGAGCGCCGGCCCGCGGCCGCTTCCCAGCGCGCGCGGTGCAGGGCACCATGCACGCATGCTCCGCTTCACGCTCCAGCGCCTGCTCACCGGGATCCCGACGCTGCTGGTGCTGGTCGCGGGCGCCTTCTTCCTCATGCGCGCCGCACCCGGCGGGCCCTTCGACCGGGAGCGCGACCTGCCGCCGGAGATCGAGGCCAACCTGCGCCGCGCCTATCACCTCGACGAGCCGCTGCTGCAGCAGTTCCTCCACTACCTCGGCAACCTCCTGCGCGGGGATTTCGGCCCCTCGCTGCAGTACCGGGACTTCAGTGTCAGCGAGCTGATCCGGGCGGGGTTCCCGGTGTCGCTGCACATCGGTGCGCTGGCGATGCTGCTCGCCCTGCTGATCGGGGTGGCGGCGGGCACCTGGGCGGCGCTGCGCCAGAACTCGGCGGGCGACCATGTCGTCATGGCGGCGGCAATGACCGGGATTTCGATCCCGAACTTCGTCATGGCACCACTGCTGGTGCTGCTCGTCGCGGTGGGGCTCGGCTGGCTGCCTGCGGGGGGCTATGGCGGGGGCGCCTGGCGCCACCTGGTGCTGCCGGTCACCACGCTCGCGCTGCCGCAGGTGGCGTACCTCGCGCGGCTCAGCCGCGCGAGCATGATCGAGGTGCTGGCGAGCCCGTTCATCCGCACGGCGCGCGCGCAGGGGCTCGGCCTCGGCACCATCCTGCTGCGCCACGCGCTCAGGCCCGCGCTGCTGCCGGTGGTGTCCTACCTCGGGCCCGCCACCGCGGCGGTCATCACCGGCTCGGTGGTGATCGAGCAGATCTTCGGCCTGCCCGGCATCGGGCGCTTCTTCATCACCGGGGCGCTGAACCGCGACTACACGCTGGTGATGGGCGTGGTGGTGTTCTATGGCGTGCTGATCCTGCTCTGCAACTTCCTCGTGGACCTGGTGTACGGCTTCCTCGACCCGCGCACCCGGCAGCCGGGATGAGCGCGACCGCCGACGGCACGCAGCCGCGCAGCCTGTGGGCCGATGCCTGGGCCACACTGCGCGCCAACCATGCGGCGACCATCGCCTTCTGGCTGCTGGTGCTGCTGACGGCAGCGGTGCTCATCGGTCCGCTGCTCCTGCCCTTCAGCTACGAGCAGACCGACTGGGACAACATCGCGGGCGCGCCCTCGCTTGCCAGCGGGCACCCCTTCGGCACCGACTCGCTGGGCCGCGACCTGCTGGTGCGCACGCTCTGGGGCGGGCGGATTTCGCTGCTGGTGGCGGTGGTGGCGACCACGGTGAGCCTCGTGATCGGCGTCACCTACGGCGCGCTCGCCGGATACCTCGGCGGGCGTGTCGACCAGATGATGATGCGCCTGGTGGATGTCCTCTACGCGCTGCCCTTCCTGTTCCTGGTGATCCTGCTGATGGTGCTCTTCGGACGCAACCTCGTGCTGATCTTTGTCGCCATCGGGGCGATCAACTGGCTGGACATGGCGCGCATCGTGCGCGGCCAGGCGCTCGCGCTGCGCAACCGCGAATTCATCGAGGCCGCCCGCGCGGGCGGAGTGCCGACGGGGCGCATCATCCGCCGCCACATCGTGCCCAACCTGCTCGGCGTGGTGGTGGTCTACGTGACACTCACCATCCCGCAGGTGATCCTCGTGGAATCTGTGCTGAGCTTCCTCGGCCTCGGCGTGCAGGAGCCGATGACCTCCTGGGGTGCGCTGGTCAATGAGGGCGCCCAGGAGCTCGAGACGGCCTGGTGGATGATCGTCTTCCCCTCGCTGTTCCTCGCCACGACGCTGTTCTGCTGCAATTTCCTCGGCGACGGCCTGCGCGATGCGCTGGATCCGCGCGCCCGGGACGGCCGGTGAGCACGCCGCTGCTCGAGGTCACGGGCCTCGCCGTCCGCTTCGACACCCGCGATGGCCCGGTGCACGCGGTGCGGGGGCTCGACCTCAGCCTCGCGGCCGGCGAGACGCTCGGTGTCGTCGGCGAATCGGGCTCGGGCAAGAGCCAGGCGGTGCTGGCGCTCCTCGGCCTGCTCGCCGCCAATGGCCGGGCCAGCGGCCGGGCGCTGTTCGAGGGCCAGGACCTGCTGGCCCTGGATGAGGCGGCACTCAACCGCGTGCGCGGCTCGCGCATCGGCATGGTCTTCCAGGACCCGATGACCTCCCTCAATCCCTGCCTGTCGATCGGCACGCAGATGGGCCTGGTGCTGGCCGCGCACCGCGGGCTCGGGCGGCGCGCGGCCTCGCGCGAGGCCGCGGCGATGCTCGATGCGGTGGGTATCCCCGATCCGGCCCGGCGCCTGCGCCAGTATCCGCACGAGCTCTCCGGCGGCATGCGCCAGCGGGTGATGATCGCCAGCGTGCTGCTCTGCCGGCCGGCACTGCTCATCGCCGACGAGCCGACCACCGCTCTCGACGTGACGGTGCAGGCGCAGATCCTCGCGCTGATGCGCGAGCTGCGTGAACGCTTTGGCACCGCCATCATGCTGATCACCCATGACCTCTCGGTCGTGGCCGGGCTGGCCGACCGGATCATGGTCATGCGGCGCGGCGAGTGCCGCGAGCAGGGCAGCGCGGGGGAGGTTTTCCACGCGCCGCGCGACCCGTACACCCGCGCCCTGCTGGCCGCCGTGCCGCGCCTGGATGGCCCGCTGCCAGTGCCGCCCGCGGTGGTGCCGTCCCAGGCGGGGCCTCTCCTGCGGGCCCGTGGCCTGCAGGTTGGTTTCCCGGTCCGCACGGCCGGCTTCGGGCGCCGCCGGGTCCTCGGGGCGGTGGCGGGCGTGGACCTCGAGCTCGGCCCGGGGGAGGTGCTCGGGGTGGTCGGTGAATCGGGCTGTGGCAAGTCCACGCTGGGACGGGCGCTGCTGCAGCTGGTGCCGGTGAGCGCGGGCACGGTCAGCTTCCTCGGCCGGGAGCTGACCCGCCTGCCGCGTGCACGGCTCGCCCCCTTGCGGCGTGACCTGCAGGTGGTGTTTCAGGATCCGCTCGCCTCACTCGACCCGCGCATGACCGTGCGCGACATCGTCGCCGAGCCGCTGGAGACCTTCGAGCCGGCACAGGGCGCCGCCGGGCATACCCGCCGGGTGGCCGTGATGCTCGAGCGGGTCGGGCTCGACCCGGTGCACATGAACCGCTACCCGCACCAGTTCTCCGGTGGCCAGTGCCAGCGGGTGGCCATTGCCCGGGCGCTGATCACCCGGCCGAAGCTGGTGGTCTGCGACGAGGCGGTCAGCGCGCTCGATGTCTCGGTGCGGGCGCAGATCCTCGGGCTGCTGCTGGACCTGCGCCAGAAGCTCGGCCTGTCGCTGCTGTTCATCGGTCACGACCTCGCGGTCATCCGCCAGCTGAGCCAGCGGGTGATGGTCATGTACCTCGGCCGGGTGATGGAGGTGGCGCCCGCCGTGGAGCTGTTCACCACCCCGCGTCACCCCTATACCCGTGCGCTGCTGGCTGCTGCTCCTGTCCCCGACCCCGCAGTGGAGCGCGGCCGGGTGCGCACGGGCCTGCCGGGGGAGGTGCCCTCGCCGCTGTCGCCCCCTGCCGGCTGCGTGTTCCGGACCCGCTGTCCCCATGCCATCCCCGCCTGCGCGGCGGCCGTGCCGGCGCTCAGCCGCCATGGAGGCGCCGAGGTGGCTTGCATCCGGGTGGATGCAATACAGGCAGAAAATACCGTTAATTCAGCGAATTAGATATTCCACTAAATTGACAGTGGCAATTATGGTGCCGCGATGTCGAAAGTGGCGGTCACCGTGGTCTCGAATTCCAGGCTGCCCGGTGCATAGCTGGCGGCTCCGCCGGCATCGGCACCCTCGGCCATGGCCGCCTTCATCATCGCCATGGGCACCGGCGGACGCGGTGGCGCGGCACCGGCGGCGCTGAGTTCGCGCAGGCTGCCGAGCTTGACCCCCAGCGTGTCGGCGATGGCGCGGGCACTGGCTTCGGCGTCACGGGCCGCGGCGGCCAGGGCCCGCCGGTTGAGCTCGCGCCGCTTCGTGCTGTCGAGGACCGGCGGGGCCACGTTGTTGACACCCGCATCCACCGCACCCTCGACCAGGGCACCGAGCTTGTCGAGGTCGGTGACCTCCACCTCGAGCTCACGCTGGACGACGTAACCGACCAGCACCTGGCGCGAGGTCGGCTGGTCCCAGCGGTAGTCGGGATTCACCATCGCGCTGGTGGTGCGGACCTTGTCCTCGGGGATCCCCAGCTTCTTCGTCAGGGCGAGGAAGCGCTGGACCACGGCGAGCGCATCCGCCCGGGCCTTGTCCATCGAGGGATTGGCCTTCTGCACCGTGAGCCGCACCTGCGCCTTGTCGGGCGCGCCCGTGACCGTGCCGCTGCCCGTGACCGTGATGGTGCGGGGCGGCTGCATGGGCGGCCCCGGCGGCTGCGCCTGGGCGGTGGTGGCCAGCAACAGGAAGCAGAGGAGGGAAGTGACGCTGCGAGGCATGGCAGTCTCTCTGGTTTTCACCGGAGGCCCACACTAACATGGCCCGCTCCGGGACGGAGCCGCATGACCGACTTCAGGGCGTTTCGCGTTCACCTCGAAAACGAGCGCATCGTCGCGCGGCTGGAGCGGCTGCGCCTCGATGACCTGTCGCCCGGCGACGTGGTCATCCGCGGTGCGTGGTCGGGCATCAACTACAAGGATGCGCTGGCCGCCACCGGCAAGGGGAAGATCCTGCGCCGCTACCCGCTGGTGGCGGGGATCGACATCTCCGGCACGGTGGAGTCCTCGGCGGATCCGCGCTTCAGGCCGGGGGATCCGGTGGTCGTCATCGGCTGCGGCCTCAGCGAGACCCACGACGGCGGCTACAGCGAATTCGCCCGCCTGCCGGGCGATTTCCTCAACCCGCTGCCCGCCGGCCTGGATCTGCGCGAGGCCATGGCCATCGGCACTGCGGGTTTCACGGCGGCCTACGCCCTGCACCGCATGGAGCGGAACGGCCAGCACCCCGCGCTCGGGCCCATCGCGGTCACCGGGGCCACGGGCGGGGTGGGCAGCGTGGCGATCGACATCTTCAGCCGGCGCGGCTACCGCGTCACCGCGCTCACCCACAAGACCGGTGCGGACGACTACCTGCGCGCACTCGGCGCCAGCGAGGTGCAGCGCCTCGACGAAGCAACGCTCGGCAACCGCCCGCTGGAGCGCGCCACCTGGGGTGGCGCCATGGACAACCTCGGCAGCAGCGTGCTGTCCTGGCTGATTCGCAGCGTCGTGCCACTGGGCAACGTCGCGAGCATCGGCCTCGCGGCCGGGCCGGAGCTCAACACCACGGTGATGCCCTTCATCCTGCGCGGCGTCAGCCTCATCGGCGTCAATTCGCCGGACGTCCCCCGCGAGACGCGCCTCGCGGTGTGGCAGCGCCTGGGCAGCGACCTCAGGCCCGCACACCTCGACCGCATCGTCACGCGCGAAGTGGCGCTCGGCGAGCTGCCCGGCTGCTTCGACGCCCACATGACCGGGCGGATGACCGGGCGGACGCTGGTCCGCCTCGGCTGAGCGCAGGGCCGGCCGGCCCGCGCCCGCTTTGGCTATACTGCGGAAAAGCACGGGCCCCGGGCTTCTCGCATGGATGTCGGACAGCGCCTCAGGGAGGGCCTGGCACAGCTCGGCATGCCGGCCGACGCGGTGCTGGTCGGCCAGCTCGCCGGCTACCTCGGGCTGCTCGAGCAATGGAACCGGGCCTACAACCTCACCCGCGTCACCGGACTGGACGACATGGCCGTGCGGCACATCCTCGACTCCGTCACCGCCCGGCCCTGGCTTGCCGGCAGCCGCATCCTCGATGCCGGCACCGGTGCGGGCCTGCCCGGCATTCCGCTGGCGCTGCTGGAGCCGGCACGCCGGTTCACGCTGGTCGACTCGGTGGGCAAGAAGATGCGCTTCCTGCACCAGGCCGTCGCCAGCCTGGGCCTGCGCAACGTCACCCTGCTCCAGGCGCGGCTGGAGGACTGCCCGGCGGGCAGTGCCGACACGGTGGTTTCCCGTGCCCTGGCGAGCCTCGCGGACTTCGTGGGCAGCTGCGGGCGGCTGGTGGCCCCCGGCGGGCGGCTGGTGGCGATGAAGGGCCGGCGTCCCGACGAGGAACTCGCCGTCCTGCCTGCGCCCTGGCGCGCCACCACGGTCGGGCGGGTGGCCGTGCCCGGGCTCGATGCCGAGCGCCACATCGTCGTGCTGGAGCGCTGAGGCCGGCATGGGACGCATCATCGCAGTCACCAACCAGAAGGGCGGGGTGGGCAAGACCACCACGGCGGTGAACCTGGCCGCCGCGCTCGCGGCTGCGGAGAAGCGCGTGCTGCTGGTGGACCTCGACCCGCAGGGCAACGCCACCACCGGCTGTGGCGTGAACAAGGCGGAACTCGCCACCACGACCTGCGAGGTCCTGCTCGGCGAGTCCGCCGCCCAGGACAGCATCGTGGCGGTGCAGGACGGCCAGTTCGACCTGCTGCCCGCCAATGCGGATCTCACCGCCGCCGAAGTGCGCCTGCTGCAGGAGATCGGCCGCGAACTGCGCCTGAAGAAGGCGCTGGAGCCGGTGCGGGGACTCTACGACTACGTGCTGGTGGATTGCCCGCCGTCCATCAACATGCTCACACTCAACGCGCTGACGGCGGCAGACGGCGTGCTGATCCCCATCCAGTGCGAGTACTACGCCCTCGAGGGGTTGTCCTCGCTGCTGGAGACCATCAAGCAGGTGCGCAACACGGTGAATCCGCAGCTGACGATCGAGGGCCTGCTGCGCACCATGTACGACCCGCGCAACCGGCTGGCTGCGGAAGTCTCCAGCCAGCTCCTCAAGCACTTCCGGGACAAGGTCTACGACGCCATCATCCCGCGCAACGTGCGCCTCGCCGAGGCGCCGAGCTTCGGCCTTTCCGCCATCCACCATGACCGCAGCTCGCGCGGCGCCCAGGCCTCTCTGCAGCTGGCCGGGGAAGTCATCCGCCGCGACACCGCCACCGAACCCTAGCCGCCGGACGGGTCGAGCGCCCACCCCTGCGGCAGCCCGCTGCGCCGGACCGCCAGCGCTCGCGGCGAGCAGCTGCGCCGAACCACCCGG
>JADYZO010000101.1 GCA_020853135.1 Gammaproteobacteria bacterium
CGCCTGGGAACAGGTGGATGAACTGCCCCACGCGCTCGCCTTCACCGAGATGCACAACCTGGGCGATGCCCTGGTCCGTGCCGGCTTCGCCGAGCCCGTGGTCGAGGTGGAAAGGCTGACGGTGAGCTATGGCGAACCGGGACAGCTGCTGTCCGACCTGCGCAGCGTGGGCGCCGGCGACCTCGGCCCCGGGCGGCGGCGCAGCCTCACCGGCCCGGGCCGCTGGCGGGCCATGCTGGCAGCGCTCGAGGCCGGGCGCCGGGCCGATGGCAGCCTGCCCGTGACGCTCGAGGTGATCTATGCCCACGCCTGGACCAGCGCGCAGAGGCATGCGGCTCCCGGGGAGGGGATCGAAATCCCGCTGGAGCGGGTGCGTTTCAGGCGGGCCTGAGCAATCCGTCGTACTCTATGCGGCCCTGAACCCGTTCGAGGCCGGGCCGGCGCAGGCCTCCACCGGTCGACTACTCCAGGATCTGCCATGTACACCGCCTACCAACGCCTCCTCTACCTCGCTGCCGCGCTCGCCCTGACCGTCGTCGTCCTCGGTGCCTGGGTACGGCTGACCGATGCGGGCCTCGGTTGCCCGGACTGGCCGGGCTGCTATGGCCAGCTCACCGTGCCCAACCAGCCCCATGAGCACGCAGCCGCGGCGGCCGCCTTCCCCGACCGGCCGGTGGATGCCAGCAAGGCCTGGCACGAGATGATCCACCGCTACGTGGCCACCACGCTCGGACTGAGCATCCTCGGCATTGCCGGGCTCGCCTTCGCCAACCGCCGCGACCCCCGCCAGCCGGTGGCACTGCCGACGCTGCTGCTGGCCCTGGTCATCTTCCAGGGCTTGCTGGGCATGTGGACGGTGACGCTGCTGGTCAAGCCGCTGATCGTCGTGGCCCACCTGCTCGGCGGCCTGTCGACCCTGGGGCTCACGTTCTGGCTCATCCTGGAGGCGCGGCGCAAGCCGGCCATGTCCGCACCACGCGCGTCGCGGCGGGCATCGGGCCTGGCCCTCCTCGCCCTGGTGATCCTCGTGCTGCAGATCGCGCTGGGCGGCTGGACGAGCTCCAACTATGCCGCGCTCGCCTGCCCGGACCTGCCGGGCTGCCTCGGGCAGTGGTGGCCGGCGCAGGCGGACTGGCACGAGGCCTTCATCCTGTGGCGCGGGCTGGGCGTCAACTACGAAGGGGGCGTGCTCGATGCCGCGGCCCGGGTGGCCATCCACTTCACCCATCGCCTGGGTGCGCTCGTCACGCTCGTCGTGATGCTCGTGGTGGGTTACCGCAGTGCGCGCAGCGAGCGGTCCACGCCCCAGGTGGCGCGGGCCGGGCGGCTGGTGCTCGCCGCCGTGATCCTGCAGGTCGCCCTGGGCCTCAGCACGGTGTGGTTCGGCCTGCCGCTGTGGGTGGCCACCGCGCACAACGGCGGCGCCGCGCTGCTGCTGCTCGCCGTGATCAACCTGAACCACGCGGCTTCGTACCGCACCAGGCGGCTGTAGGCCGGGAGCGGCACGGCCACCGGCGAAGCCATCATGCCGATCACTTCCCTGTCGGTCGTGTTCATCGTGGCGGCTTTCGCGCTCTACACGCTCGCCGTGTGGGCCGAGCGCCTCGTCGGGCGGCTGAAGGGCTGGCACCTCACCGTGTTCTGGCTGGGCTTCGTGGCCGACCTGGCCGGCACCTGGCTGATGACGCGCATTGCCGCTGCCGCAAACCAGCCACCGGACCTGGTCTCGGCAGTCCACGGCATCACCGGCGCGCTGGCCCTGCTCCTGATGCTGTCGCACTGCAGTTGGGCGAGCGTCGTGCTCTGGCGGGGCGACGAAGTGGCGATACGCAACTTCCACCGCTTCAGCACCCTGGCCTGGGGCGTCTGGCTGGTGCCCTTCGTCATCGGCGGCGCCATGCAGGGGTTCAGGTGAGGTGGCCGACGCCCTCCTCGATTCGCTGCGCACAGTCTTCGGCCTGCGCGAATTCCGCCCGCACCAGCGCGAGATCATCGAGGACCTGATCGCCGGGCGCGATGCCTTCGTGCTCATGCCCACCGGTGGCGGCAAGTCGCTGTGCTACCAGTTGCCGGCGCTGCACCGGCCTGGCGTGGGCATCGTCGTTTCCCCGCTCATCTCCCTGATGAAGGACCAGGTGGATGGCCTCGCGGCGAGCGGGGTGCGGGCGGCCTGCTACAACTCCTCGCTGGAGGCGGCCACCGCACGCCGTGTGCTGGCGCGGCTGCATGCCGGGGACCTCGACCTGCTGTACGTGGCACCCGAGCGGCTCATGAGCCCGGAGTTCATCCAGCGCCTGGCGGGAATCGAGGTGGCGCTGCTGGCGGTGGACGAGGCCCACTGCGTGTCCCAGTGGGGACACGACTTCCGTCCCGAGTACGCCGCCCTCGGCGCGCTGCGCGAGTGGCTGCCGGGCGTGCCGATGATCGCGCTGACGGCCACCGCCGATCCGCAGACCCGGCAGGACATCGTCCGGGTGCTGCGGCTCGCCGATGCCCGGGTGCACGTCACCAGCTTCGACCGGCCCAACATCCGCTACGCCGTGCTGGAAAAGCGCCAGCCCATGGACCAGCTGCTGGGCTTCCTCGCCACCCAGGGCAACGAGTCGGGCATCGTCTACGCGCTCTCGCGCAAGCGGGTGGAGGAGATCGCCACCCGGCTCGCCGACCGCGGCCTGCGGGCGGCGGCCTACCACGCGGGCCTGCCCGCCGCGGTGCGCGACCGGGTGCAGGAGCGCTTCCTGCGCGACGAGCTGCAGGTCGTGGTGGCGACTGTCGCCTTCGGCATGGGCATCGACAAGCCCAACGTGCGCTTCGTCGTCCACCACGACGTGCCTCGCCACATCGAAGGCTATTACCAGGAAACCGGCCGCGCCGGGCGCGATGGCCTGCCGGCCGAGGCGCTGCTGCTGTTCGGCACCCAGGACGTGGTGGTGGCGCGGCAGATGCTGGAGGAAACCGCCAACCCGGACCAGCGGCGCATCGAGGCCCACAAGCTGCAGGCCATGGTGGGCTTCGCCGAGAGCCTGACCTGCCGGCGCCAGGTGCTGCTCGGCTACTTCGGCGAGACCCTCCCGGAGCCCTGCGGCAACTGCGATGTCTGCCTGGACCCGCCCGAGCGCATGGACGCCACCGAGGCGGCGCGCAAGGCGCTGTCCTGCATCTACCGCGTCGGCCAGCGCTTCGGCATGAAGCACGTGGTGGAGGTGCTGCGCGGTGCCGATACCGCGCGCATCCGCCAGCTGGGCCATGAGCGGCTGTCCACCTGGGGCATCGGCCGGGAACTCGGCGAAGCCGAGTGGCTGTCCATCCTCCGCCAGCTCATCCACCGCGGCTATGTGGTGCAGAACATCGCCGACTATTCGGTGCTGAAGCTCACGCCGGCAGCCCGCCCGCTGCTGCGGGGCGAGGCCACCCTGGAACTGGCCCGCCCGCGGCTGCGCGCGAGGACAGCCGGGCCCTCGCGCCGGGCCACCCGGCAGCGGAGCCCTGTTGAACTGGCACCGGGCGACATGCCGCTGTTCGAGGCGCTGCGCACGCTGCGCCGGGAGATCGCCGGGCGGCAGGGCGTGCCGCCCTACGTGGTCTTCGGCGACGTGACCCTGGTGGAGATGAGCCGCCTCAGGCCACTCGGCGAGGCCGAGCTCCTAGGCATCACCGGCGTCGGCCAGGTGAAGCTGGAGCGTTACGGGGCCGAGTTCCTCGCGCTCCTGCGCGGGTACGCGCCGGCCTGACGGCAGGGCTGGCGCAATGCCCGGCCGCGGGCTATCGTCAGCCGGGAACTGCTGGCGGGGAAGCGGCCGTGAAGATCCTCAAGCGCATCGTCCTCTTCGTGTTGGCATTCGCCGTGTTGCTGGTGGTCTCCGGCTACGGCGCCTACCGCTACGCCAACCGCACGCCGCCCCAGCTGGCGGCGCCCAACTACTTCGAGTACTACAAGCACCAGGACCCGGTGCCGATGGGCCGGGTCGGCATCTTCATCTCGCACCTGGTGATGCCCGAGGACTACCGCCAGGAGGACTACCGCATCCTGGCGCTCAAGCCAAAGCAGTACGTGCCCTGGCCCTTCCGGCTGCGGTTCGACGCCGACCGCGGCGTGCTGCTGCTCGACCCGCAGCGCCCGTACGAGTTCACCGCGTTCGAGCCGACGCGGCTGGTGGATGCCGACGGCCACGAGGCCGATGCCGACGGCGTGCCCTACCTGGAGAAGTACCGCTCCGGCGAGGTCAGGTGGGTGGCGCCCAGCCCGACGCTGTACCTCGACCACGGCTATTTCCTGCTCACCACACACCCCGGCGGCATGCCCACCGTGGCCGCCAAGCTCGCCAC
>JADYZO010000102.1 GCA_020853135.1 Gammaproteobacteria bacterium
CTGATCAAGTTCGCCACCCGTATCCCGGCCTTCATGTACCTGACGGATTTTCGCGAGAACACCCTGCAGGATGTCATCACCAAACTGGAGCCGGACCTTTTCCGGATCGTTACTGGCCTGACAGTGAAGGATTTCCACCTGCTCGTAAGGCTCAAGGTATTCAACACCGAGCAGATGAACCAGGCCGTGTTCGCATTCAGGCGCTACGAGGATGCCTCATTGAGCTATACGGGGATCGAGAGCCACGAGGGACTCTCGCGCTATGGCCTGTACGACACTGTCGTGGCGCGGGAGTGAAGTCTCGACAGACCGTTGTGGCTGGACGCGAATAGGACGTTCAAACCCCATGTTGCCGGCAGTGTAGCCATCCGGCGCGACGCCGGCGATTCGCGCTAGCAGCATTCCAGGCAAGCAGCCAGTTGTGGCGCTGCGGGCCTCAACGTCACGAAAAACTTGCCCTGCGCAAGTCCACCCGCATCCAGCGCGATTGACAGCAGCGGGGTTCGCGATGTCGTTACATGACCGTTTGCCGGACCTCTGGCCTTGACGCCGGGCCAGCGGGAACGATACCGTGTAGATCATTGGCCATACCGAGGCGGGACGGGCGCTGGACTCGTTCATCGCCAAAGCCGACATCGAACTCGTGCCGGTGGATGCCGAACAGGCTGCCATGGCACGCAGCGCCTACGCCCGGTTCGGCAAAGGCCGTCACCCCGCCGGCTTGAACTTCGGTGACTGCTTCGCCTATGCGCTGGCGAAAGTCACGGGCGATTCCTTGCTGTTCAAGGGCGGGGATTTTTCCCGGACGGACATCATGGTGCACGCCACCGACGTGGATCGATAACCCGGCATTGCTGCATGAACCCCGCTGGCCCGGCTGCCGAGGCGGCCGGGCCAGTGCTGTCATGCCGTGGCCGTGCTCAGCCCCCGTACTGCGCCAGCCCCGCCAGCGAGCGTTGCGTGCCGGTCGCCGCCCGGGCGACCATCTCGCCGCTGGCCAGATTGAATTTCCCGAATTCGCCGGTGAAGAAGTTGCCCATCAGGACGATGTCCTTCTCGATGGACCGGCCCATGCTGGCCCAGCCAGCCCCTGGCAGCGTGTAGCTGCGCAGCACCTCGCCCGCCTCGCTCAGTTCGTCCAGGAAGAAGCCTTCCCGGCCCTTGGCACGCACGTGGAGCAGCCGGCCATCGGAGGTGTACATGATCGAGATCGCGAGCTGGCCGCTGTCGGGTGCATAGCTGAGGAAATCAGGCAGTCGCCGGTCATTGACCAGGTCGTAGACGCGGATGCCGTCGGACAGCTCGGAGAGGTAGAGGATGGTTTTGCCATCGGCGCGCAGCGCAGCGCTGGTGAGCCCGAGGAAGCTGGTCATGCCGCCGTGGACCGGGGTGGCATATTCCTTCAGCAGTTTGCCGTCCTGGGTGAAGTGGAGCAGGTGGCCATGGCCGAAGAGGTCGGTGCCCGGCATCTTCGATAGCGTGGTGCCGAGCTTGCTGCCCGGGCGCAGGCGCACGGTGTTGCCCACCAGGTGCTCGCCGAGGTAGATGGTGCCGTCTGCCGCAAAGTTGATGTTGGAGAAGGCGCGGTCGGCAAAGTGGATCTGCGGCAGCCGCCGGCCCTCGGGGCTGACGCGGATGACGCTGTAGCTGTTGCTGTCGAAGGCCCAGAGCGTGCCGTCCGGGGCGAAGGCGAGGCCGCCGATGAGATGCGTGGTGCCCTCGGTCCACAGCACGCCCTTCTCGTTGAGGTTGCTGTCGTACTGGATGATGCGTCCGTCGCCGGCGTGGTCATCGTCCTCGCGGTTCAGCAGGGTGGAGCCGATAAAGATGTCGCCCCTGGCGAAGGGCTTCATGGTGGACGCATGGGCCATGTTCTGGTTCTCCGGTGGGTGAGGCTGGCCATTCTAGCGGCCGGCGCCCGGCCCGCAACCGCGGGACCCCGGGGCGGGCAATTCCCGGCCGCGGATGGCAAAATGGCCGGATGAGCGATTCCATCTACAACGTCAATGTCGTCTCCCAGACCGACCTGCCGCCCCCGGCGGTGGTCAAGGCGGAGCTGCCACTCACGCCCGCGGCGGCCGCGACGGTGGTGCACAGCCGCCGCGCCCTGCGGAACATCATCGACGGGATCGATCCGCGCCTCTTCGTCGTGGTCGGACCCTGCTCCATCCATGACGTCGGCGCGGCGATGGAGTACGCCGGGCGGCTGAAGGCGCTGGCGGCCTCGGTGCAGGAGGCGCTGCTGGTGGTCATGCGCGTGTACTTCGAGAAGCCGCGCACCACGGTGGGCTGGAAGGGCCTCATCAACGATCCGGACATGGATGACACCTTCCACATGGAGAAGGGCATCCGCACCGCGCGCAAGCTGCTGCTGGACCTCGCCGCCATGGGGCTGCCCACGGCCACCGAGGCGCTCGATCCGGTGATGCCCCAGTACATGGGGGATCTCATCAGCTGGACAGCCATCGGGGCGCGTACCACCGAGTCGCAGACCCACCGCGAGATGGCGAGCGGCCTGTCCACACCCGTGGGCTTCAAGAACGGCACCGACGGCGGTCTGCAGGTGGCGGTGAATGCGCTGAAGTCCGCGCGCCAGCCGCACCATTTCCTCGGCATCAACCAGGACGGGCGCCCCTCGGTGATCCACACCCGGGGCAATGCCTACGGCCACATCGTGCTGCGCGGTGGCGGCGGCCGGCCGAACTACGACTCGGTGTGCATCGCCCTGACGGAGCAGGCGCTGGAGAAGGCGGGGCTGCCCGCGCGCATCGTCGTCGACTGCAGCCACGGCAACTCCAACAAGGACCCGGCGCTGCAGACGCTGGTGGCGAAGGACTGCGTCGAGCAGGTGGCCAAGGGCAACCGCTCGATCATCGGGCTCATGCTGGAGAGCAACCTCAACTGGGGCAACCAGGAGATTCCCGCCAGCCTGGCCGACCTGAAGTACGGCGTGTCGGTGACCGATGCCTGCATCGACTGGCCGGCCACCGAGGCCGTGCTGCAGGAAGCGGCGGCACTCCTGCGGCCGGTGGTGAAGGTGCGCAAGAGCGCGTAAGGAGCGCTCCGGGGTATCGGGGCGTTCCGTTGCAAGGGCGCGAAGCCTAGCGCAGGACGACGGTCCGCCGCCCGTTGAGGAACACGCGGTGCTCGAGGTGCAGTTTCACCGCGCGGGCCAGGGTCAGGCACTCCACGTCGCGGCCGACCGCGGCCAGGTCCTCCACCGACTGGGTGTGGTCCACGCGCTCCACGGACTGTTCGATGATCGGGCCCTCGTCGAGGTCCGCAGTCACGTAGTGCGCCGTGGCGCCGATCAGCTTCACGCCGCGGGCGTGCGCCTCGTGGTAGGGCTTGGCGCCCTTGAATCCCGGCAGGAAGGAGTGGTGGATGTTGATCACCCGGCCGGGGACGCGCGCGCAGAGCGCCGGGGAGAGCACCTGCATGTAGCGGGCCAGCACGATGAGCTCGGCCTGCGTGTCCTCGATGATCTCGAGCAGCCGTGCCTCGGCCTGCGGCCGGGTGGCCGCGGTGATGGGCACGTGGAAGTAGGGCACCCGGTGCCACTCGGCCAGCTGCGCGAGGTCCATGTGGTTGGAGACGATGGCCGGGATCTGCATGCCCAGCGCCCCGGTACGGTAGCGGTAGAGCAGGTCGTTCAGGCAGTGGTCGTGGCGCGAGACCATGACCAGCACGCGGGGCAGGACCTTGAGGTCGTGCACCTGCCAGTCCATCCCGAAGCGCTCGGCGATGGGGCGGAAGCCCGCGGCGAAGGCGGTGCGGGAGAACGTGCCCCCGGGCGTGAAACGCGTGCGCATGAAGAAGCGCCGCGTCTGCGGGTCGCCGAAGTGCGCGGACTCGTCGATGAAGATGCCCTGGGCGCTGAGGTAGCCCGCCACCGCGGCGACGATGCCGGTGGTATCCGGGCAGACGATGGTGAGGACGTGCATGGCGGGGCATGGTAGCAGGCAGGGGCCCCGTCCGGGACCGCGGTCATCGCGGTCCGCCGGACTTTTCCCCTAGAATACGCGGCCTTCATGGCCGCCACGGGATTGGCCCGACATGTCCGAGTACCACGCCCCCGTCGGGGAAATGCTGTTCGTCCTGCGCCACCTCGCCGGCCTGGAGGCCGTCAGCCGCCTGCCCGGCCATGAGGACGCCACAGTGGACCTCGTCGAGGCGGTGCTGGCCGAGGCCGCCCAGCTGGCGGGCAACGTCATCGCGCCGACCAACCGGGTGGGCGACGCGCAGGGCACGCGGGTGGAGGGTGGCCGGGTCATCGTGCCGCCCGAGTTCGAGGCCGCCTACCGCGAGTTCACCGC
>JADYZO010000103.1 GCA_020853135.1 Gammaproteobacteria bacterium
CCACGTAGTTGAAGATCTCGCCGTTGAAGGCAACCCAGATGGTCCCATCCTCGTTGCACAGCGGTTGCTGGCCTGTCGCGAGGTCGATGATGGAGAGGCGGCGGTGGCCCAGGCCAATGCCTGCCTCGAGGTGAAAACCCTCGTCGTCCGGACCGCGATGCACCAGCGCACGCGTCATCGCACGCAGGGCCACGGCGTCCGCGGGACGCTCGTCCGGATGCCAGATGCCTGTCAGACCACACACGGGCTCATTCCTCCACGCGCGGATGATACCCCGGAGCAAGGCGCCGCCCGCGGACGTCGTTCACGGATGGCGGACTGGCGGCTGTCCGGGATCGGGCGCACCAGCGTGGTGTCCCCAGGGGGGCGGAAAGGCGACAGCCCGGGCCCGCCATGACGTGGCGGACCCGGGCTGCCTGCGCGGACCGGACTGCGGCTAGAAGCGGTAGTTCAACTGCGCACCCACTTCCCGTCCCCGGTCGATCACCACGCCGATGCAGCGCTGGTTGGGGTAGGGGTTGGGGGCAGGCAGATAGGTACAGACGTTGGTGGCGTTGATCAGCCCGCCAATCGGCTCGTCGTTGTCGAACAGGTCACGCACGAAGGCCGCCACCTCCCAGTGCTTTGTTGCGAACGTGGCGCGCAGGTTGACCCGCGTGATGCCGGGAATTTCGGCGAGGTTGGCCTGGTCGGCGTAGGACTCGCCACGGTAGGTGATGTTGCCGTCGAAGATCAGGTTCTTCTCCTGGCCGAGCGGCAGCACGTACTGCGCCGACACATAGGCGGTCCATTCCGGCACATTGATGGAGGTCTTGCCCTTGAAGCTCTCCCCGTTGAACAGGCGCCGCAGGTTGACGTCATCCGGGAAGAAATTGTTGTTGTATTCCTGCGAGGCATAACCGAGGCCGGCGGACGTACTCCAGCGCTCGTCGATCTGGAAACTGCCGTCCAGCTCGAGGCCCCAGGCATCGGACTTGCCGATGTTCTGGAAGGCGGTGCGCGGCACGGCCGGAGTCACCGAGGTATCGAGGAAGACGACCGAGAATTGCTGGTTCTTGATGTCCAGCCGGTAGGCTGCACCATTGACCTTCAGGCGGCCATCGAGCCAGGCGGTCTTGGCGCCGACTTCGTAGTTGTTCAGCTCCTCAGGCTCGACATAGAGGAAGTTGGTGGCAATGCTGGTGTTGAACCGCCCGGCCTTCGTGCCCTGCGAGAACAGCGCGTAGAGCATGACGTCCTGGTCAGGCTTGTACATGACCGTGACCCGCGGCAGGAAGTCGTCGTCCGTCTTCGTGGTGGTGGCGGTTCGGACGTTGGTCGACTGGCATTGCCCTGGCAGGCACTCCTTCAGCCGGTTCTTTTCCCGCTGCAGCCGGCCCTCGAGTTCGACCGACCACTGCTCGTTGAAGGCGTAGGACAAGCCGCCGAACACCGCATAGTTCTCCACTTCCTGGGGAGCGCGGAAGCGGCCCTTGGGGTTGGTCGGGCTCTGGGCCGAGGCTACGTAGAAGCGCTCCTTCTCGGAGAAATAGTAGAGGCCGGCACGCCAGGTCAGCGGGCCGTCACCCGGGGACAGGATGCGCAATTCGTGGCTCTGGTTGGTGTAGTACTGCCGCTGCGCCGAGAAGAACGCGGAGCTCTTGGCAGTGGCCGGGGCGGGTGGCAGCGGCCGGTTGTAGGGCGCGGTCCCGAAGAAGGGATCGGGGCTCGCCCCGCGGAAGTACAGGTCGGAATTGCTCCAGCGCTCATCGTCGGCCCAGCCGGCCAAGTAGGTCAGCTGGTAGCCGTTGAGCTTGTAGGTGATGTCGGACGAGAGGAAGTTGCGATCACGGTCGACGCCGCAGTCCGTGGGCCGCCCGGCAACCGAATCACAGCTTACCGCAGCCGCCGACGGTGCCTCGAGCTGGTCCTGCGGCCAGAGGAGGCCGGCGTCCGTCGGGGTCACGATCCCCGCCCCGCGCTGCACGACATTGAGGCCATTCGCCGCCCATTCCTGCGGGTGCAGCGCCACGGTCAGCGGCGGGCCATCGCGGTCCCTGCTGAGGATCCCGCGGATCCTGATCGACAGGTTCTCCAGGGGCTCGAACAGCACGGCCGCGGTCAGGGACCGGGTCTCCTCGCGGCCGGCCTCGATCGTGCGCAGATACTGGTTTGCCGTGCCCCGGTTGACGATCGAGCCATTCTCCGCCATGGCCCCCATCACCTTCTTGGTGCCGCCGACCTCCAGCCACAGGCGGTCGGCGAGCAGGGGCATCTGCATGCCGCCCGTCAACTGCCAGTTGTCCTGGGCGGATCCTTCATTGGAGGAGAAGCTCATCTTGGCGACGCCGGTCAGGGTGTCCGTGCGTGGCGATCTGGTGACGTAGTTCAGCGCCCCGGCGTATGTCTGCCGCCCGAAGGTCGTCGCCTGCGGGCCGCGCAGCACCTCGACGCGCTGGAGCTGGGTCAGGTCGAGGCTCTGGACCGCGCCACCCACGTACACGCCATCGAGGAAGACGCTGACACCCTGCAGGCGGATGTCACCGGTATTCGGCGCCACGCCACGGATGGCCAGCGTGCTGGGCGATTCACGCCCCGAGCCGGCGATGAACACCAGGTTGGGCGTGATCTCCGCCAGACCCCGGAGTTCGGTGACCCGGCTGCGCTCCAGCTGCTCCTCGTTCATCACCGAGATGGAGAGCGGAACCTCCTGCAGGTCCTGCTCGCGCTGCTTTGCCGTGACGATGATCTCGTCGAGTGCCGCGGCGGGAAGCGGCAGGGCGGACACCACCGCTGCAGCGATGCCGGCCACGCAGGCAATCCTGGTGTTACCCCTGTGATATTTCCTGTTCAAGTCGAGCCCCCTCGATTGGTTGGAAGGAATTCCAGTCAACCAGCCCCGCACCCGGATCCCGTCCCCGTGCGGAACGCGTCAACCCCATTTGACGTGAGGATATAATGACATAACAACCCGATGTGTCCAGCCTCGCCGGCGGACAGGCCCCGCAGCCGGCCCCGCCCGCCCGGGCACGGCGGTATGATCATCTGCCAGCCAGCCCCCAGGGTCCCGACATGAAACTCCATACCGCAGCGCGCGCACCCAACCCCCGCCGGGTGGAAATGTTCATCGCCGAGAAGGGCATCACGGGCATCGAGCGCATCGAGGTCGACCTCCTCAAGGGCGAACACCGGCGCGAAGAATTCCAGCGGCTGAATCCCGCGGTGCAGGTACCCGTGCTGGAACTCGACGACGGCACGATGCTCGCCGAGACGCGCGCCATCTCGGGCTACCTGGAGAGCCTGCACCCGGAGCCGAACCTCCTCGGTCGCACGCCACGCGAGCGCGCGGAAATCGAGATGTGGGACCGGCGTGTCGAGCTGGGCCTGGGATTCGCCATCAGGGACTGGGTGCGCCATTCACACCCGGCGCTCGCGGTGCTCGAAGGCCGGCAGTTCCCCGACTACGCACAGGTCCAGGCCGCCCGCGCCCGCGCACATGCCCGCTGGCTCGACCAGGAACTCGCCGGCCGCCCGTTCATTGCCGGCACGCGCTTCACCATCGCCGACATCACCGCTTTCTGCGCGCTCGAGTTCGCCCGCCTCGTCAAGCTCTCGCCCGCCGCCGAGGGCCTGCAGGCGCTGCAGCGCTGGCGCGATGCCATCGCCGCCCGGCCGAGTGCGGTCACCTGACGCTGGCCGGATTCAGACCAGTTCCTTCAGGATATCGATCGCGGCACGCTCGCCCGACTCCAGCGCGCCCTCCATCCCGAGCATCATCACCGAGCTGTGTTCACCGGCAAAGTGGATGTTACCGTGGGGCGTGGCGAAATCATTGCCGTGACGGCTGATGTCACCCGGACCGCGACTGGCCAGGTGCCCCAGGGTCCACGGGCTGGTGCTCCAGTTCACCGCGAACGTGGCCTCGATGCGCCCGACGGTGCTCGGGCGCGCCTCGTGCAGTTCCCGCGTCGCGACCTTCATCAGCTGCGCAGGTGCCATGGCCCGGTACGGCACCGCCGCCGCTCCTGACTTGTAGAACCACAGGTGCTCCCCGCGCGGGGACCTGCGCACGAAGGCCCGGCCGAACCGGCCGCAGCTCCAGGTCGACTCCGGCAGGCCGTCCTGCTCCCAGAACGGTTCCCGGATCGCGAAGAAGATGCTCATCGCCGTGCTGTACGGGAGGTTGCGTACGGCTTGCGCCACCGGGGCGGGCAGTGCCGGATCGATGCGCAGCCGGCGCAGCACCGGCAGCGGCACGGTGCAGACGACGTGGCCGGCGCGCAATTTCGAGCCGTCCGCCAGCGCCACCTCGGCACCCTCCCTGCCGGTCCGGAGACCGGTGACCCGGGTCCGCAGGCGCACTGCGCGCCTGAGCAGGGCGGCCATGCCCTCGGGGACGCGGCTCGTGCCCTGCGCGAAGATCTGCAGCCCGTCCATCGCGCCCATGGCCTCCGAGAACCGCGCCGAGCGCAACTGCGCCAGGGTCGACATGGCGTGGACGCTGTCGGCCGCCACCCGCGGGACGGCAAAGCGCAGTGCTTCCTCGCTGGCCCCCTGCTTGCGCAGGTAGTCGTCTAGCGGCATGTCCAGCGGGGCGAAACCCTTGTCGAGCCAGCTGTCGAGATCACGCAGGGGATTGGGGCGCGGCAGGTAGCCGAGCGCCACGCCGAAGGGTCCCATGGGACCGAACCGCGCACGCTCCTGCTCGCTGAAGCGGCTCGCGGCGGCGCCCTTCTTCCAGTCCTCCAGCGAACCGAGCCGGCCCTCGTCCAGGATGGCGAAGCCCTGGTTGCCCTGATACTGCATCCAGCCCGCCAGCTCGATGTTGCCCAGGCGCTGGACCAGCGAATGCATGCGGGCATAGCCCGGAGCGATCTCCGCCCCGCCCGCCTCGGGCCTCCCGGGGACGTTGTCGAGCGACCAGACGCGCCCGCCGATGCGGCTGCTGCCCTCGAGCACGAGGACATCGAGCCCGCCCTCCTGCAGCAGCAGCGCCGCCTGCAGCCCCGCGAGGCCGGCGCCGACGACGATGACATCCGCATCGCGCGCACCGGGCCGGCCGGCCGCGAACGCGCGCGGCAACAGCAGGCCCGCCGCACCCGCAGCCATGGCCTTGAGTACAGCCCGGCGGTCATGTCCACCGGAACCGGACCCCCGCACGCTCCGGCATCCTGCTTTTGTCTTCATCCTGTGCCCCCCCAGGCATCGCCCCGGAATCCCGCCGGCCCACCGCCGCCCCCGCCGGGCAGTGTAACGGCGGGCAGGCGCGCCGGCGACTGCACAGGGTCGCCGATGTGTGTCCTCCTGCGCCGTGCTACGCTCCCGCCAAGGGAGGACATCAACCATGTCAGCAAACACCCTGCCCGTGCCGGCCCTGGCTGGCCTGTACCGCCCGCCGTTCGTGGGCATCTTTGCCTTCGCCGCGGTCCTCGGCATCGTGCCGGTGATGCACAGCATGCTCAGCCTGATCAATCGCGCAGTCCCGGACGGCCGCCAGGAGCTGGTCAGCCTCGGCGTGGGGGCCGTGGCGGTGGCCATGGTCGTCTACGCCTCGCTGCGCAGTTCCGAGGCCATCGGCACCTGGTTCGGCTTCATCGCCGGGCACCTGGTGTGGTCGGGCTGGATCGAGCTGGCCTTCCGCTTCAACCCGGACTACATCGGCATGGGTCCCCTGCAGGTGGATGGCGAGCCGGTCCTCACCGCGAGCCTGCTCTTCGTGCAGGCCACCGCCGGCCTGCTGTTCGCGACGCTGCCCTTCTTCGTATTCAACCGCGATACGCGCTGCAACGCCTTTGTCTGGATCCAGCGCCGCTGCGGCATCGACGTCTCCCGCGGCACGGCGGCAGCCAGCCGCAATTTCGCCAGGATCACCTTCATCGAGGTGCTCTACGTCATCTGGTTCTGCTATGCGGTGTCGCTGTTCCTCATCGATCCGCGCTTCGTCGGCCCGCACAACCCGGTGACCTATGTCGCCGGCTTCGGCTTCATCGCCTGGAGCTTCTACCTGCTGCTGCGGCTGGCCCGCTTCACGCGCGTACTGGCGGCGGTGCGTTACTCCATCCCCACGGCGGGTATTTTCTGGATCGCCATTGAGTTCGGCCACGAATGGGGCCTGTACGACGAAGTCTGGTCGAAGCCCGCCGAATATGCCCTGCAGATGGGGCTCGTGCTCACTGCCTTCGTCGTCGCACTGCTGCTGGCGGTCGTCATGCCGAAGCGCCGGCAGCAGTAGCGGTCAGGGGCCGGACACCCCCTACCACGGCAACCTGGGGCTGACGTACGGCCCGATGGCGTTGGCCATCCACAGGGGCAGGTGGCTCCAGAGCTTCACGGCCGCGTCGAATTTCGCGCGGTTGTCCAGCACGGCCGTTGCCGCACCCGCGGCCCCGGGGACATGGGTCCGCCAGTACAGCTGGACCGGTTCGGCGCCCCACTGCGCCTTGAAGCGGTAGGTGCCGCTGCCACGCGTGCAGCGCCCGAAGTCGAATTTCGTGCAGCCGCGGTCAATGGCCAGGTGCAGCAGCTCCTGGTAGAGGCGCATGTTGACGGCCAGCGGATTCACCGCATGCAGCGTCGCCGCCCAGGGCACCTCGATCATGTCCCGCCATTGCACGAGGATGGCCGCCGACACGGGGGCGCGGTCGAGATAGAGCACCAGCACGGACGCCCGGTCGCCAAGCGCCGCCAGCACGGCATCGAAGAACCGCCGCGGATACACCGGTGTGCCCAGGTCCCGCATGACGCTGCAGAACACGCCGTAGAAGTCCCCCAGCAGCCCGGCATGGCCGACCACGCTGACCGGCTTCGCGCGATCGGACCGCCGGATCTGCGAGCGCAGCTTGGAACCGAATCGCCGCGCAAGTTCCTCCCGGGTGTCGGGCAGCGCCAGCACCATGGACACCTTGTCGAGCGCCGCCGGATACGGGATGGCCGGCATCTCCGCAACGTGGCGGATGACCAGACGCGCCGCCCGCCTCTGCCGGGCAACCTCCTCGGCGGCCAGCAGCAGGCTGCCGAGCGCCACGTCATCGTCCGCGAGCGGTCCGCCATAGGTGCAGAACGGCAGCGACACGAGGCAACGTGTCCGCGGAATGAGCACCTGCTCGACCAGCGGGAGGACGCCGCGCAGCCGGCCATCCCCGTCACGTGCCGTGATGAAGTGGACCGGCAGCCTGAAGGCCTGCTGGCCGACCAGGACGGCAGCCGCCGCATGGAATGCGCTGGCGTGGGCATGCTCGCCCACATACGCATCCCAGTCGGCGGGCGGGAGCGGGGAGCACGCCGCCTGCACGCCGCCGTCAGTCCCTGCGGCGGGCAAGCAGCAGTTCCATCGAGGGGCCTTCCCGGAGCACGGCGGCGAGCGCCGTGTCTGCGGCATAGAGAACCGGCGCCATCAGGCCTGGCGCCTTGTGGACGAAGCGGTTCGTCCAGGCCCACAGCCGGTCCATGAGCGCCGCAGCCCGCGGGGTCCTGGCGTCATTCGGCTGGATCATCAGGAAGAATATCGGCAACCGTCCCGCGATCACGAATCCCGCCCGGCCCAGCGCCTGCTCCCAGTCCGCCAGCGACCGCCAGCGGATGTACTCGTGGTGTTCCGTCGCGTGGTGCAGGAACAGGTCATGCACGGCGAACACTCCGCCAGGCCGGAGCACCGCATGGATGTTCTCCAGTGCCGCGGCAAACAGGCTGTCGTCCACGACGTGGTAGAGCACATCGAGCGCGGTGACGAGGTCGAATCCCGTACCGCAATCGGCCGCCAGCCCCGGGGCCGTCACGTCCCGGTGGAGGAACCTGAACTCCGGATAGCCCGCACTGACGAATTCCACCGCCGAGGCGCTCAGGTCCAGCCCGGTCAGGCTGCCGACACCCTCGCGCCGCCAGAAATCCAGGTACGCTCCGGTGCCGGAGCCGAGTTCGAGCACCTTCGCTCCGCGCAGCGGCAGGCCCACGCGGCCCATGCCGCGCCTGAACACCGCCTGCTTGCGCCGGTACAGCCAGAGGTTGTAGGCCTCCGGCAGGTCGCGATGGCCGGAATTGTGCAGGTTCAGCTGCGCGTAGCGCTGTTCCCAGTATTGCTCTGGATCGTAGTTCATGGTTGTTCAGAGCCTCGGCAGGCCGGTATGGATGACTCCCGGTGCGCCATCTCCGCCCCGCCGGACGGACCACCCGCACCCGGCGACCGGGCAGGAGCGGGCCCGTTTCCCGTGGTCCTGGCGCCCACCGG
>JADYZO010000104.1 GCA_020853135.1 Gammaproteobacteria bacterium
CCGTCGAATGCAGCATCTGGAGCCGGAAACCGGCTCGGTTGGCGTACAACCGGGCCACTTCATGACCGCGGGAGTCGATCCTGTACCGCCCATCAGTTTCATGGCTGGTAAATCAGACCTTCCTTAAGGGCCGCGCCCGCCGTGCCGGCGCCGAAGAACCCCATGGCGAAACCGCGCCGCTCCCTGGGGAAGAACCGCGTCACGTACGGCGTGCCAACCGCGAAGGAAGCGCCGACCAGCCCGAGCGCCAGGCCAAGCAGCAGGAACTGCCACAGCACGGTCGCGTAGGCGGAGAGCCACACCGGGGCAGCGCAGCCGAGCAGCAGGACCAGCATCAGGCGGCGGCCACCGAAGCGGTCCGTCCAGATGCCGAGCGGCAGGCGGAACAACGCACCACTCAGCACCGGCGTCGCGGTCAGCAGGCTGAACTCGAACGCAGTCAGCCCGAGCTGCTCGCGGATCGGGATGCCGATGATGCCGAACATCATCCACACCGCGAAGCAGACGGTAAACGCCCAGGTGGTGACCAGCAGGACTGCGGTGCTGCGTGTCGACATGACAACCGGCTGCAGTACTCGGATGGGATGAACGCGGGAATTATGCGCCTGTGCCGGGCCGGCGGGCAGGACATTCCGGCATATGGGGCACACCCTCGCGCATGTGCCTAATTCCCGCAGGCCCGGCGACGAAACCCGGGCCGCCCTTCAGCCACGATCGGTGACGGGCGGGTCGGGCCGCGCCGGGTAGACCACCATGCCCGACGGTTCGATGCGCGCACCCGCGGTCAGGCGTGCGGGCTCGATGCGTCCCTCGCCCATCAGGTGGAAGACCGTCTCCCCGCGCGCAAGCAGGTGGTCGGCGACGATGCGCCGGTGGCAGCGCCACCAGACCGCCTCGGCGCACATCACCGCGCAGCGCCGCTCGCGGCCGAGCGTCACCAGCCGGTCGAAACCGGTGCGGAATGCATCCGAGAGTGCGTAGTCCGCATAGTTGTGGAAGCTCTCGTTCTCCCAGAAGCCGTTGACCCCGGGCGGCACCATCTTCGAGTGGCCGCGCAGGCCGCCGAGTTCTGCGATGCGCTCCCAGCCAATCCCGTGCGGGGCGAGCTCCGATGCCAGCACATCGGCGTTGTACTGCGGGTTGCGCCGCGAGCGCGGCACGCTGCGGATATCGACCAGCAGCTCCACCTCTGCCACGCGCAGCAGCACGACGAACTCCTCGATCGACCGCGTGGAATGACCGACGGTGTAGAACGGCAGCGGCATGGCTGGCGCGGTGGCTGCGTGGGGCTGGGGCTGGGGCTGGGGCTGGGGCTGGGGCTGGCGCTGCCGGCTCAGCGGCTGCGGGTGGTTACACCCGCTGCCTCCGGCGGGGGATCGGCCGGAGCCGCTACGCCCGGTGCAGCAGCCAGCGCGCGCCGGGCCGACTCCTGGAGTGCCTTGTAGGTGCGTTCCCACTCGCCGCCGCGCGGCGTGACGCTGGCGATCTGGCGCACCACGGCTTCCAGCGCGGCACTGCGCCGGCGGGCCTGCTCGACCTCCGCCTGCAGCGCCTCGTGATCGCTGGCATGGACCAGGCGCACCTTCCGGTCCTGGCAGATGCCGACGCAGTCCCCGTGGGCCTCGAGCCTGCCGCAGCCGATGCATTGCCATGCGCTGATGTAGTCGCCCATCGCTGTCCTGCCCTTGTACCGTGGCAGCCGGCGGCTGCCGGGTGCTAAAGATGGATGAGATTATCAGCTTTTTGTGGCGGGTACGCAGGCACCGCCGCCAGTCCTGAGACGAAGATACAGACACAAAAACCCAGCAGTTACGCTGGGTTATCTGGTCTCTTGGGATGTCTCTGCAAAATGAACTGGCGGAGGGAGAGGGATTCGAACCCCCGTGACGTTTCCGTCCCACTGATTTCGAGTCAGGGCCGTTTAGCCGCTCCGGCATCCCTCCGGGAACGCGAGAGCGCGGATTATAGGCGACCGGAGGCGCCTGTTCAGCTACCGAGCCGCCCACTTTCGTAATCGGCACGCGCCTGGTCGAGTTCCTGACGGGTGTTCATGACGAAAGGCCCGTACTGGGCAATGGGTTCACCGATGGGCCTGCCGGCGAGGAACAGGAGCGCGGCACCGGCCTTGCCGGCCCGGATGTCCACGTGATCCCCGGGAGTCAGGAGGCCGGCGGCGTGCGGAGGCAGTGGCCTGACATCCCCATCCTCCCCGACCGCAGCCTCGCCTTCATATACATAAAGGAAGGCGTTGTGCCCGGTCGGGGTGGGGAGGCGCAGTGCGGTGCCGGCGGGCAGGCGCAGATCGAAGTACCGGGGCTCGGTGGACAGCCCGAGGATTGGCCCCGCCTGGTGCACGTCCGGCTGCTCGAACACCCCGGCGATGACGCGCGCTTCGCCGCCCCCTGCCAGCATGACGACGGGGATCTCCGCCGCGCGGATGTCACGCCAGGCGGGCGGCTTCATCTTTTCTGCAGCGGGGAGGTTGACCCACAGCTGGAAGCCGCGCATGCGTCCGGCTTCCTGCCGGGGCATCTCCGAATGGACGATACCCCGTGCCGCAGTCATCCACTGCACGTCGCCGGGCCCGAGGTCCCCACGGTTGCCGACGCTGTCCTCGTGGCGCATGTGGCCATCGAGCATGTAGGTCACGGTCTCGAAACCGCGGTGGGGATGCGGCGGAAAGCCGGCGATGTAGTCATCCGGGTTGTCGGAGGAAAATTCATCGAGCATCAGGAAGGGGTCACAGCGCAGATCCCGGCGGCTGCCGAGGCTGCGCCGCAGCCGGACCCCGGCCCCGTCCGAAGTGGCCACGCCGGGTATCACGGACTCCAGTTTTCGTGCGGTCATGGGTCTCCGCTTCCCGGCCTCAGGCCGGCCGCGCCTTGGCGCGGAGAAGGGAAAATAAGTCTGACACCTTTGTTACTCCAGTGCCGCCAGCCGGGCCAGCGCGTCGAGGAACTCGGCGGGCCGGGTGACGGCGCCACGGTTGCGGGCGCCGGGGTCCACCGAGCACCCGGAGGCGGCGGGCGTGGCCTGCTCGGCCTCGCTGGCTGCCTCCATCCGGTAGAAGGTGAACCAGTTCTCGAGCGGCAGCGGGGGCTCGCCTCGCCCGCGCTCGTAGTAGCCGCGGTAGGCGCGGTAGCGGCCGAAGACGAGACGCACCTCGGCCGGGTCGAGGCCCCGGGCGCGGCACCAGTCACCCCATTCGGCCGGCGTCCCGGTGGTCATGGCAGCCACGGAAAGGCACCCGGATCAGCCGCCGCCATGTCAGCAACGAGATCATAAAAACACTTCAACATATTGTTTTCAAAGATTATATACATAATGCGGCGCCCGATAATGGTGACCCGTGACAATGGCCGAAGCCGCAAGGGGCATGGTAACGTTCGCCCCGCGTCTGGGCTATCCACCGGGTGGACCCGGTGGACGGAGGCATTCGAGGTTGCTGGCCACCCGCCTGAAATTCGGATTACTGCTGTGCGCGGCCGGGCTGCTGGGCACCTGCGCCCGCCCGCCTTCCCTCCTCGAGGAGGTACAGCGCACGGGTGAGCTGCGGGTGGTCACCCGCAACAGTCCGACCGCCTATTACCTGGATGCGAGCGGGCCACAGGGACCGGAATACCAGCTGCTGAGCGGCTTTGCGCGGGAACTGGGCGTGCAGCTGCGGCTGATCGTGGTCGAGAAGGCCACCGAGGTCCTGCCGACCCTGGTCGCCGGCCGGGCCCACCTCGCGGCAGCCGGCCTGACCATCAACCCCGACAGCGAGCGCGTGGTGGACTTCGGTCCGGTCTACCAGCAGGTCACCGAGCACCTCGTGTACCGGGATGGCCGGCGCCGGCCGCAAAACCTGGCGCAGTTGCGCGGCAAGCGGCTGGAAGTCTCCTCGGGCAGCAGTTATGTCAAGACGCTGGCCCGTGCCCAGGCCCAGGTGCCTGACCTGGTGTGGACGGAAAACCCGCACGCCGACCAGAACGAACTCCTGAACCGGGTGGTCGCCGGGGCACTGGACTACACGGTGGTGAAGTCCAACACCTTCGCCGTCTACCGCAGCTACATTCCCGAGATCCGCGTCGCCTTCAACCTGGCCGAGGGCGAGTCGGTGGCCTGGGCCTTCCCCCGGCGGACCGATACCAGCCTGCGGCGCGCCGCCGAGCGCTACTTCGCCCGCATCCGCGCGAACGGTGACCTCGACCGGATCATGGACGACTACTACGGCCACCAGGCGCGGCCCAACTATGTGGGCACCCGGCAGTTCCTCGCCGACGTCCGCGCGAAGCTGCCGGCCTACCGCCAGCACTTCAAGTCCGTGGCCGATGAGTTCGGCATCGACTGGCGCCTGCTGGCGGCCATCGGCTACCAGGAATCCAAATGGGACCCGCAGGCGGTCTCCCCGACCGGCGTGCGTGGCCTGATGATGCTCACCGAAGAGACCGCTGCCGCATTCGGGGTGGAGGACCGCACCGACGCCCTGCAGAGCATCCGTGGCGGCGCGCGCTACCTGGCGCACATCCTCAAGCGCATCCCCGCGGACGTCTCCGAACCCGACCGCACGGCCTTCGCGCTCGCCACCTACAACATGGGGCTGGGCCACCTGCTCGATGCGCGGCGCTTCACCCGCGCGGGCGGGAGCGACTGGAACCGCTGGGTCCACGTGCGCCCCATGGTGAAGAAACTGGCTGACCCGGATTTCGCCGCCCAGTCACGCCACGGCTATGCCCGCGGCGGCGAGACCGTCTGGTTCGTCGACAACGTGCAGGCCTATTTCAACCTCCTGGCCTACACCACCCGCGAGGAGTTGCCGCTGCCCGGCTGGATGCAGCAGCGCTCCCCCGCCCCGCTGCAGACCGAGGCAGCGCCCCCGAAGGGCACGCCCACGCGTCTTGCCGCGCGCCGCGGCAGCAATGGCGAGACCAGCTGAGGGACTGCCAGGCGCCCCCCCCGGCTAGCGCCGCTCGCGGAAGAATCCCTGCAGCAGCTCCCGGCATTCAGCGGCCAGCACCCCGCCGCTGACGTCCATGCGGTGGTTGAGCGCCGCGGCCCGCGCGAGATCGAACACCGAACCGGCCGCACCCGCCTTCGGGTCGGCGGCGCCGTAGACCAGCCGCGTGATGCGCGCGTGCACCATGGCGCCGGTGCACATCGCGCAGGGCTCCAGCGTCACGTAGAGCGTGCACCCGCCGAGGCGGTAATTGCCGAGCGCGTCCCCGGCGGCGCGCAGCGCCTCGATCTCGGCGTGCGCGGTCGGGTCGTGGCGGGAGATCGGCCGGTTGAACCCGGCGGCCACCACCCGACCCTCGCTGACGATGACGCAGCCCACCGGCACCTCGCCCACCGCAGCCGCCTGGCGGGCCTGGTCGAGCGCCTGGCGCATGAAGAATTCATCTTCTCCCACAGGGCGCTGATAATAGCCCCTGCACAGCGGTGGCGCCCGCCGTCGTTCCACCAGATGACGGGGCCGCCAGCCGCAGCTGGAGGCAGACATGCGGATCGGCATCGAACTGCTGCCCGACCCGGCGGCCGCGGCCCGGCGGGCTGCCGCGTTCATCTGCGCACACGCGCACCAGGCGTTGCGCGAGCGTGGGCGCTGCCTGCTCGCGCTGAGCGGCGGCACGACGCCCCTGCCGATGTTCGCGGCGCTGGCGCGCGAGCAGCCCGGCTGGGATCGCATCGATCTCTTCCAGGTCGATGAGCGTGCCGCCCCCGCCGGGAGCCCGGATCGCAACTGGACCCACATCGGGCGGGAGCTGGCCGCACCCGCCGGCCTGCCGGCAGGCCGGCTGCACCCGATGCCGGTGGAGGGCGCCGACCTGGCCAGCGCGGCCGCGGCCTATGCCGCCACCCTGGCGGACCTGGCCGGCACGCCGCCCGTGCTCGACCTGGTGCACCTCGGCCTCGGCCCGGACGGGCACACCGCATCACTGTTCCCGGGCGACCCCACGCCCGCCATCGAGGATCGCTGGGTGGCCGCCACGCCAGCCCACCACGGGCATCGCCGCATGACGCTCACGCTGCCGGTGCTCGCCGCCGCACGCTCTGTGCTCTGGCTGGTCTGCGGGGCCGACAAGGCGGCGATGCTGGCACGGCTGGTCGCCGCCGATCCCGCCATCCCCGCCGGACGGGTGGCGCAGGCCCGCGCGCGGATCATCGCCGATGCAGCGGCGGGCCGGCTGCTGGGCCCGGCGCTGCACGGTGGGACAGGGTGATGGCGCCCGCCGCGGGTGGCGGCCCCCGGGGTGCGCCCGCGCCCGGTGCCCCGGGCATCCCTCCGACCTGGACCAGCAGCGCGAAGGACATGGTCGGCGCCTCGCTCGGCCCGGCACGCCTGTGGTTCACGGTCGGCTTCGGCATCATCAACGAGGTCTATTTCCCCCGCATCGACACACCGCAGATCCGCGACCTCGGCTTCATCGTTGCCGACGGCGCGGGCTTCTGGTGCGAGGTCAAGCGCCTCGCCCGCTACCGCATCGAGACCCCGGCACCCGGCATCCCGGCGCTGCACATCGTGCACAGCCACGAGCGCTTCACGCTGGCACTGCGCATCGTCGGCGATCCGCACCGCGATGCGCTGCTCATCGAGGTCAGCCTCGACGGCGATCCCGCGCTGCGCCCCCACGCCCTGCTTGCGCCCCACATCGATGGCACCGGTCACGACAACCTCGCCGAGGTGGCCTGCCACGCGGGCCGGCGCCTGCTGCAGGCCGGTGCCGCAGGCACGGCATCGAACTGGCTCGCGCTGGCCGCGGTCGATGAGCACCAGCGCGACGCCTGGGGCCGCGCCAGTGCGGGCTACGTCGGCACCAGCGACGGCTGGCAGGATTTCGCGCACAACGGCGCGATGTGCCGGGAATACGGCTCGGCCGGCCCCGGCAATGTCGCGCTCACCGGCGAGCTGCCGCGCCGCTGCGTGCTGGCGCTGGCCTTCGGCTCCAGCCCCGAGGCGGCGGCAACGCTCGCCATCGGCGCCCTCACCCGGCCCTTCGATGCCGCCTGGCAGGAGCAGGTGGAGGACTGGCGACGCTGGCATGCCGCGCTCGCGCCAGCCACGCCCGCCGGCCTGCCGCCCGGGCTGGGTGCACAGCTGGCCGTCTCGGCCATGGTCCTGCAGGCGCACCGCGACAAGATCCACCCCGGCGCGATGGTGGCCAGCCTGAGCGTGCCCTGGGGCAACACCCGCGACGAGCATGGCGGCTACCACCTCGTGTGGCCGCGCGACCTCGTCGAGTGCGCCGGCGCACTGCTCGTGCTCGGCCAGGAGACCGCGGCGCGCGATGCGCTGCGCTACCTCATCGCCTCGCAGCACGCCGATGGCCACTGGAACCAGAACCAGTGGCTCGGCGGCAAGCCCTACTGGCCCGGGGTGCAGCTCGACGAGGCCGGCTTCCCCGTGCTGCTCGCGGCGCTGCTCGCCGAGCGCGGCGCACTCGGCGGCATCGAGGCCGGCGACATGGTGGGCCGTGCCCTGGGGTACATCGCACGCCACGGGCCGGCGAGCGACCAGGACCGCTGGGAGGAGGACGCGGGGGTCAATGCGTTCACGCTGGCCGTGTGCATCGCCGCGCTGGTGGCCGGCGCGGGCTTCCTCGACCCCGCGGCCCGCGGCATCGCCCTGGCGCTGGCCGATGACTGGAATGCGCGCATCGAGGACTACACGGCCGTCACCGGCACCGCGCTGGCACACCGCCTCGGGGTTGCAGGCTACTACGTGCGCGTGGCGCCCGCGGCGATCTTCGCCGATGACCGCGCGCTCGCCCGCGCCATGCCGATCAAGAACCAGCAGCAACCCACCGCGCCCCCGGCCGAAGAGCAGGTCTCCACCGACGTGCTGCAGCTGGTGCGCTTCGGGCTGCGGGCCGCGGATGACCCGCTGGTACGCGACACCGTCACCGTCATCGACGCGCTGCTGCGCGCGGTGCTGCCGACCGGCCCTGCGTGGCGGCGCTACAACGGCGATGGCTACGGCGAGTACGACGACGGCTCGGCCTTCGACGGCAGCGGCCGCGGCCGGCCCTGGCCGCTGCTGGCCGGCGAGCGCGGGCACTACGAATTGCTGGCCGGCCGTGATCCGCTGCCCCATCTCCAGGCGATGGCCGCCATGGCGAGCGCCGGCGGCATGCTGCCCGAGCAGGTCTGGGATGGCGAGCCGGTGGCCGCGCACGGCCTGTTCCCGGGCCGGCCGACCGGCTCGGCAATGCCGCTCGCATGGGCACACGCCGAGTTCGTCAAGCTGGCCCTCTCGGTGCAGGGCAGGCGTCCCTGCGATTGCCCCGCCGCGGTGTGGGACCGCTATGGCGGGCGGCGGCCACTGCCCCTGGTTGCGGTCTGGCTCGTGCACGCCCCGGTGTCACGCATCCCCGCCGGCATCGATACGCTCGTGTGCCTGCACGAGCCCGCCATGGTGCATTGGGGGGTGGACGGCTGGCGCCAGGCGAGCGATACCTGCACCCGCCCGGTGGCCCGCCTCGGCCTGCACGTCGCGCGGCTGCCCACTGCGGGGCTGCAGGCCGGGCAGGCCGTCGACTTCACCTGGCGCCGCGAGCCATCCGGGGAGTGGCTGGGTGCCGACCACCGGCTGGTGCTCGGCCCCGCGCACCCGGGAAGCGACGGCGCCAGCCAGCGCACCTGATCACCCGCCATGCGCACGATGAGCCAGGTGCAGCGCGTGGCGCGGCGGGACTTCTGACCTGCATCAAGAGTCACCTTGGGCCACGGCGCGAGAATGCGGGCCACACCGGGAAAATGCTGAAGGAGAGACCATCGTGTTCATCAATTTCTGGTACATCGCCGCCCAGTCCGGCGAAGTCAAGTTCGGCAGCGAGCGGCCGCTCAAGGTGATGATGCTCGGCCACCATTTCGCGCTCTGGCGCGACGGCAAGGGCAGGATCCACTGCATCAGCGACACCTGCAGCCACCGCGGCGGCGCGCTGGCCGACGGGCGCATCCGCGGCGACTGCGTCGAGTGCCCCTACCACGGCTGGACGTTCAACGGCGATGGTGCGTGCGTGCGCCTGCCCTCCCTCGGGCCGAACGCAAAGATCCCCGAGCGCACCCGCGTCGATGCCTACCCGGTCGAGGAAAAATACGGGCTGGTCTGGGTGTTCCTCGGCGACCTGCCGGAGGCCGAGCGCCCGCCGATCATCGACATCCCCGAGTACGGCCACCCGGAGTGGCGCAGCATCATCCTGCAGGCCGACTGGAAGATCGACTACAAGCGCTCGATCGAGAACACCATCGACCCGGCGCACAACGAGTTCACGCATCCCACGCATGGCTTCCTCGGCGTGCGCGATGACTACGAAGTCAAGGACTTCACCCTCGAGGACAGCCCCTGGGGCACCGGCTACCACAACCGCATGTTCGCGCCCACGCTGGCACAGCGCGACATGCGCAGTGCGTCCGGGCGCGAGAAGGAGGCCTGGATAAACGGTGGCGTCGGCCACGTCGGCCCACACTGCACCTGGGTGCAGATCGATGCCTCCGACAGCATGAAGATCCACAACTACCTGCTGCATACGCCGATCCACGAGACGCTCGACCGCTGGTACCTGGTCGCCACGCGCAACAACCTCCTCGACTCGCGCTACGACTCGACCTTCGCCGACCGCAGCGCCTACATCGCCGGCCAGGACCAGTACGTGCTCGAGCCGCTGCACCCGAAGCTCACGCCGCACAACAACGCGCACGAGTTCTTCGTCCCGGCCGACAAGGCGATCGCCCGCTACCGCGAGTACTGCCGTGACTGGGAGGGCCGCGGCTGGCGGATCGATGTCGGCAAACTGCGCGCCGACCGCGACACCGTGGCCTATGCCATCCCGAGCCCGGCCCGGCGCCAGCACAAGGGCTGGGTGCTGCCAGCGGTACCGCTGGTTTCCGGCAAGGCCGGCGCCTCGGCCGCGACCGGCCGGCAGGGCTGAGACGCAGCATAGGACGCTCCGGCAGATGGCAGGGCCGTCTGCCGGAGCGTCTGTCCGGCACACCCGCGTCGGACAGGTGGAGCGCCCGGCGGCGCGCTAGAATCCCGTGCATGTCCTCCCGGACACCGAATCCGGCAGAAAGATAACAGGCATGGACACAGCGGCAACCACCGATGAAGGACCCGACCTGGCCAGGGGCGTCACGCTGGCCGACTTCGACGGGCGCAACCTGCTGCGCGGCCATGTCGGCGACGAGGCCGTGCTGCTCGCCCGTGTGGGCGCGGAAGTCCTTGCCGTGGGTGCCCGCTGCACCCATTACGGCGGCGCGCTCGACCAGGGGGTCATCGAGGGCGAGAGCGTGCGCTGCCCGCTCCACCACGCCTGCTTTTCCCTGCGCAGCGGCGAGGCACTGGCCGCACCTGCCTTCGACCCGGTTCCCTGCTGGAAGGTCGAGCGGGAGGGCGAGAGATTCTTCGTGCGTGAGCGGCTCGGGCCATCGCCATTCCCGGCAAGGCCGGCGGCTGCGGATGATCCGCGGTGCATCGTCATCGTGGGCACTGGCGCCGCGGGGTTTGCCGCCGCCGAGATGCTCCGCCGCCGCGGCTGGTCCGGGGAGCTGACCCTGCTCGGTGCCGAAGCCGATCCGCCCGGCGACCGGCCCAACCTCTCCAAGGACTATCTCGCGGGCGGCGCACCCGAGGAATGGATGCCGCTGCGTCCCGCGGAATTCTATGCCGACAACCACATCGACCTGCGACTGTCGACCGAGGTGGTGCGCATCGATGCGGCTGCACGCACCGTCACGACCAGGGACGGACGCCAGCTGTCCTGGGACCGGCTACTGCTCGCCACCGGCGCCGAGCCGGTGCGGCTGCCCATCCCCGGTGCGGACCTGCCCCAGGTGTTCACGCTGCGCTCGCAGGCCGACAGCCGCGCGATCATCGCCCGCACCGGCACGGCAAGGTCCGCGGTCGTGCTGGGCTCCGGGTTCATCGGCCTCGAGGCGGCCGCCGCGCTGCGGGCACGCGGACTCGCGGTGCACGTGGTCTCGCTGGATGCACTGCCGCTCGAGCGCGTGCTCGGCGCCGAACTGGGCAGGCACATCCAGGGAATCCACGAAGCGCGCGGCGAGGTTTTCCACATGGGCAGCTCGATCGCCGCCATCAGGGACGGCGCCGTGACCCTCAGCGATGGCACGCAGCTCGCCGCCGATCTCGTCGTGATCGGCGTGGGCGTCAGGCCGCGGCTCGCGCTGGCCGAGGCCGCGGGTCTTGCCGTGGACCACGGCATCGTGGTCGATCCGTACCTGGAAACCTCCCGGGCCGGCATCTTTGCTGCCGGTGACGTGGCACGCTGGCCGCATGGTCGCGGGTCGGCGCGGGTCGAGCACTGGGTGGTGGCCGAGCGGCAGGGCCAGGTCGCGGCGGCCAACATGCTCGGCGCCCGCCAGCCCTTCCGCGACGTGCCCTTCTTCTGGAGCGCCCACCACGAGGTGACCATCCGCTACGTGGGTCACGCGCCGGCCTGGGACGAGATCCGCATCGAGGGCAGCGTGGCCGCCAACGATTGCGCCGTGAGCTACCGGAAGGACGGCAGAACGCTGGCGCTCGCCACCATCGGCCGCGACGTGCAGGCGCTGGAACAGTCACGCCGGCTGGCCGGCGAGGCCTGATCGAAGCCCGAGTCAGCCCTGCCACGGCCCGGCGGTCGATGCCGCCTTGGCGAACGCAACGATTCCCGGCATCTGTCCGCCGGTCGCCTGCCGATCCGGGAGCAGCACCGGACTTCAGGCGCGCGCGTAGAGCGGCAGCACGGCGCCGCTGATCTCCTGGTTGGCGGGAGACACGAGCTGCAGCACCGCCTCGGCCGCCGCCCCGGGCGACAGCCACCGCGAACGGTCGGCATCGGGCATGGCCTGGCGGTTCGCGGGCGTGTCGAGTGTCGACGGTGCGATGGCGTTGACGAGGATGCGCTCGGCCGTGAGTTCTTCGGCCAGTGCCAGCGTGAGCGCCACGACCGCCGCCTTGCTGAGCGCATAGGCCGCCATGCCGGCGCCCCTGCGTGGCTCGAGCCCGGGCCGGGCCGCGACATTGACGATGCGCCCGCCCGCCTCGCCCCTGCGCATGGCCTGCACCGCGGCGCGCGAACAGAGGAAGGCGGTCAGCGTGTTCATCTCGATCATGCGCAGGAAATCCGCGCGGCTGGTGTCGGCAATGGCGGCTGCGGCAAAACCGCCCGCCAGGTGCACCGAGGCCCAGAGCGCCGGCAGTCCCTCATAGAAGCGCGCCACTGCGGATTCGTCGGTCAGCTCGATGCCGGGCGTGACGGACAGGCGCCCGCTGCTGGCGGTATCCGCTGCCTGGTGAGCGGGCACATGGCAGACTGCCCCGGCCTCCAGCAGCCGGGCCACGACGACCGTCCCGAGCGCACCGCCGCCCCCGGTGACGACGACATGTCTTCCTGCCAGCGGCTGGGTCATGACCCCGCACTATACCCGCCACGCGCCGGGCCTGCGCCCACCGGTTCGGCGATGGGGATGCGGCTGGCCTGCGGCACGGCGCTGCTGAGGGCCCGGATGTCGGTGCGGCTCAGGCTGCGGGCTCCTGGACAGGCATCCGGATCCCCGATGGCGGCGCCCCTAGGCCAGCACCGCCTCCACGAGGCTGACCGCCGATTCCGTGGGCACCACGCGCGACAGGCGCAGGCCCGCCCTGGCCAGCAGGCTGGCGTACTCGGACTCGGTACGCTCCTGGCCACCGGCGAGGACCATCATCGAGATATCCTGCGTCTTGCCCGGATGCGGCGCATTTCCCGGCGGGATCACCGTCTCGATGATCAGCAGGCAGCCCTCCGGCTTCAGCGCCCGGCGGCAGTGCTCGAGGATCGTCAGGCACTGGGCCTCGGACCAGTCATGGATGATGTGTGACAGCAGGTAGGCATCGGCGCCGGCCGGAACGCGCTCGAAGAAACTGCCCGCCTCGATGCTCACGCGCTGCGCCACCCCGCGCTCTTCCAGCAGCCTGCGGGCATCACGGACGACATGCGGCATGTCGAACAGCACGCCGCGCGGCCGTGCATGGCGGCCGAGGATCGCGGCCAGCATGTTGCCGGTGGCGCCACCCACATCGAGGATGGTGTCGAACCGCGAGAAATCATAGGCTGCCGCCACCGCCGGGGGTTCCGCACCATGCACACCGACCATGGTCTCGCTGAACAGCGAGGCGAGCTCCGGGTGCCGGCCGAGATAGTCGAAAAACGGCATCCCGTGTGCCGTCTCGAAGCCCGTGGCGCCGGTCTCCACCGTGTGCAGCAACTGTTCCGAGGCGCTCATGAACCAGGGGCTCGCCAGGGTCAGCACGCTGCTGCGTGCCGCGCCGGGCGCGTCCTTCCTGAGCGCCGCACCCAGCTCGGTGAGGGAAAACCGCTGGGCCTGATCTTCGGTGAACAGGCCCAGGCTCGCCAGCGTGCGCAGCAGCCGGTACAGGAGGGCCGGTTGCGTGCGGGTGACGGCCGCCAGTTCCGCGGCCGTCCTGGCCCCTGTAGCCAGATGATCGGCCAGTTCCAGCCTGGCCGCGGCATAGAGCATCCGGGGCATCCAGTAGAAAGTGCTCATCCTGATCAGCTGGGCGTGCGCGGGCACCGCCGTGGCTGACTTCTCCTGCTCGATGGCCATGCCATGCTCCTTGCTGGTCTGTGCCGGGGATTGCCGTCGCTGAGGCCTGCGGCGCCTGCGAGGCCGCTCAAAAATACTCCGATCCCCGCGCTTGGCAAGGGTACTGATACCCGCCGCCCGCCCGCCGGCAGACTCGGCAGGCCGCCACCCAGCACAGGAGCTTTGCGTCATCAAAAAGGTGTCTGACATATTTTCCCCCATCCCGCCCCGGTGCCTGCCGCTGCGGCGCCTGATGTGCAAACTGACCGGTACGGGAGCAGCCGGATGCCGGCACGCAACAACCGTCCGCGGCTGAACATGTCGGCACGGGCCGGGCTGGTTGCCTATAAATAGACAAGTGGTCATTTAATCCGGTAGATTGGCCTGCGGGATCGTCATCCACCCGCCACCGGAGGCAGGCCATGCCAGCCAGCAACGAGGAACTGCTCGATCGCGCCAGGGCCCTGGCGCCTGCCATCAAGGCCCGTGCAGCGCAGACCGAATCACTGCGGCAGATCCACGACGACACGCTGCGGGAACTGCTCGACGCGGGGCTGATCCAGATGCTGGTCCCGCGGCGCTGGGGCGGTGCGGAAGCCGACCTGCGGGCCGTGTTCGGGGTGGTCGATGCGATCAGCAGCGCCTGCGTGTCCAGTGGCTGGATCGCCGCGTTCTACATCTGCCACAACATCTACGTGGCGAAGCTCAGCCCCCGGGCCCAGGAGGAGATGTTCGGCCCCCGCGGCTACGTGCTGATGCCCGGGGCCAACGCACCGACGATGACTGCCCGCCGGGTCCCGGGTGGCTGGGAAGTGGCGGGCCGCGCCTCCTGGGCCTCCGGCATCATGCATGCCGACTGGATGCTCGTCACCGGCATCAGCCCCGAAGGCCTGCGCGTCTTCGTCCTGCCGGTCGGGGACCTGCAGGTGGACGACGTCTGGCATTTCACCGGCATGGCGGGCACCGGCAGCAACGACATCATCGTCGACAATGTCTTCGTCCCGGACCACCGGACGCTGCCTGGTGCCGAATTCCTCGGTGGACCCACTCCGGGCAATGCGCTCTACCAGAACCCCCTGTACACCATCCCGTTGCTGACCCTCGCCTATTGCACCATCATCCCGGTCATCACAGGTGGCATCCGCGGCGCCCTGGCCGAGTATGAGCAGATGGTGGACCGGCGCGTGCGCAACTTCAGTGGCGCGGTCGTCAAGGACCAGCAGCATGCGCACATCATGCTCGGCGAGATGCAGATTGCCGCGCAGGTGGCGCAGGACCAGGCGGGCCTCGCCTTCGACCGGACCCAGGCCATCCTGCACAGCCGGCCGTTCCAGCCGGAGGACCGGCTGGACCTCAAGGCGCGGGCGGCCTGGATCTCGAAGCACTGCCGCGACCTCATCAACAACATGATGGCCAATGCCGGCACGACAAGCTTCCACCTCGACCAGCCGCTGCAACGTTACTGGCGCGACCTGAACACCGCCTGCTCGCATGCCTTCTGGGACTGGGACAGCACGCGGGAACTGGTCGGCCGCCAGCACCTCGGCCTGCCCCTGAAGCACCCGCTGCTCTGAGCCGCCATCCGGTGAGAAAGACGACCGACAAGCCACCGCGCCGCCGCAGGGGGCGCCCCCCGCAGGGCGGCCCGCCGGTGGTCGATGAGGCCCGCTGCCTGCACGCCGCGCTGGAGGTGTTCGCCGGGCTCGGCTACGAGGGCACGTCAGTCCGCGAGATCGCCCGCAGGATGGGCATCAGCCACGGCCTGCTGAATGCCCGGTTCGGCTCAAAACACGCGCTCTGGATGGCCGCCGTATGCCATGGCATGGATCAGCTCCACGGCCACATGGCACGCATCGAGGGCGGCCCGGATGAACAGGCCGACCTCGTGGAACAGATGCGCCGTGCCTGCCTGAATTTCCTGCTGGGCCTCGTCGAAGTACCCGCCATCATCCAGCTCATGAACACCGAGGGGGCGCGTCGCAGCGAGCGCCTGGATCATATCGTCGCCACCTTCTTCCGCCGCCGCACCTGGCGCATCCACACCCTGCTCAAGCAGGGACAGAAGGCGGGGGTCTTCCGCAAGCTTCACGTCGCGGTGCCATTTACGCTGCTGGCGCATGGTGCAGGTGCCCTGGTGGTGCTGCGGCCGCTGGCGGAGGCCGTCGATGCCCGGCTGGGGAAGCCCTCCGGCAAGCTCATGCGCGCGGCAGAGGAAGCCGTCGACCTCATCGTGCGTGGCCTGCTGGCCCGGGGAAGCCCGGGACCCGGGCACACGTCGCGTCGCAGCCCTACCAGGGTTGCTCGGCCGGGCCGACGGTGAACTCGTTGATCGTCGTATCCGCCGGCTGGCCGATGGCAAACGCCACGACGCTGGCGATGCGCTCGGGGGCAATGCCGTACCTGGCGTAGATGGCCTGCAACCGGTCGCGCGCGTCCTTCTGGCTGATCGTGGTCAGCAGTTCGGTGTTGATGGCCGCGGGATAGATGGTTGCGGTGCGGATATGGGTGCCCTCCATGGCCGATTCCATGCGCAGGACCTCCATGAAGTTGCGGACAAACCACTTCGTGCCGCCGTATACCGCGCCGCCCGGATAGGCCTTGAGGCCGGCGACCGATGAGATCGCGATGACATGCCCTGACTTCTGTGCGATGAATGCCGGCAACACCGCCGCGACACCATTCAACACGCCCTTGATGTTGACGTCGACCATGCGGTGCCAGTCATCGGTCTTCAGTGCCGACAGCGGAGAGTTCGGCATGAGTCCGGCATTGAGCAGGATGACATCGATGCCGCCAAACCTCTCCCTGGCCAGCTTCACGATGGCGTCATTGTCGGCCGGTTTGGTCACGTCCAGCTGTCGACAGATGGCCTGGCCGCCCGCCTGTTCGATCTCGGCGACGATCTGCCGCAACCGGTCTTCCCGCCGTGCGCCGAGGACCAGCCTGGCGCCCTGGCTGGCAAGAAGCCGGGCGGTTGCCTCGCCAATGCCACTGGATGCGCCGGTGATGACGACGACCTTGCCTTGAATGCTTTCGGACATCGGAATTCTCCAGGTCTGTTTATTCTGATTCGAACGGGCAGTACCCATTGCGCCGAAGGATGGTCTGCCGCAGGCCGCACCGAAGACCATCCAGGACAAGAGCGTCTGCGCGGTCATTGCGGCCCCATACATGCGCATGATGATGCACGGCGCAGATCCGGTTGACCCAGGCGGCGACCAAACACGTCTGCATCATTATGTAATGTACCAGTGTGCCGTCTTCAATCCAGAGATGTGGAGACGGCACGCTGGGCTTCATCTCCGACAAGGGACCGTCGACAGACACGGTGAGCGGGGCGGGCGCCTTCCAGGGGGGCACGCCCTACCCCGACTTCTACTATTCCACCGTCGGCAGCGCCCCGTACTTCTCCGGCGCCAGCAGCCTGCGCACTGGCAGTCCCTTCGATGGCCTGCTCGCCGTGACACTGGGCGTGATGGGTGGCATGCGAAGGCTCGTGCGACGGACGGCTGGTGCAGGTCGTCATCGGCGTGTACATTGGACCGCCATGCTGCAGGAGCGCATTACAATAATCTGGAGAACAAGAATGGCTACCCGCGGACTCGCTGCCGCCATCACGGCAGTCGCCATGGTTTCAATCCCGTTCGTGCGGCCCGCCCAGGCTGCGACCTGGACCGATGTGTACTACGAGCTGAACGTCAGCAACTCCCAGACTGGATCGACATCGATCGCTCCCACCCATGTCCAGGACCCGACGGGTGCGCCGGTGAGCATGGATGAGACGCTCGGCGCCCAGGCGTCGGTCTGGGGTTCGACATTCCCGGGGCTTCTGAAGGTCGGCGTCTGGAGCGCGGCCAGTGTCGGCTCACTGCCGCTGACCGGCGTCAGCGATGAGGCTTCGGTCCACGGGGCCGCCTCCTTCTTCGACCAGATCACCATCCTGCCCGTCGACACATCGCTCATGGGCCAGACGGCGACCATCAATGCGCGATTGCTGGTCGAGGGTTCCATGCTGTCCTTGTGGCATCTGCAGGATGCCAATTCACCGTATTACGACGCTTTCGGCCGCGTCGCCGCCAGCGTGTCGGGAACCGGGATCAGTGGTTTCGTCACCGGGCGCGAGATCCATGGGCGCTCCAGCCCCTATCCCGAGGTCAGCATCAGCGAACCACTGCCCCTGGCGATCCCTCTCGCCATTTCAACCACGTTTGGTTCGGTAACCGGCATCCAGTACAACCTCGACCTGCAGGGCAGTGCTTCAGCGGCCTTCGGTTTCCGGGAGTGTGGCCCTGGGTGGGGGCCGTGTGGGGCGATCGTCAGCGCGGTTGCCAGTGGCGACTATTCGAACACCGTGGCCTGGGGCGGCATCACCAGCGTGACCGACGCAAATGGCAACCCGATTGCGTTCAGCGTCAGCTCGTCCTCGGGCACCGACTACAGCGTGGCGGTCGTTCCGCTACCGACGACCCTGCCCCTCCTGCTGACCGCGCTGGGCAGCATCGGGTGGTGGCGCCGGGCGAGGCGCGGATAACCCCACGGCAGGGGACCGAAGAAGTCCTGACCAGCGAGGTGTTCACGCCGAACCGGTTCACGCAGCTCGTACGCCCTTTTCACCGCCTTCTTGATTGGTAGGTTGTCCGGGCCCCCAGGCTCTATGCTTCGCGGATTGGCGCATTCGGGGTTGCCGGTTCAGCACGGAAAGGAGAATGGCATGAAGAGATCGTTGCTCACAGTCGCATTGGTCGGTGCCGCGGCCACCGCCTGGGCGGGGCCGGCGATGAAGCCCGGCCTTTGGGAGATACACACCACCAGGCAGGTCATGGACGGCCAGGACACCGTGACTCAGATGGCGGCCGCCCAGAAGCAGATGCAGCAGATGATGGGCAGCCTGCCGCCGGAGCAGCGCAAGCAGGCCGAAGCCATGATGCCAAGGCACGCCATGCCCGGCGGCGGTGTCCAGCGCATCTGTGTCAGCGCCGAGATGGCGGCCCGCGACAAGCCTGTGCTCCCCCTCAACGGCAGGTGCGAGCCGAGCAAGGTGAGCCGCGTCGGCAACACCATGACCTTCGAGTTCGACTGCACCGTCGATGGCCAGCACATGGTGGGCAAGGGCGAGAGCCTGATCTCCGGCGACACCATCGGCAGCAAGATGGACATGACCATGACCGACGCGCGCGGCCAGCACAGCATGCAGACCGAATCGCAGATGAAGTTTCTTGGCGCCGATTGCCAGGGCGTCAAACCAGCGGACCAGATCGCCAGGGAGATGCAGGCGAAGATGCCCGTCAAGCGCGGGAACCTAGAGGCGGGCCCTCCAGGTCCCCGTTGAAGTATTCGGCCGGATTGGGTTCCGGTCCGCTGCCTTGGCAGATCCAGCGCAATGCGGCGAGTGCCGCCTTGACACGTCCGAGCCACAGCAGGTCGCGCCATATCAGGCGCGGATCACCACCGATGAGCTTGATCAACTCAAATCGCCAATCGCTCGCCTTGCCCATCAAGTAGCCGGATAGACCTTCGGGAACCAGCTCTCGACGACGTCGATCGGAATGCCCAGCCGCAGGGGCGCCTCCTCCCGATCACCTGCGGATCCTCGATACTGGCAATGATCCGCGCCTTCCCCCCGCAGCGCTCGCACCGCTCGATCTCGATGCGAAACACCCGCTTCAGCCGCCTGGCCCAGCTCAGCCGCTCTTGCGCATCCCTGCGCCCGCGACATTCGTGCGTCCCTGCACGTCATGGCGCGGTGGCGCTCGGCGGGGCTGCGCTCGGTCGCGCGGGTCGTCTGCCCCCGCCCCGCCGGGGTGACCTGCGAGCGCAGACTGCTGTGCGGGACCGATACCCCGTGGTAGCGCGTCAGGTGCACCCGCGGCTTCGGCCGCAGTGCGGCAAGCCGCGCGATGTAGCAGCACAGCCGCTCGAGCTTGTCGCGCTGGTGGGCGGCGGCAGACACACCCGCGTATAGCGACAAATCGGCACGATTGCCGATTTGCACGCCCGAAGGGCGCCCCGCAGGGGTGCGGCACAGGGGTGTGCCGCATGAAAACCCGGGGTGCTTCGCCAGCCGCTCCTCCCCGGCTGGCGCCGCCAGCGCTGGTGCGACGGTGCCCGGAAGAGCACCCGATCACTCCCACTCAATTGTTCCAGAGCACTGCAACTCTGCGCAGCCATTGAACTTCTCGAAATTGCGAGACCACTTTACCGTCAGACTGGCCGCCAGAACGTGCCGCTTGGTGGCGCGACGTGGCGA
>JADYZO010000105.1 GCA_020853135.1 Gammaproteobacteria bacterium
ACCCCGACCCGCAGTTCCAGGCGCACTGCCGGGACGCGGACGGCGTGGTCCTGACGCAGGGCTTCATCGCGAGCAACGCGCGCGGGGAGACCGTCATCCTCGGGCGCGGCGGCTCGGACACCTCGGGTGCCTATTTCACCGCCAAGCTGGGCGCGGCGGGTCTGGAGATCTGGACCGATGTCCCGGGCATGTTCAGCGCCAACCCGCGCACCGTGCAGGGCGCGCGCCTGCTGCGCGTGCTGAGCTATGCCGAGGCGCAGGAGATCGCCTCGACGGGGGGCTCGGTGCTGCACCCGCGCTGCCTCGCACCCGTCCGCCGCCACGGCATCCCGCTGCGGGTCAAGGACACCACCCGCCCGCAGCTGCCCGGCACGCTGGTCGGCCACAACCCGGGCAGCGACGCCCCGCGCGTCAAGGCGATCTCGGGACGCACCCGCGTCACGCTGGTGTCGATGGAGACGCTGGGCATGTGGCAGGCGGTCGGCTTCCTGGCCAGTGCCTTCCGCTGCTTCAGCGAGCTCGGCCTGTCGATCGACCTGGTCTCCACCTCCGAGAGCAACGTCACCGTGACGCTGGATCCGGGGGCGAACGCCCTCGATGCCGGTGTCCTCGATGCCCTGCGCGGCGAGCTGGGGAAGCTCTGTCGCGTGCAGGTCATCGAGAACGTGGAGGTGGTCAGCCTCGTCGGGCAGAAGATCCGCTCGGTACTCCATGAGATCGGCCCGGCCTTCGACGTGTTCCAGGAGCTGCGCATCCACCTCATGAGCCAGGCGGCGAGCGACCTCAACCTGAGCATCGTCGTCGAGGAGGGCCAGTCGCGCCGCGTGATCCAGGCCCTGCATGAACTGCTCGTGCCCGCCACGCGGCAGGACGCGGTGTTCGGCCCGAGCTGGGAGGAACTGCGCGAGACGACACCCGCCCCGGTGGCCCTGCCGGAGCCCTGGTGGGGCCGGCGCCGCGACGAGCTGATCGCGCTCGCGCGGGAGCATTCCTCGGCCTACGTCTACGACCTCGCCGCCGTGCGGGCCGCCATCGACCAGCTCAAGGCGATCCCGGCGCTCGGCCGGGTGCTGTTCGCCATGAAGGCCAACAGCAATCCCGCGGTGCTCGGCGTGGTGCACGATGCGGGCCTCGGCTTCGAGTGCGTCTCCCCGGGCGAGATCCGCCGGGTGCTGGAGCTGTTCCCGGGCATCGACCGCAGCCGCATCCTCTTCACGCCGAACTTCGCTCCGCGCGAGGAGTACGCCTTCGGACTGGCGCAGGGCGTGTGGCTGACGCTCGACAACCTGTTCCCGCTGCGCGAGTGGGCGGGGATGTTCGCCAGCCGGGAGCTGTTCCTGCGCATCGACACCGGGCAGGGACACGGCCACCATGAGCATGTGCGTACCGCCGGTGCGCATTCCAAGTTCGGCATTCCGCTGTTCGAGCTGGCCGAGGCGCGCGAGCTCGTCGCGCGCGCCGGCGCCCGGATCGTCGGCCTGCATGCCCACACCGGCAGCGGTATCCTCAGCCACGACAACTGGCAGCAGGTGGCGCGCATCCTCGCCAGCGCCGCGACCGATTTCCCCGACCTGCGCTTCCTCGATCTCGGTGGCGGCCTGGGCGTGCCGGAGAAGCGCGACGGCCGGCGCCTGGACCTGGCGGCGCTCGGTGCCAGCCTGGAGGAGATCCGGGCCGCCTGGCCCGCCTACGAGCTGTGGCTGGAGCCCGGCCGTTACCTCATTGCCGAGGCCGGCGTGCTGGTGACCACGGTGACCCAGACCAAGGGCAAGGGCGATGTGCAGTATGTCGGCGTGAGCACCGGGATGAACTCGCTCATCCGGCCGGCGCTCTATGGCGCCTACCACGAGATCGCCAACCTCTCGCGCTGGGGCGAACCACCCGGCGATGTGGTGAACGTGGTGGGCCCGAACTGCGAAACCGGCGACCGGCTGGGCACCGACCGGCTGCTGCCGGCCTGCCGCGAAGGCGACGTGCTGGCCATCGCCAACGCCGGCGCCTATGGCTACGTGATGAGTTCGCGCTACAACCTGCGCGAGCCGGCGGTCGAAGTCGCCATCTGAGGCGTGGCGGCTTGCGGGGCGGCGGCCAGGCGCTCGCGGTCCAGCAGCCGGCGCTTGCGTGACTGGCCCCAGCGGTAGCCGGTCAGCGTGCCATCCGCGCCGATCACGCGGTGGCAGGGAATCAGGATGGCCACGCGGTTGGCCGCGCAGGCGGTCGCCACGGCGCGGGCGGCCGTGGGCTGGCCCAGCGCCTGCGCCAGCGCGCCGTAGCTGCGGGTATCGCCCAGCGGGATATGCTGCAAGGCCTGCCAGACCCGCGCCTGGAAGGCAGTGCCCCGGATGTCGACGGGCAGCGCCAGTGCCGCTTCGGGCAGCAGGATGTGCGCACGCACCCGCTCGAACCAGGCCTGCAGCCGCGGGCCGTCGTCGACCCAGCTGGCGCGGGGAAACGCCGCGGCCAGTTCGGCGAGCAGCTGTCGCGGTGAGGCACCGAAGGCCAGCCAGCAGATCCCGGCCGGTGTTGCGGCCATCAGCATCCAGCCCAGCTCCGAAAGCCCGAGCCACCAGCCGAGGCATGCCGGCTGGCGCAGCCGGCCGGGCGGTGCGCCCAGTGCCCGGCGGGCGAGGGCATAGGCGCGGGTCGGGGACTGGAACCCGGCCTGGAAGACCGCGGCCAGCACGTCGGGTTCCTGGCCCAGGCCACGGGCCAGCCGCATCAGCCGCAGGGCAAGGGAATAGGCCTTCGGCGTCGTGCCCAGCCGCTGGCGGAACTGCCGGCGCAGTTCGGGCAGGCTGGCTCCGATGCCGGTCAGCGCCGCGGTGACGCTGGTGCCGTCCGCGGCCTGCTCGAGCCGGCGGCAGGCCGCCAGCACCAGCCGGGGCCAGTCGGGCCCGGGTGCGGGGCGCCCGGTGCTCGTGCGGGTCCGTTTCCTGGCCTGGTGGCTGTCCATGGGGGCCAGCTTAGCGGCGCTGCACCCGGGATGCTTCCCGTTTCCGGCGCGCCCTGCCGGCGGGCTCAGCGTTGCCGCCGGCTGAGCTCGGTCGCCACGTCGGCCAGCGTGAAATCGTGGTACTGCAGGAGCACGATGAGGTGGTAGACGAGATCCGCAGCCTCCGAAAGCATGCGCTGGCGGTCGTCCTGCACGCTGGCCAGCGCCAGCTCCACGGCTTCCTCGCCGAGCTTCTGGGCGATGCGGGAACCGCCGGCGGCATACAGCCGCGCCGTGTAGCTCTGTTCGGGTGCCGCCGCCTTGCGCTGTCCGATGACCCGCTCCAGTTCCTGCAGATAGCCGATTCCCGCGTTGTTCATGATCTGACCCCGATGGCCTGCGTGCGCAGGTAAGACTTCAGTTCGCCGATGTGGAGGGTCCCGGTGTGGAAGACGCTGGCGGCCAGCGCTCCGTCCACGCGTGCCTCGTGGAAGACGGCAGCGAAGTGTTCCATGCTGCCGGCGCCGCCCGAGGCGATGAGCGGGACGCTGCAGAGCGGGCGCACCATCTGCAGCTGGGCGATGTCGTAACCCTGCCGCACGCCGTCCTGGTTCATGCAGTTGAGGACGATCTCCCCGGCACCACGCTCCTGCACCTCGCGGACCCATGCCGCGGTGTCCCGGCCGGATTCCCGTGTCCGGGCCGGGTCGCCGGTGTTCTGGTACACGCGGTAGGCACCGTCCTGCTCGTGGCTGTCGATGCCGACCACCACGCACTGGGAGCCGAAGCGTCGCGCCAGGGCATCGAGCAGCGCGGGATTGGCCAGCGCCGGGGTGTTCACCGAGATCTTGTCCGCGCCGAAATGCAGGACGGCCTCGGCATCGGCGACGCTCCGGATGCCGCCCGCCACGCAGAAGGGGATGTCGAGCACCGCGGCCACGCGCTGGATCCAGCTGCGGTCCACGGTGCGTCCCTCGGGGCTGGCGGTGATGTCGTAGAACACCAGCTCGTCGGCACCCTCGTCGCGATAGCGGCGCGCGAGCTCGAGGATGTCGCCCATGACGCGGTGGTCACGGAAGCGCACGCCCTTGACGACCTGGCCGTCGCGGACGTCGAGGCAGGGGATTATCCGGCGCGCGAGAATTGGCGTATCTCCTCGAGCGTGATGCGCCCCTCGAGCAGGGCCTTCCCGGTGACCACGCCGGCCACGCCCGTGGCGGCGAGCACCGGCAGGTCGGCCGCCGAGGACAGGCCGCCCGAGGCGATGATGCGGGCCTGCGGGTAGCGGCGCGTGCACTCGGCGTAGAGCGCGGTGTTGGGGCCGGCCAGCGTGCCGTCGCGGCCGACATCGGTGCAGAGGAAGTGGCGCGCATCAGCCGCGAGGAAGACCTCGAGGAGTTCCCACAGCCGCCGGCCGCTCGATTCGCGCCAGCCGTGGGTCACGGCGACCGGCCCGCCATCACCGCCCTGCAGGCGCACGTCGAAGGCGAGGACCACGCGTTCGGGGCCGAGTGCCGCGAGCCAGCCGATGGCGGTCGGCGGGTCGTCGATGGCGATGGAGCCGAGGACCACGCGGTCGGCCCCGGCCGCGAGGAGCATCTGCGCCGTGGCCAGCTCGCGGATGCCGCCGCCGACCTGCACCGCCAGCCCCGGCCTCGCGGCCAGGCGGCGCACGAGGTCGAGGTTGCCCGGCTGGCCGCTGCGTGCGCCATCCAGGTCCACGAGGTGCAGCCGGCGGGCGCCCGCGGCCTGGTAGCCGGTGGCAATTTCCAGGGGATCCTGGCTGTATTCGGTGACGCGGGCGAAATCGCCCTGGTACAGCCGCACGCAGCGGCCGCCCAGCAGGTCGATGGCAGGAATGACTTCCATTGCGGCCTTCAGTAACGGCTGAGGAAATTGGCGAGGATGGCCGCGCCCGCGCTGGCCGAGCGCTCGGGGTGGAATTGCACGGCGAGGAAGTTGCCCGCCCGGGCCGCCGCGGCGAACGCCCCGCCGTAGTCGCAGGTCGCGATCGTGGCTGGCGTCACCGGCAGCGCATAGCTGTGCACGAAATAGCACCAGGGCGCAGCGGGCAGCCCGGCAAACAGTGCAACCCCCGGCGTGGCCTGCAGCTGGTTCCAGCCCATGTGGGGCACGGGACGGCCGGGGGCCGGCGTGAAACGCCGCGCGCGGCCGGGCATGACGCCGAGGCAGGCCACGTCGCCTTCCTCCGAGCCCTCCCCGAGCAGCTGCATGCCGAGGCAGATGCCGAGCACGGGCTGGGTCAGCGTCGGGATCAGGCGGTCGAGCCCGCTGGCGCCGAGCTTCTCCATCGCGGCGGCGGCGGCGCCCACGCCCGGCAGGATCACGTGGCGTGCCGCGCGGATGGCATCGTGGTCGGTGGTGAGCAGCGCCTCGTGCCCGAGCCGCGCCAGGGCCAGGCGCAGCGAGGTGATGTTGGCGCCGCCACCGTCGATGATGGCCACCGGCGGTTCGCTCACAGCAGGCCCTTCGTGCTCGGCAGGCTGGTTCCCTGGCGCAGCAGCGCCTGGCGCAGCGCGCGGCCGGTGGCCTTGAAGCAGGCCTCCACCATGTGGTGGGTGTTCTCGCCGGTCACCCGCAGCTGGATAGCTGCGCCGAGGCTGTCGGCCAGCGAGCGGAAGAAGTGCGGGACCAATTCCGTCGGCAGTCCGCCGACTTCGTTGCGCGGGAAGGCTCCCTCGAAGCCGAAGTGCGCGCGCCCCGAGAGGTCGATCGCCACCTGGGCCTGCGCCTCGTCCATGGGCAGCACGAAGCCGTAGCGGCCGATGCCACGCTTGTCGCCGAGTGCGCGGCGCAGCGCCTCGCCGATGACCAGCGCGGTGTCCTCCACCGTGTGGTGCTCGTCCACGTGCAGGTCGCCTGCGCAGCGCAGCTGCAGGGCGAAGCCGCCGTGCCGGGCGAGCTGCTCGAGCATGTGGTCGAAGAAGGCGATGCCGGTGCTGATCGAGATGGGCTGTTCCGCGTCGAGGTCGACATCGCAGCTGATGCGGGTTTCGCGCGTCTCGCGCCTGACGGAGGCGCGCCGCGGCAGGTCGGCCAGCTCGTGGGCGATGGCGGCCCAGGCGCCTGGCTCGCGCGGGTCCAGCCGCAGGCCGCGCAGGCCGAGGTTGGCCGCCAGTTCGAGATCGGTCACCCGGTCGCCGATGACCACGCTGGCGCTGCGGTCGAGGGGCGTCCTGCCGAGGAAGTCCGTGAGCAGGCCGGTGCGCGGCTTGCGGCAGCTGCAGCCATCGCCCGGACGGTGCGGGCAGATGAACACCTCGCGGAAGACGATGCCCTGCGAGGCGAACAGCCGCAGCACGAAATCCTGGACGCACCGGAAATGCTCTTCCGGAAAACTCTCGCTGCCGCGCCCGTCCTGGTTGCTCACCATGACGAACTCGTACCCGGCGGCCTGCAGCCGCAGGAGCGCGGGGATGACGCCATCCACCAGCGCCACCTTGTCGAGGCGGTCCACCTGTTCGTCGGCGGGCTCGTGGATCAGCGTGCCGTCGCGGTCGAGGAAGGCAATCCGGGGGGTACTCATGGGCGGGCCAGTGCTTGCAGCAGTTGGGTGTTCTCGGCGGGATCCCCCACCGTGATACGAATGCAATCAGGCAGATGCGGATCCCAGCTGAAGTCACGTATCAGTACACCGCCACGGCGCGTGGCCTCGACCACGCGGGCCGCGTCGGTGACCTCCACCAGCAGGAAGTTCGCCTCGCTCGGCCAGACCCGGCGGATGCCCGGCAGGGCGGCCAGCGCGGCCGCCAGCCGGTCGCGTGCGGCCTTGATCCGTCCGATGCGCTGCTGCCACTCGGCGGCATGCGCCGGCTCGAGGCAGCGCTGCACGGCTTCGGCGCAGAGCGTCGGGAAGGTGTAGGGCGGCAGCACGCAGCCGAGCAGGGTGACCAGCTCGGCGCGGGCCAGCAACGCCCCGCAGCGCACCCCGGCCAGCGCCAGTGCCTTGGAGAGGGTGCGCAGGACGACGACGTTGTCGTGCTGTTCGAGCAGTTCGCGCGTCGGGTCGAGCGCGGCGAATTCCGCGTACGCCGCATCGAGGACGACCACGCCGCGCCCGGCCAGCGCGGTGGCCAGCTGGTGGATCTGCGCCACGGGGACGCTGTTGCCGGTCGGGTTGTTGGGCGAGCACAGGAACAGCAGCCGCGTGGCGGTGGTCCACTGGGCGAGGATGGCAGGAATGTCGGGCGCATAGCCCTGTTCGCGCAGCAGCGGGATGCGCCGGATCGGTGCGCCCTGGATCTGCGCATAGGTCTCGTACATGCCGAAGGTGGGCGGGCAGATCACGACCTCGTCCTGCCCGGCGCGGCAGAAGGCGCGGATCACGACGTCGATGGCCTCGCTCGAGCCCCGCGTCACCAGCAGCTGCGCCGGCGCCACGCCGTAGTGGGCGGCGAGGCTGGTGGCGAGGGTGAGCGGCCGCGGCTCCGGATAGCGGTTCAGGCCCGCCGTGGTCGGGTCGCCGGGCGGGCGCCAGGGGTTCTCGTTGGCGTTGAGGCGCACCAGACCGTCGATGAATTCCGCGCTCCGGTACGGCTTCATCTGCCGGATCTCCGGGCGCAGCAGGGTGATGGTGCTGCTCATGTGCGCGGTGCTCCTGCATCCATGCGCACGCGCACCGCGGCTGCATGCGCCTGCAGCCCCTCGAGGCCCGCGAGGGCCTCCACGGTGGGCGCGAGCGCAGCGAGCCCCGCCGGCGTCAGTTCCTGCAGTGTCATGCGCCGCTGGAAGTCGGCCACCGAGAGGCCGCTGTAGGCGCGCGCGTACCCGTAGGTCGGCAGCACGTGGTTGGTGCCGCTGCAGTAGTCGCCCACCGACTCGGGCGTCCAGGGGCCGAGGAAGACCGAGCCCGCGCTCCAGACCTGCTCCGCCCAGCGCCGCGGCCCGGCCACCTGCAGGATCAGGTGTTCCGGGGCATAGGCGTTGGCGACCTCGATCGCTGCGGCGAGGTCCGGGACGAGGATGGCGGCACTGTGGCGCAGGGACTCGGCCATGATGTCCCGCCGCGGCAGCGACGGCAGCACGGCGGCGATCCCGGCGCGCACGCGGTCGACGAGGTCGGCCGCGGTCGTGACCAGCAGCACCTGGGAGTCCGGGCCGTGCTCCGCCTGGGACAGCAGGTCGAGCGCGACGAAGCGCGGGTTGGCGTCCGCATCGGCGATGACCATCACCTCCGAGGGGCCGGCCGGCATGTCGAGCGCGGCGCCCTCGGCATCGAGCGCCACGGCCTGCTTGGCGGCCGTGACCCAGGCGTTGCCGGGGCCGAAGACCTTGTCCACCTTGGGTATGCTGGCGGTGCCATAGGCCATGGCCGCGATCGCCTGGGCGCCGCCCAGCTTGAATACCTGCCCGATGCCGCAGGCGCGGGCGGCGACGACGACCGCGGGGTCCGCACGGCCATCCGCGCGCGGCGGCGTGCACAGCACGCGAACCGGGCAGCCGGCCAGCTCGGCCGGCACGCCGAGCATCATGGCGGTGGAGGGCAGGGGCGCGCGCCCGGCCGGCACGTAGAGCCCGACCGCGCGCAGCGGGCGCACCACGCGCTCGCAGACCACGCCCGGCACGGTTTCGACCCGGAGTGGCCCGCTCGCCTGCGCGGCATGGAAGCGCCTGATGTTGTCGATGGCCACGTGGATCGCCCTGGTCGCGGCCGGATCGAGCTCGCGTTCGGCGGCAGCCGCTTCGTCCGCACCCACGGCAAGCTCCTGCAATCCGACGCCATCGAGCCGGGCCGTGAGCCGCAGCAGGGCCGCATCGCCGCCGGCGCGTACCTCGGCGATGATGTCGGCCACGGCCGCGGCCAGTCCCGCGCCCGCGCGCACCGCCGGGCGTTGCAGCAGCGACCGGCGCCCGGCCGCGTCGAGCACCGACCAGTCGACCCGGGTGAGCAGGTTGCCCAGGCTCATGGCAGCATCTTTTCCACCGGCAACACCAGCAGCGAGCTGGCGCCGGCCTGCTTCAGGCTCTCGAGCGTTTCCCAGAACACGTTCTCCCGGCAGACGACGTGCACCGCCACCTTGTCCCCGCGGCCCTCCAGCGGGATCACCGTGGGGGCGTCCGCGCCAGGCAGCAGGCGGGTGATCTCGGGCAGCGCCGAGACCGGTGCGTTCATCATCACGTACTTGCTTTCGCGGACCTGCATGACGCCGTCGATGCGCTGGAGCAGCCGGGCGATCCATCCGGTCTTCGCCGCCGGGACTTCGCGCGGGGTCTGGATGAGGATGGCCTGGCTCTCGAGAATGGTCTCGCCCTCGCGCAGCCGGTTGGCCGCGAGCGTCGCCCCGGTGGAGACGAGGTCGCAGATGACATCGGCACGGCCAAGGCTCGGGGCGATCTCCACCGCGCCGGAAAACTCGATGACCTGTGCGTCGATGCCCTCGCGGCGCAGGAAGTCCTGCACGATGCGCGGGTAGCTGGTGGCGATGCGCCGGCCCTGCAGCTGCGACACGGACCGGACCTGCCCGTCCTCGGGGTAGCCGAAGGCGAGGTGGCAGCGCCCGTAGTCGAGCGGGCGCACCACGCGGAAGGGCTCGGTCACGCCCTCTGCCAGGAATTGCAGGCGGCGTTCCTCCAGGACGTTGAGGCCGACCACGCCGAGGTCGCAGACATCGTCGCGGACCAGTCCGGGGATGTCATCGTCGCGCACCAGCAGCACGTCCACCGGCATGTTCTCGCCAAAGCCGATGAGCTGGTCGCGGCCGCGGGTGTATTTCAGGCCGCAGCGCTCCAGCAGTTCCAGCGAGCGGTCGGTCAGGCGCCCGGATTTCTGGACGGCAATCTTGATGCGTGAGCCCTGGTCAGTCATGCGGGGTCATCCCTGGCGTTGGCTGCGTTGCAGGGCCCTGGCATAGCCGCCATTGCCTGCGCTGAGGTACCGGGCCACCCGCCCGATGGTGGTGACGCTGACGCCGGTGTGCTCGTGGATCTGGCGGTAGCTCAACGCGCCCTCGGCGAGCAGTTCGGCCACCGCCCAGCGGTCCTTGAGCGCCTGCAACTCGGCCGGCGTGCACAGGTCATGGAAGAATGCCCGGCAGTCCTCGGTACTGCGCAGGGTGAGAATGGCGCGGAACAGGCGGTCTTCCGCGGCGGTTTCCTCCCTGGCGCTCAGGATGCGATGGTCTTTCATGTCCAGCTGTATCAGCGTACTAATGTGATAGCACATTAGCACAGCCCGCGCGGGAGGCGCAAGCCGCCGCCTGCCGCCTTGACCGTCCCGGAAACGCCTCCCTACACTGCGCGCCCCGGCCAGCCCGGCCGGCCGCGCGCAGGGTGCAACATGACCGAGAGGTTCAGCGACGAGACGCGGGCGGTCCGCGCCGCCACCGATACCGACGAGCAGTACGGGGCGGTCATGCCGCCCATCGTGCTCAGCAGCAACTTCAGTTTCGAGGGCTTCGGCAAGCCCCGCCACTACGACTACACGCGCACCGCCAACCCCACGCGTGACGCCCTGGCGGCGGCCATCGCGGAGCTCGAGGGCGGGGCCGGGGCCACGGTGACCGCCTCGGGCATGGCCGCGATCACGCTCGCCTGCCAGCTCGTCAATCCCGGCGACCTGGTGATCGCACCGGTCGATTGCTACGGGGGCACCTTCCGGCTGCTGAACCGGCTCGCGGCACGCGGCCTGTTGCGCGTGCGCTTCATCGACCAGGCCGACGAAGCCCAGCTGCAGGCCGCGGCATGCGAGCCGGCGCGCCTCGTCTGGGTCGAGACCCCGACCAACCCGCTGTTGCGGATCATCGATCTCGACCGGCTGCGGGCACTCGCCGATGCCTGTGGTGCGCTGCTGGCGGTGGACAACACCTTCCTGTCGCCCGTGCTGCAGCGGCCGCTGGATTTCGGCGCGGACCTCGTCGTCCACTCGACCACCAAGTACCTGAACGGCCACGGCGACGTGGTGTCCGGGGCCGTCGTGGCGCGCAGCGCCGCACTGCACGAGGAGCTGGCGGCCTGGGCCAATGCGCTGGGGCTGACCGGGGCGCCGTTCGACAGCTTCCTCGCCCTGCGCGGCCTGCGCACGCTGTTCGTGCGCCTGCGCCAGAACGAGGCCAATGCCGCCGCCCTGGCGCAGCTGCTGCTCGGGAGCCCGGCGGTGGCGCGCGTGTTCTACCCGGGATTGGCGGCACACCCTGGCCACGGGATTGCCCGGCGCCAGCAGCGGGGCTTCGGCGGGATGCTGAGTTTCGAGCTGAAGGGCGGCGAAGCAGCGGCGCGCGAGCTCCTGGGCCGCCTGCGGCTGTTCACCCTCGGGGTGTCGCTGGGCGGCGTGGAAAGCCTGAGCTGCCATCCGGCCACCATGACCCACCTGCCGCTCGGACCCGAGGGGCGCCGGGCGGCGGGCATCAGCGACGGGCTGGTGAGGCTCTCCGCCGGCATCGAGGCCACCGATGACCTCGTCGCCGACCTGCGCGCCGGGCTGGCAGGCCTCGGCTAGGCGTTCAGCCGGGCGACGATGGCATCGCCCATCGCTGCGGTGCCCACCGCTGCCACGCCACCCGTGGCGATGTCGCGGGTGCGCAGGCCGGAGTCGAGCACCTCGTACACCGCCCGCTCGATGCGCGCGGCCTCGGCCTCGAGCCCGAGCGAGTGGCGCAGCAGCAGCGCCACGCTGAGGATGGTGCCGCAGGGGTTGGCGATGCCCTGGCCGGCGATGTCGGGTGCCGAGCCGTGGATGGGCTCGTAGAGCCCGCGACCCTGCCCGTCGAGCGAGGCCGAGGGCAGCATGCCCATCGAGCCCGCGAGCATCGAGGCCTCGTCGGTGAGGATGTCGCCGAACATGTTCTCGGTGACCATGACGTCGAAGTCCGCAGGGCGCGACAGCAGGTGCATGGCGGCCGCATCGACCAGCAGGTGCTCGAGCTGCAGTTCGGGGAACTCCCGCGCGAACAGTTCGTTGGCCACGGAGCGCCACAGCCGCGAGGTCTCCAGCACGTTGGCCTTGTCCACGGAGGTGACCCTGCCGCGCCGGCGGCGCGCCATCGTCGCCGCCACGCGCAGCACGCGCTCGATTTCCGCGCGGGTATAGCTGCAGAGGTCCGAGGCGCTGTCGGCGTCGCGCTGCTTGGTGCCGAAATAGATGCCGCCGGTCAGCTCGCGGATCACCAGGATGTCGACGCCGCGGAGGCGATCGGCCTTGAGCGGGGAGGCCTCGTAGAGCGAGGGGTGCGTGCGCACCGGGCGCACGTTGGCGTACACGCCCATGGCGGCGCGCAGGTCGAGCAGGCCCTGCTCGGGGCGCTCGCGGGCCGCCGGATCGCTCCACTTCGGTCCGCCCACGGCACCGAGCAGCACCGCATCGGCCTGCAGCGCGAGCTGACGTGTCGCCGCGGGGAAGGCCTTGCCGGTGGCGTCGATGGCGGCGCCGCCGATGAGGCCCCGGCGCAGCTCGAAGGCATGACCGCCCCGGCGCACGATGGCATCGATGACGCGCAGCGCTTGGTCGACCACCTCGGTGCCGATGCCATCGCCCGGCAGGACGCCGATCAGGGCTGCCATGCGCGGGCCTTCTCGAAGCGGGTGATCGCTTCCGACTGCTGGAGCAGATAGCCCAGCTGGTCGACGCCGTTGAGCAGGCAGTAACGGGAGAAGCCATCGAGCGGGAACTCCGCCGTCCGCCCATCGGGCAGGCGGATGCTGCGTGCGTCGACGTCCACCGTGACCTCCACGCCGGGATGGGCGAGCAGCCAGCCGTGCGTGTCCGCATCGACGATGACCGGCACCAGGCCATTCTTCAGCGAGTTGTTGCGGAAGATGTCGGCGATGCCGGTGCTGATGACCGCTCCGATGCCGTAATCGAGCAGGGCCCAGGGCGCGTGCTCGCGCGAGGAACCGCAGCCGAAGTTGTGCCCGGCGACGAGGATCCCGCAGCCGGCCGCAGCCGGCTGGTTGAGCGCGAAATCCGGGCGGGGCTGTCCCGCGCTGTCATAGCGCCAGTCGGCGAACAGCGCCTGGCCGAGACCCTTGCGGGTGGTGGTGGTCAGGAAGCGGGCCGGCACGATCTGGTCGGTGTCGATGTCCGACTGCGGAAGCACGACCGTCCGGGAGGTGAAGCGGGTGATCTTGTCCATGGTGTTTGCCTGCTGTCGGAAGTCAGCGCGCGAGCAGCTCGCGCGGATCGCTGATACGCCCGGTCACGGCCGCGGCAGCCGCCGTCAGCGGGCTGGCCAGCACGGTGCGCGCACCGATGCCCTGGCGGCCCTCGAAGTTGCGGTTGCTGGTGCTGACGCAGAGCTGGCCGCGCGCGACGGTGTCGCCGTTCATGCCGAGGCACATCGAGCACCCCGACTCGCGCCACTCGGCGCCGGCGGCCGTGAAGACCCTGTCGAGGCCCTCGGCTTCCGCCTGCTGCTTCACGGTCTGCGAGCCCGGGACGATCATGACCTTGACCGAGCCGCTGACCTTGCGGCCCTGGAGGAGGCTTGCCGCCTCGCGCAGGTCCGACAGCCGCGAGTTGGTGCAGCTGCCGATGAAGACCACGTCCACCGGGCGGCCGAGCATGGGCTTGCCGGCCTCGACGCCCATGTATTGCAGGGACTTGCGGAAGCTCGCATCGCCGGTGTCCGCCGGCACGGCGCCGTCGATCGGGATGACCATGCCCGGGTTGGTCCCGAAGGTGATCATCGGCGCGAGCTTCGCCACGTCCAGACTGACCTCGCGGTCATAGCGGGCACCCGGATCGGCAGGCAACGCCCGCCAGCGCCGGACGGCCTGGTCCCAGGCCGCGCCGGAGGGTGCCAGGGGACGGCCGGCGAGGTACCCGATCGTGGTGTCGTCGGGGGCGATCATCCCGGCGCGGGCGCCCCCCTCGATGCTCATGTTGCAGATGGTCATGCGCTGTTCCATGGACAGCGCGGAGATGGTCTCGCCCCGGTACTCGATGACGTGCCCGGTGCCGCCGCCGACGCCGATCCTGCCGATGATGGCGAGGATGATGTCCTTGGCACCGACGCCGCGGGCCAGCCGGCCATTGACGTTGATGGCGAGCGTCTTCGGCTTGCGCTGCAGCAGGCACTGCGTGGCGAGCACGTGGCCCACCTCGGTGGTGCCGATGCCGAAGGCCAGCGCGCCGAAGGCGCCGTGGGTGCTGGTGTGGCTGTCGCCGCAGACGATGGTCTTGCCCGGCTGGGTGATGCCGAGTTCGGGCCCGATGACGTGCACGATGCCGCGCTGGCCGGAGTCGAAGTCCAGCATGCGGATGCCGGCTTCCCTGCAGTTGTCGAGCATCACGCGGATCTGCTTCGCCGCCGGGGCCCCGACGAGGGCATCGAGGTCCGCCAGGCTGCGGATCGGCAGCGTCGGGGTGGAGTGGTCCAGGGTGGCGAGCGTCAGGTCCGGGCGGCGCACGGGCAGGCCGCGCGACTTCAGCACGTTGAAGGCTTCCGGGGTGGTGACCTCGTGGATCAGGTGCAGGTCGATGTAGAGCACCGCCGGGGTGTCGGCAGTCTCGGCCACGACCTGATGGTCGTCCCAGACCTTCTCGAACAACGATCGGGCCGTCATGATGCGCTCTCCACGGGCTCGAGCCAGCCCCACTGGTCATTGGTCCTGCCGCTGAACAGGCCGAAGAAGGCGTCCTGGAGCCGCTGGGTCAGCGGCCCGCGCCGGCCGGCCCCGACGCTGATGCGGTCGACCGAGCGCACCGGGGTGATTTCCGCGGCCGTGCCGGTGAGGAAGATCTCGTCGGCGATGTAGAGCATCTCGCGCGGGATGGCGCGCTCCACCACCTCGATGCCGGCCTCGCGCGCCAGGATCATGATGCTGTCGCGGGTGATGCCGGTGAGGATGGATGCGGTGGAGGGCGGCGTGTAGAGCACGCCGTCGCGCGCCACGAAGATGTTCTCGCCCGCGCCCTCGCTGACCGTGCCGTCCGAGGCCAGGGCGATGCCCTCGGCGAAGCCGCGCTGCTTGGCCTCCAGGCTGACCAGCGTGCTGGACAGGTAATTGCCGCCGGCCTTCGCCAGCGCGGGGATCGTGTTGGGCGCCACGCGCTGCCACGAGGACACGCAGACATCCACGCCCTGCTCGAGGGCATCGGCGCCGAGATAGGCGCCCCATTCCCAGGCGGCCACGGCCATGTCCACGGGATGGCCCGGGGGCGGGGCGAGACCGACCTCCCCGTAGCCGCGGAAGATGATGGGGCGGATGTAGGCACCGCGGACCAGGCCGTTGCGCAGCACGACCTCCTTGCAGGCGGCGTCGATCTGGGCGGCGGTCCAGGGCACCTCGATGCGGTGGATCCTCGCCGATTCCAGCAGGCGCCGGGTGTGGGCGCGGAGGCGGAACACCACCGCGCCCCGGTGCGAGGCGTAGACGCGGATGCCTTCGAACACCGAGGACCCGTAGTGCAGCGCATGGGTCATGACGTGCACCCGGGCCTCGGCCCAGGGCACCAGCTGGCCGTTGTGCCAGATCCACTCACTTGTCTTGATGGGCATATTCCTGTCCTTGGGAAGCGCTCTTCTCCGCAGCCGCAGGCCTGCCGCGGAACCATGGTCCCGGGGCAGTCCAGGCGGCACCGCGCCGTAAACTGCGGTTGACGGTATCCTGGCGGGCCCGCACCCCGGCTCCGACGATGTCGGTGTTGACGCCCGGCTTGCGGAGGTTGGTGGCATTATAGTCCACGGCTGCGGCACCCGCCGGCCGGATGCGATATGATTGTGGAGGTTTGCCGGGAGGTTGTGGCAACATACGGGCCACGGCGGCAGCTTCCCGCCCACAAGTTGAACAATTAGCCCAACCCAGGTTGATATGGCCGCCGTCATCAGTACACCCATGCTTTCCCGACGGGCGCTGGTATTCGTCGGAATCCTTCTGCTGCACATCGGCTTCGTCTACGTGCTGAACGCCGGCCTGGCGCACCAGGCGGTGGAAATGATCTACGGTCCGATCGAGACCAAGATGATCGAGGACGTGAAGGATCAGGAGGACAAGCCGCCGCCGCCGCCGCCCAAGATCGAGACTGCGCCACCGCCGTTCGTGCCGCCGCCGGACATCGCCATCGACCTGCCGGTGGAGACGAGCAGCACGACCACCGCCATCACCGCCACGACGCAGAAGCCGGTGGCCAGGCCCCCACCGCCGCCAGCCGCCGTCGTGCGCATCCCGCCGAAGCAGGATCCGCGCCGGCCGATGCCGATCACGGATGACGACTATCCGCCGCAGTCCAACCGGCTTGGCGAGGAGGGCGTGACGCTGGTGCGCCTCTATGTCCTGGAGGATGGCAGCATCGGCGATGTCCAGGTCGCCCAGAGCAGCGGCTTCGCGCGCCTCGACGAGGTGGCGGTGAAGAAGCTCAAGCGCTGGAAGGTCAAGCCGGGCACCGAGGACGGCAAGCCCGTGCCCATGTGGATGGACCTGCGGGTGGTGTGGAAGATCAAGAAATAGGCGCGTGTGAGCGGGCCGGAGCGCCCGGTGCCGCCGGCATGCGACAAGACAGTTGATGATTTTCTCGTAAGGCAATTGACTGAGGGGATGATTGCATCATGGTTGAATTAGCAGCTCTTGCTCTGAGCATCGCGCTCGCGGCCCAGCAGCCGGCGACTGGCGCGGTTCCGGCCCAACAGGATGCCGCCGCGGCGACGTCCCTGCCTGCCAGCACGGCGGACACGGGGAGTCAGTCGGAGCCCGGCATCGAGGTGCCTGCCATACCGGAGCGGACCGCCGGTCTGGAAAAGGTGGAGGAAAAGGACAACCCCTACGGCCTGAGCCAGCTCTGGGTCCAGGGTGATTTCGTGGCCCGCGGCACGCTGATCATCCTGGTGGTCATGTCCTTCGTCTCCTGGTTCATCATCCTGACCAAGCTCTGGGACCAGTCGCGGCTGCGTCGCCAGTTCAACCAGGTTGACAGCAACTTCTGGTCCGGCAAGTCCCTGCAGGACGGCGTGGCCACCATCAGCGATCCGGAAAACTCCTTCCGCATCATCGCCGAGCAGGGTCTCAAGGCCGCCAAGCACCACGAAGGGCGGCTGACCGACCAGATTCCGCTGCATGAATGGATCACCGCCTCGCTCCAGCGGGCCGTCGACAAGGTGATCAACGACCTGCAGAGCGGCCTGTCTTTCCTGGCCACGGCGGGTTCGACTGCGCCATTCATCGGCCTGTTCGGTACGGTGTGGGGCATCTACCACGCGCTGATCGCCATCGGCGTCGCCGGCCAGGCGAGCATCGACAAGGTGGCCGGCCCCGTCGGCGAGGCGCTGATCATGACGGCCCTCGGCCTCGCGGTCGCGGTCCCCGCGGTGCTGGGCTACAACTGGCTCCTGCGGCGCAACAAGGCCCTGCTGGAAGAAGTGCGTTACTTCGCCACGGAAATCCAGCAGTACCTGGTGAGTGGCGCACGCCTCGAGTCGCCCGGCCAGCGGAGCAAGTAACGTGGGCATGTCGGTCCCCGGCGAGGGTGGCGGCGACGACAAGGCCATGTCCGACATCAACGTGGTGCCCCTCGTGGACATCATGCTGGTGCTCCTGATCATCTTCCTGATCACCATCCCCGTGATCACGCAGACGATCAAGGTGGACTTGCCGAAGGTCGCCAACCAGCCGACCAAGACCAAGCCGGAAAACATCACCGTGGCCATCGACGCTGCCGGTGATGTGTTCTGGAACCAGTCGCGGGTGCCCAGTGACCAGGCGCTGCTGGACCTGATCAAGTCCGTGGCGGTGCAGAACCCGCAGCCCGAGATCCATATCCGTGGTGACAGTCAGGCCAAGTTCGCGGCAATCGGGCGGACCATTTACCTGATCCAGCGCGGCGGCGTCATCAAGGTCGCGTTCATCACCGAGCCCGATCGCGGCCGGCGCTGACGCGGCAGCCGGATGCGCATGGAGACTGACAGATGGGAATGAATGTAGGCGGCGGCGGCAGCGAGACGGACCCGATGCTGGACATCAACATGACGCCGTTGATCGACGTCATGCTGGTGCTCCTCATCATGTTCATCGTCACCATCCCGATCATGACCCACGCGGTGAAGCTCGACATGCCGCGGCCGAACCCGAACGTGGTGGAGCCACCGGTGCCGCCCGAGGTCATCGAGCTGGAGATCGACTACGACGGCACCATCCTGTGGAACCAGGCCGTGGTGCCCGGCCTCGGCACGCTGGAGCAGTATTTCAGCCAGGAAGCGGCCAAGAGTCCCCAGCCGGAACTGCACATCCGGGCGAACAAGCGCGTGAAGTACGACACCGTGGCCAAGGTCCTGGCCCTGGCCCAGCGCGAGGGGATCACCAAGATCGGCTTTGTCGGCATGGAGCAGTTTGCCGAATAGCGCGGCATCCTGCTGCGCGCAACTCCGGGCCTGGGCGCTTGTCCAAGCCCTCATCGTCACGAGGAGAGATCGACGAACATGCGAGCGAAAGCATCATTCCGCGCCGTTGCCGCCCTTCTGGTGGCGGTGGCCAGCCTGCTGGTTGCGGGCCAGTCCATGGCCCAGGAAAAGATCAGCGCCAAGGTCGCCAAGCCGATGAAGGCTGCCCAGGAAGCCCTGCAGAAAAAGGACTGGGACCACGCGCTCGCCAAGCTTGCGGAGGCCGATGGCACCAGTGGCAAGACGGCGTTCGACCAGTACCAGATCAACGAGTTCAAGGCGTACATCTTCCTGCAGCAGCGCAAGTATCCCGAGGTGGCCCGGCTGTACGAGGAGAACCTCGCCTCCGGCAAGACGCCCGCCGAGCAGGTCAACGACCGGCTGAAAATCCTGGTACAGCTCAACACCGCGGGCAAGAATTACCCGAAGGTCATCACCTTTGGTGACCGCTGGATCAAGGCGGGCGGGCAGGACATCGACACGCGGGTGCTGGTGGGCCAGGCCCACTATCTGCAGAAGGACTACAAGGAAGCCATCGCGATCATGCTGGGCGCCATCAAGAGCGCCGAGCAGGCCGGCAAGCCGCCCATCGACGAGAACTGGCTGCAACTCGTGCGCAGTGCCCAGACGAATGTGGGTGACGACGAGGGCGCGACCAAGACGCTGGAGAAACTGGTCCGGCTTTATCCCAAGCCTGAATACTGGCACGACCTGCTCGTTTCCCGGCTGAACCAGAAGAGCACGGACCGGGTCATGCTCAACACCTATCGCCTGACGCTGCAGGTCGGGGCCATGCGCTCGGCCGATCGCTACCTCGAGATGGCAGAGTTGTTGCTCGAGACCGGTCTGCCCGGCGAGGCCAAGAGCGTGCTGGAGGCAGGCATCGCCGCGAAGGTGGTCGATGCGGCTGACAAGGGCCTCGCCGACCGTTACAAGCGCCGCCTGGAGGACGCCCGGGCCGCGGCAGCCAAGGATCTGCAGGCGCTGCCCCAGGCCGAGAAGGATGCTGCGAAGGCAGCCACCGGGCAGGGCGATGTGGCGCTCGGCATGGCGTACTCCAGCTTTGGCCAGTACGACAAGGCCGTTGCCGCGCTGAGCAGCGGCCTGGCCAAGGGCAAGGTCCGGGATCCCGACCAGACCGAGATCATGCTCGGCATTGCCAACCTCAAGCTCGGCAAGAAGGCCGATGCCGTCAAGGCGTTCGAGCAGGTGAAGGATGATCCGCAGCTGGTCGACCTGGCCCGCCTGTGGGCCATCGTGGCCAGGAGCGGCGCGGCCTGACAGCGGGCTTGCGCCCGGCCGGCCTCGACAGGGCTCTGGCAGGTTCGTTTGCAACACATCGCCGCCCGCATGGGCGGCGATGCTTTTTGTGGGCGGGACGGCACCCGGGCCGGTCCCGGATGCGCAAATGGGCGGCTGCCCAGGAGGAAGGCAATCATGCCCCGTGTGATCTACCACGACAGCGAAGGCCAGCGCCGTGAGGTGGAGGTGGCCCGGGGCAACAGCGTCATGGAAGGTGCCGTGGACAACGACGTCGCCGGCATCGTCGCCGAATGCGGGGGCGCCTGTGCCTGCGCCACCTGTCATGCCTACATTGCCGCGGCGTGGCTCGACCGGCTGCCTCCACCGGGCGACATGGAAGAGGCCATGCTCGACTCGGTGCGCGACCGGCGGCCCAACAGCCGCCTGACCTGCCAGATCGAGGTGACGGACGACCTCGACGGGATCGAGGTCCAGGTGGCCGACAACGGCAGCTGACGTCCCGGGGCCGGCCGCGGCGGTCGCCACGGCGCCTGGCCGCAACACCCGGGTCTGTCGCCGGCGGTCAGTCGACCAGTTCGATGAGTTCGCCAGCCGGACCAGCCAGCGTACCTGGCCGGGTGGACGCGTGCCTGCGGAAGCTCACGATGGCGATTCCCGGGGGCAGGGCACCGGGGGCGACCTCCGGCGCTGCGGCTGCGGCGGGCATCTGGTCCGCCTCGATGTAGCAACGGCCCTGCAGCGGCAGGGCGGCGATCTGGTAGCGCTCCTCCGGGGACAGGCCGAACGCCTCGGACATGCCCTTGACCCTCGATTGCATCCGCTGCGGCGCCTGCACGCCGAACCGGCCGGCATGGAATGCCAGCAGGTCGTCGAGCGAGGGCCCACCGACGATGACGATGAAGACCCGATCGACCCTGCAACGTGCCGGTGGCGCCGGCAGTGCCGGCAGATCCCGCTTGAACTGCGTCAGGTAGAGGATTTCCCCCGCCGGCCCGCGCAGCTGCATCGCGCGGATCGCATCCGTGAAGGACAGGTCCTGCGGCGGACCGATGATCTCGAAGCTGCCGCCGGCCAGTTCCCCGGCCAGCGCATCGACATCCTCGACGATGAGCTCGGCGGCATTCCAGCCGAAGCACGAGAAGGCGCGGTAGGACCGTGCCGGCGGCGGGATCTCGATGAACCGGAACTCGAAGTCATCGGCGGCCGCCGGGCACAGCGTGACATAGCGGGCGCCGGTGGCGGCCGGCCGTTGCCAGCCACGCGCCTGCACCTCGCTGACCGTGCCCCGGCCGGTGACACGATATCCCAGGTGGCGCACGTAGGCAGCCTCGCTGGCGGCGAGGTCCGGCGTGCTGATGCTGACGCCCGAGATCGGGCCGATGAGGGCGCCGGGCGGCGCGTCGCCGCCCATTCAGATGATCCCGGCGTTCTGCAGCTCGGCCATGCGCGCGTCCTGGAAGCCGAGCAGCCTGCCATACACTTCGTGGTTGTGCTCCCCCAGCTCCGGGGCCGGGCTGCGGATCGTCCCCGGCGTGGCGCTGAGCTTGGGTGCGACGTTCTGCATCTTCATCTCGCCAAAGCGCGGGTGGAGCACGCTGACGATGGCCTGGCGCGCCTGGAAGTGCGCGTCGGCGAGCATCTCCGGGGTGCGGTAGATCCGCCCGGACGGGATACCGAATTCCTCCATCAGCGCCTCGAGGCGATCGGCCGTGATGGTCCGGGTCCAGGCGGCAATGAGGTCATCGAGTTCCTTCTGGTGGGCGCCGCGGGAGGAGTGGCTCGCGTAGCGCGGATCAGCAGCCAGTTCGGGCTTGCCCATGGCCTCGGCCAGGCGCTTGAACACCGTGTCCTGGTTGGCCGCGATCAGGATGAACTGGCTGTCACTGGTGGGGTACACGTTCGACGGCGCCACGTTCGGCAGGATGGCACCGGTACGTTCGCGGATGTAGCCCGCCTTGTCGTACTCGGTGACCAGCGATTCCATCATGTTCAGCACGGCCTCGTAGATGGCCGAGTCCACCACCTGTCCCTGGCCGGTCTTTTCCCGGTGGTGCAGGGCCGACAGTGCGCCGATGCACGCGAAGGTGGCGGCCAGCGAGTCACCGATGCTGATGCCCATGCGGCTGGGCGGGGTGGAGGGATCGCCACAGACGTAACGCAGGCCACCCATCGCCTCGCCAACGGCGCCGAAGCCGGCACGCTTGGCGTAAGGGCCCGTCTGGCCATAACCGGAGACCCGGATCATGATCAGGCCGGGGTGCGATTGCCGGAGCTGCTCGAAGCCCAGCCCCCACTTTTCCATCGTGCCCGGGCGGAAGTTCTCCAGCAGGAAGTCCGCCTTGCCGATCAGCGAGCGCGCGATGGCCTGGCCCTCCGCTTCGCGCAGGTTCAGCGTCACGGACTTCTTGTTCCGGGCGATCACCGGCCACCACAGCGACATCCCGTGGGACTTCTCGCGGCCCCAGTCACGCATCGGGTCGCCCTGGCCGGGAGGCTCGATCTTGATGACCTCGGCACCGAAGTCGCCGAGCAACTGGCCGCAGAACGGTCCGGCGAGCAGGGTGCCCATCTCGATCACGCGCAGCCCCGCCAGTGGGCCTGGCGTCTTCCCGGTTCCGGTCGTCATTGGCAATTCCTTCCCAAGCAAGTGTGTGTCCGTGACGCCGCCCTCGCCACGCAGGACTGCTGCAAGCGCGACAACTTCAATCATCTGGCGTGCCACCCCGGCCTGGTGTCCCCGGAATGGCGGCCGCGGCGAGGCGCGGCTTGGTGGGGCGGGTACGCAGCCGGCTCACGCCGCTTGCTTGTTGTGTCGCCCGACGCCGTGTATAACAATACCCTATTTTTAATGGCCTGCAAGGCAGCCATGAACCAGTCGCCACAGCGCGTTTCCATCATCGAAGTCGGTCCGCGTGACGGACTGCAGAGCGAGCCGGAGATCCTTCCCACCGCGGCAAAGATCGAGTTCATCCGCCGCGCCATCGACGCCGGCATCCGCGCGCTGGAGGTGACCAGCTTCGTCCACCCCAAGCGCGTCCCCCAGATGGCGGATGCCGAGGCCGTCATCCGCGGCCTGCCGCGGCGGGACGATGTCCGCTACATCGGCCTCGTGCTCAACCAGAAGGGTTTCGAGCGCGCCCGTGACGCCGGGCTGGGTGAGATCGGCATGGCGGTGGTGGCCAGCGACACCTACAACCAGCGCAACCAGGGCGTGCCGACCAGCGAATCGGTGAAGGCCTGGCTGGCCATCGCGAAGGAGGCACGCGCCGCCGGCATGCGTGCCAATGTCATGATTTCCTCCGCCTTCGGCTGTCCCTTCGAGGGCGAGGTGCCGCTGCAGCGTGTCCTGGACCTGGTGGACCAGGTGCTCCCCGGCGAGCCGGTCGAACTGGGCATCGCCGACAGCATCGGCGTCGGCGTGCCGGCCCAGGTGACCGAGATGCTCCACGCCATCCGCGAGCGCGCCCCGGGCATGCCCATCCGCTGTCATTTCCACAACACCCGCAACACCGGCATTGCCAATGCGCAAGCTGCACTGGATGCCGGCGTGGCGTCCCTGGATGCGAGCATCGGCGGCATCGGCGGCTGCCCGTTCGCCCCGGCGGCGACGGGCAACATTGCCACCGATGACCTGCTGTACATGCTGGACCGCTCCGGCGTGCACACCGGCGTTTCGCTGGAGCGGGTGGTCGAGACGAGCAACTGGCTGCAACAGCAGCTTGGCCGGGACGTGCCGGCCATGCTGCCCAAGGCGGGCATTTTCCCCAAAGTGACGGAACGCCAGCGGGCGGCCGGCTGAGCAGGCGCCTGTGGCTGGCCGGGCACGGGCAACAGCAGGTTGGTGCAGCCCGTGCGGATTTGTGCTGCCGTGCGCGGGAACCGGTGAGCGGTCCCGCCATGGCTGTTGATGAAACAGGAATACTGAAAAATCTCGAGGTGTGCGTATGAGCTACCGTCTTGGAGTCGACGTCGGTGGGACCTTCACCGACCTGATCCTCGTCAATGAACAGACCGGGGACGTGCACTCGGCGAAGGTGCCGAGCACGCCCCATGATTCCTCCATCGGCGTGCTCAACGGCATCGCGCGCGTCTGCCAGAACGCCGGGATCGATCCGCACAAGATCACCCATGTGATGCACGGCACCACCGTCGCCACGAACACGATCCTCACGCACACCGGCGCCAAGGTCGGCCTGGTGACGACCCGCGGCTACCGGCAGGTGCTGCAGATCGCCCGCTCCTTCGTGCCCGGCGGCCTCGGCGGCTGGGTGATCTACAACAAGCCGCCGCCGCTCGCGCCGCTGGCGCTCACCATCGAGGCCGATGAGCGCATTGGCGCGAAGGGCGAGGTGGTCACGAAGCTGAACAAGGCCAGGCTGGCCAGGGACCTCAAGGCACTCGGCAAGAAGGGCATCGAGTCGCTGACCGTCTCGCTGATCAACTCCTTCGCCAACCCGGCCCATGAGCAGGAGATCGCCCGGCTGGCCGCCGAGGTCCTGCCCGGCATCCCGGTCTCGCTGTCCTCGGCAGTGGTGCCGGAGATGCAGGAGTACGAGCGCACGGTCACCACGGTGGCCAATGCCTATGTGGCGCCCAAGGTGGCGAAATACGTGCGCAACCTCGAGCGTGAACTCAAGAAGAAGATGAAGAACGTGCAGCTGCACGTGCTGCGTTCCGATGGCGGCCTCGCCTCGGCCAAGTCCGCCGAGGACTATCCGGTCAACATGCTCATGAGCGGCCCGGCCGGCGGCGTGTCCGGCGCCATCTGGGTGGGCAACCAGGCCGGCTTTGCCAACATCCTCACCTTCGACATGGGCGGTACATCCACCGACGTGGCGCTGATCCAGGACGGCAAGGCGCAGCTGCGGCGCGAGACGAGCGTCCACGAGGTCGTCGTGCGCGCCTCCTCGATCGACGTGCGCACCGTCGGCGCCGGCGGTGGTTCGATGGCCTATGTGCCGGAGATCACCCGCGCGCTGCGCGTCGGCCCGCAGAGCGCGGGCGCCGACCCGGGCCCTGCGGCCTACGACAAGGGCGGTGTCGAACCGACCGTCACTGACGCCAACGTCGTGCTGGGTTACCTGCCGAGCGGCGAGGTGCGCCTGGGCGGCGACATGGTCATCCGCCGCGACCTCGCCGAAGCCGCGGTGGCCAAGGTGGCCAAGGCGCTGAAGTTGCCGGTGAAGCAGGCCGCGGCCGGCATCATCGACATCGTCAACGAGAACATGTACGGCGCGCTGCGCCTGGTTTCGGTGGAGAAGGGCTTCGACCCGCGCGACTTCGCCCTGATGGGCTTCGGCGGGGCCGGGCCGTTGCATGCCAATGCCCTCGGCAAGCTGTCGAACGCCTGGCCGGTGATCATTCCCACGGGCCCGGGCGTGCTCTGCGCCCTGGGCGATGCCACCACCAGCATGCGCGATGAATTCGCGCGCACGTTCATCCGGAGCTTCAGCCGGACCAGCGCCCGGGAGGTCGTCAAGATCCTGCGCCAGCTGATTGCCAGTGCCGCCCGGACCCTGGACCGCGAAGGCATTCCGCGCACCGAGCAGACCCACACCTACCAGGTCGACATCCGCTACCAGGGGCAGGGCCTGTCGCTCACGGTCGATTTCGACATCGACGAGCTCGAGAAGCATGGCCTGGACGTGGTCGGCAGGCGCTTCGACGAGATGCACACGCAGCTCTTCACCTTCGCGCTCCCGGAAGAGAAGGAAATCGTCAACCTGCGGGCCGTGGCCCAGGGCAAGCCGACCACGGTGCGTGCCTCCAGCCTCGGCAAGGGCGGCAGCGACGCCTCCGCGGCGCTGCTGGGCGAGCACCTGCTGTATGTGGACGGCAGGGACCAGAAGGGCGGGCTTTACGAGCGCAGCAAGCTGCGCGCGGGCAACGTCGTACGCGGCCCCGCCGTGGTCCTGCAGATGGACACCACCACGCTGATTCTTCCCGGCCACGTCGGCCGCGTGGACGATTTCGGCAACATTCTGATCACCCCGGAATAACCGCGGGCTACCAGGGAGCACAGACCAATGCCAGCCAAGATTGTCGAGACCAAGCCCAAGGCGTTCAACCGGGTGTCCGTGGACCCGATCACCCTGGATATCATCGAGAACGCGATGCTCAATGCGCGTTACGAGATGGATGCGGTGCTGTTCCGCACCGCCATGTCGCCGGGCATCCGCGAGCAGCACGACGAATTCCCGATGATCGCCAACGTCGACGGCAAGATGGTCGTCGGCCAGTTCGGCAGCTTCATCTATGGATTCAAGGAAGCCTACAACGGCACCATCGAGGAAGGCGACATGTTCCTCACCACCGATCCCTATTCCTGCAAGGGTGCGGTGAGCCACATCAACGACTGGCTGCTGCTGCGGCCGATCTTCAAGGATGGCCGGCTGATCGCCTATGCCGCGATGTTCGGCCACATGACCGATGTGGGCGGCAAGGTGCCGGGCAGCCTGCCGACCGATGCACGCCAGATCTTCGAGGAGGGCATCCGCATCCCCCCGACCAAGATCTTCAGGAAGGACGTGCTGCAGGAAGACATCCTCAGCGTCATCCTGCACAACTGCCGCCTGCCGCACTGGAACCGCAGCGACTTCAACGCCATCGTGGCCGCCATCCGCACCGCGGAGAAGCGCGTGGTCGAGATGGCCCGCCGCTTCGGTGACGACATCTACTATTCGGCGCTGGAGGACCTGCTCGACCGCAACCGCCGCGCGATGGCCCACCTCATCAAGACCACGGTGCCGACGCGCAAGCAGTACTTCGAGGATTACATCTGCGACGATGGCATGGGCATGGGTCCGTACAAGATCCGCTGCACCATGTGGCGGGAGGGTGAAAAGGTCGTCTTCGACTTCACCGGCACGGACCCGCAGTCGATCAGTTCGGTGAACTTCTACCTCAACGAGGAGATGTTCAAGATGTTCTGTGGCGTCTATATGATCATGGTGTTCGACCCCAAGATCATGTTCAACGACGGCTTCTATGACCTGATGGAGGTGCACATCCCGGAGGGTACGCTGCTCAAGCCGCGTGAGCCGGCGGCGCTGTCCTGCCGCACCCACGCGCTGGGCCGCCTGTTCGACGTGCTGGGCGGCCTGCTGGGCCAGGGCAATCCGGCGTTCCTCAACGCCGCCGGGTTCTCCGACAGCCCGCATTTCATGTATTCGGGCTACGACAGGTCCGGCAAGTGGTTCCAGCTCTTCCAGATCGGTTTCGGCGGCGTTCCGGGCCGTCCCTTCGGTGACGGGCCGGACGGCCATTCCATGTGGCCGAGTTTCACCAACGTGCCCAACGAGTTCGTGGAGAGCTATTTCCCGCTGCGCATCGAGACCTACGAGACCATCCCGGACAGCGGTGGGGCGGGCAAGCACCGGGGCGGCAATGCCCTGCGTGTCGCCTATCGCTTCCTGGAGGACGGCGAGATCTCCATCCACGACGACCGCTGGCTGACCTACCCCTGGGGCGTCAATGGCGGCACGCCGGGCCAGCGCAGCCGCAAGGAACTGTGCCGGAAGGATGGCAGCAAGGCGGTCATCCCGTCCAAGTGTGACCGCATCCCGGTGAAGGAGGGCGACCTGCTCTATTTCGACACCTGGGGCGGCGGCGGCTGGGGCGATGCCTACCAGCGCGATCCCGCGGCGGTCATCTTCGACGTCGAGGCCGGCCTGGTCACGGCCGCAGGCGCCAGGGCCAACTACGGCGTGGTGCTGAAGAAGGACGGCAGCCTGGATGGCAAGGCCACCGTCGCGTTGCGGGCGAAGCTCGCGAAGAAGCGCGGCAAGACCGCGATCTTCAACTTCGGCGGCAGCATCGCGGAACTGAAGAAGCGCTGCAAGGCGGAGACCGGCCTGCCGGCGCCCAGGCAGCCGGAGTTCCCGCGCTTCATCCAGGTGCAACAGGACACCAGGAAGAAGCCGGCAACGCGCAAGGCGCGCAAGGGCAGCAAGGCCGCCTGAGCCTCAGGGCATGACGGTTGAAGGCCGGGTGCCGTCCGCAGGAGGGCACCCGGCCTTTTTCATGGGCCGGGCCGCGCGGCCGGCTGGATGGCCACGATCGGGGGCTGGCCCGCGGCGGCCCGGGCATCCTGTTCGGCCTGCCACATGAATTCCTCGCCGATCTTCGTGGCGGTCGCCTTCAGCCGGGGGATGAAGCGCTCGATGCCCTCGGCCTCGGTGATCGCGGTGCAGGCGAAGCGGATGGTCACCGCGGCCAGGAGCCGATCGCCGGCCAGGACCGGCACCGAGAGGCTGATCTCATCGGCGACGCGCCGCGCGCGGCGGCTGGAGGAGAAGCCGCGTCGGCGGACTTCGGCCAGCGCCTCGTTCACCTTCCTGCGGTTGTGGGCGGGCTTGTCCTCGTCACGCCGCGACTTCGCCAGCAGGTCGAGTATGGCCACCCGCTGTTCCTCGGGCGAGAACGCCAGGTAGACCAGGCCGGCAGCCGAGGCCAGGATCGGCACACGGAAACCGGGGCCGCGCTTTTCAACCGCGAGGGGACTGCGGTGGTCTGTGGTCTGGCGGATGAGCATGGTGGAGCCGGAGAGGGTGGCGACGGCGATGGGCCAGACCAGTTCATTGCACAGTTCGTGGATGTAGGGGCGCGCGATCTGCGTCACCCAGGCCTCGTCATCGAAGCCGTCACTGAGACCACGCACCATGATCGTCAGGCGGTAGCGCTCATCGGCAGCGGCACGATAGGCGTAGCCGGCGGCGCAGAGGGTCTCCAGCACGCGATAGGTAGTCGTGCGCGGCAGGCCAATGGCCGCGGCCACCTCGGAGACCGTGGCGCCGTTTTGCAGGTTGAGCACATGCAGCACTTCGAGGCCGCGCTGGAGCGCGCGTATGGGGCGTGTGGAGGGCATTGTGTTTGAATCGAAACCAATCCGACAGGTGGTCGATGATAGTCGCGCCTGGCGCCCTTGCCAAGGGCGCCAGGCGGGCGTTTGCTAGAGTGTGGCCCGGCCGGCACCGGATATCCCGGGGCCGGCCGGTTCACGATGGTCTTTCGCATGAAAGCGCTTTAATAGCATGAAATACAAATCATTAGGCCTCAGCAACCTGTGGGTGTCCGAGCTGTGCCTGGGTACCATGACCTTTGGCGAGGAGGCGGGCCTCGGTGCGGCCAGGCCCGCGTGCCAGGCGGTGTTCGACGGCTTCATCGAGGCCGGTGGCAACTTCATCGATACCGCCAACGTCTACAACCAGGGCACCAGCGAGCGGATGCTTGGCGAGTTCATCGCCACCGGGCGTGACCGGCTGGTCATCGCCACCAAGTACAGCCTCAGCACGGATGGCCGCGACCCCAACGCGGGCGGGAACCACCGCAAGAACCTGGTCCAGGCGCTGGAGGCCAGCCTGCGCCGGCTGGGCACGCCCTACGTCGATCTCCATTGGGTGCACGGCTGGGATGCCAGCACCGGACTCGCCGAGCTGATGCGGGCGCTGGACGACCAGGTGCGGGCCGGCAAGGTGCTGCATCTGGGCATTTCCAATGCACCAGCCTGGGTGATCGCCAGCGCGAACACGCTGGCCATCGAACGCGGCTGGACGCCGTTCACGGCGATGCAGCTGCACTACAACCTGGTCGAGCGCAGCATCGAGCGGGACTTCTTCGCCCTCGCGCAAGCGCAGGACATGGCCATTGCACCCTGGAGCCCGCTGGCCGGCGGCCTGCTGACCGGGAAGTTCGAGGCGACGGCACCCGCTGCCGGACGCGCAGGGGCGCGGCTGAGCCAGGCGCCGCGCGCCGCGCGCATGCTCACGGAGCGCAACCGCCGGGTGGCCGCCGCACTGGCCGCCATGGCGCGGGAGATCGGCTGCCAGCCGGCGCAGCTGGCGCTTGCCTGGCTCTGCCAGCGCAATCCGGCGGTCACGGTGGTCCCCATCATCGGCGCGCGAAACCGCCGCCAGCTGGACGAGAACCTGGGATGCCTGGAACTGCGGCTAACGGCCGGGCAGATTGCGCAGCTGGACGGCATTTCCGCGCTGGAGCCGGAGTACCCCGAGGCGCTCCTCGCCGGCGAACTGTTCCAGAACCTGATGCATGGCGAGGCGTTGCCGCGCCTGCTGCGCAAGCCCTGCCGCGGCTGAGTGGTGCACTGCCCGGGGCGGGCCTGCCTGCCCCGGGCACGCAGGGCCCTGCCCACGCCCGTCAGAAGATGACGGTCGTCGCCTTGGTCTTCAGGTAGGCGTCGAGGCCCTCCCGCCCGAATTCACGGCCCCAGCCGGACTGGCGGTTGCCGCCGAAGGGAATCGCCGGATCGACCGCGGCATGGCAGTTGATGCTGACCTGGCCGGAGTCGATCAGGTTCACCATCTTGTGGGCGACGGAGATGTCGCGGGTCCAGACGCTGCCGGAGAGGCCATAGATCGTCTTGTTGGCCTCGGCCGCCACCGCCCCGAGGTCGCCGTCACCGAAAGACTGGATGCAGAGCACGGGTCCGAAGATTTCCTCGCGCGCGATCCTCATGTCCATGCTGGTGCGTGCAAACACCGTCGGGCGCACGAAGAAACCCTTGCCCGCGGGGGCCTCGCCGCCGCAGACCAGTTCGGCGCCCGACTGGCGCCCGTCGGCGATGTAGGCCATCACCCGCTGGCGCTGCGCGGCCGAGATCAGCGGACCGAGGTCCGAGTCGGGCGAGAGTCCGGGGCCCAGGCGCATGGCATTGGCGGCCTTCGCGATGCCCTCGACCACCTGGTCGAACACGTCGTCGTGGACGAACAGGCGCGTGCTGGCCATGCAATTCTGGCCCTGCAGGAAGAAGGCGCCCCGGGTCGCGCCCGGGATCACGCGTTTGAGGTCGGCGTCGGGGAACACGACGAACGGGGACTTGCCGCCCAGTTCCAGCGTCACGCGCTTGAGATTGCCAGCCGCGGCCAGGAGGATCTTCCTGCCGACTGCAGTCGAGCCGGTGAAGGCAATCTTGTCGACGCCTTCGTGGGCGGCCAGTGCGGCACCGGCGTCATGCCCATAGGCCGGGACGATGTTCACCACGCCGGCGGGGATGCCGGTCTTGCTGATGATCTCGCCGAGCAGCAGGGCGGTGAGCGGGGTGAGCTCGGCGGGCTTGAGCACCACCGTGCAGCCTGCGGCGAGCGCGGGCGCGAGCTTCAGCACGGCCATGATGAGCGGCGAGTTCCAGGGCACGATGGCACCGACGACGCCGATCGGCTCGCGCCGCGTGTAGGTGAGCGACTCGCCGTTCGGCACGTCGTGCGGCTGCACCGGGATCGTCTCGCCGAGGATCTTGGTGCACCAGCCGCCGTAGTAGCGCAGGAAGTCGCAACCGAACTTCGCGATGGAGTAGTGCGCGATCGGCCGCGGCATGCCGTTGTCGAGCACCTCCAGTTCGACCGCCAGATCGAGGTGCGCCTCGAGCTGGTCGGCCAGCCGGAAGAGCAGCCGCGAGCGCTGGTGCGAGCCGATGCGCGACCACTCGCCCTCGAAGGCGGCACGGGCCGCGGCCACGGCGCGGTCGATGTCCTTCGGCCCCCCGCGGGCGACGGTGGCAATCCGTGCCTCCGTGGCCGGGTCGAACACCTCGATGTCACCCGGTTCCGCCGGGTCCACCCACTGGCCGCCGATGAAGAGCTGGTGGCGGCGGGCCAGGAAATCGCGGGCCGCCTGGGACGGGGTGATGCTCTGGGACGGGGCGCTCATGTGCAGGTCCTTTGCGTGCGGCTGTGCGGGACGGGGGCGGGCCAGCATAATTGGCGGGTCCTTCACGAATCAAGGCGCGCGCATGCCAGCCAGTATCGCCAGCGGAGCCCGTCGCGGCCTGGGGCTGCGCTGGTGGATGGCCATCCTCCTGTGCCTGATCACCACCATCAATTACCTCGACCGGCAGGCCCTGGCGATCGCCGGCCCGGTGCTCATCGGCGAATTCGGCCTGAGCAACACCGAGTTCGGGCTGATCAACTCCGCGTTCCTCTTCACCTACGCGATCGGGCACCTGCTGGCGGGTCCGCTCATCGACCGTGCCGGGACGCGGCGCGCGTTCTCGGTGGCGGTGCTGGCCTGGAGCCTGGCGGGCATGGCGCATGCGGCCGGACGCAGCTTCCTCGGCTTCCTCGGCCTGCGGGCGCTGCTGGGGCTCACCGAGGCGGCCAATTTCCCGGCGGCCGTCAAGGCGGTGGCCGAGTGGTTCCCGCGCGCCGAGCGCTCGCTGGCGATCGGCATCATCACCGTCGGTCCCGGCCTTGGCGCCGTGCTCGCGCCCCCGCTGCTGGGCGCCCTGGTGGCGGGCTGCGGCTGGCAATCGGCATTCCTGGTGCCAGGTGCCGTCGGCCTGCTCTGGCTCTGGCTCTGGCTCTGGCTCTGGCAGCGCAACTATTCGCTGCCCGAGGCGCACCCGCGCATCACGGCTGCCGAGCGCTCGCTCATCCTCGCGGGGCGTGGCGCCGAAGAGGCTGCGCCGGCGGGCGGTTCATGGCGCACGCTCGCCGGCTATCTGCGCCATCGCCAGGTGTGGGGGCTGGTGCTCAGCCGGTTTGCCAACGATGGCGGCTTCTATTTCTTCATCACCTGGCTGCCGACCTACCTCGCCCAGGCGCGCGGCTTCGACATCCGCCAGATTGCCGCCTTCGCCTGGGTGCCATTCCTGGCCGCCGATGCCGGCAGCCTGGCCGGCGGCTGGGCCAGCCGCCGGCTGATGCTGGCGGGCTGGTCGCTGGACCGCGCCCGCAAGACCGTCATCTGGGCCGGCGCACTCGCGGTGCCGCTGACCCTGCCGGCGGCGGTCGTGGATTCGGCCTGGCTGGCCCTGGCGCTCATCGGGCTGGCCATGTTCGCCATCCAGATGAAGGCCGCGAATCTCTTTGCGCTGCCGATCGACCTGTTCCCGGCGGCGCAGGCGGGCAGCATCTGGGGCCTGTTCGGTGCGGTCGGCAGCCTGGGCGGCATGGCCTTCGTCGCCGCCGCCGGCTGGGTCAGCCAGCACCATGCCTATCCGCCCGTATTCTGGGCGGTCGGGGTGACCCAGGTCCTCTCGGCGCTGTTCGTCAGCTGGTTGATCCCGCAGATCGGCCAGCCCGGCGGAGCCGATCGCGGCGGTGGTTCTGGTAGGATACCGGCCCTCGATTCACCGCGACGGGGACCATGACGATGACGATCAAAGTCGGCGACCGCATGCCCGAGGGCAGCTTCGGCATCATGACCAAGGACGGTCCGGGCAGCCTGTCCGCTGCGGACCTGTTCAATGGCAAGACGGTCGTGCTGTTTGCCGTCCCCGGTGCCTTCACGCCCACCTGCTCGATGAACCACCTGCCGGGCTACCTCAAGCATGCCGCCGAGATCAGGGCGAAGGGCGTGGACACCATCGCCTGCATGGCGGTGAACGACAGCTTCGTCATGGATGCCTGGGGCAGGGACAAGCAGGTCGGCGACCGGGTGCTGATGCTGGCCGACGGCAATGCCGCGTACACCCGCGCCCTCGGCCTTGAACTCGATGCGAGCGGCTTTGGCATGGGCCAGCGCAGCCAGCGCTTCGCGATCGTCGTGAAGAATGGCGTGGTCGCCCAGCTGCACGTCGAGGCACCGCGTGAATTCAAGGTAAGTGCCGCCGAGAACATCCTGAAAAACCTGTAAAAACAACTCGATTCCCGGAGACGACTGTCACGGCCGGCGGTGGACGCCGGCCGGCCCGGGCCAGCGGGGATTCCATGGAAGACGCACTCCACACCATGCCGGTGACACTGCCGATGGGCCACGCGCTGGTGAAGTACCTGCACGTGCTGTTGTTCGTGTACTGGCTCGGCGCCGATGCCGGCGTGTTCTACTCCAGCAACTTCGTCATCAATGACAAGCTGACGAAGGAAGCCCGGCTCACCGCCTTCAGGATCTTCATCAACCTCGACATGCTGCCGCGCTACTGCCTGGCGCTGATGCTGACGGTGGGCGGCATCCTCGCGGAGTTCGTCGGCTACGAGCATCCGCTCTGGCAGATGATCGGCATCGTGGCGCTCGGTCCCATCTGGGTCTGGGTGGTCCATCTGGTGCATGCGAAGGAGGGCACCGGGTTCGGTCGCATGCTGGCGAAGGGTGACTATTACTTCCGTGCCGTCATGATCGTCGCGCTCGTCGCCTCGGTGGTGTACCACTGGAGCACGGGTCCGCTGCGGCCCTACCCCTGGCTGGCCGCGAAGCTGCTCATCTTCGCCTTCCTGATCTTCTGCGGATTCATGGTCCGCAGGAATATCCCGCCGTTCATCGAAGGCTTCCGCACGATGGCAGCCCAGGGGGCGACGCCGGCCAGCGACAGGCAGATGTTCGACGGCATCATGGCCTGCCGCCCGTATGTCTGGGCGATCTGGGCCGGCGTGGCGCTGTCGGCCTTCATCGGCATCTGGAAGCCGGGCGCCGGCGCCTGAGCCGGCTCAGGCCGCGGTGGCGCTGCGCGCCATCCACCAGGCTGCCGTGGTCGCCGCCGCGGATGCCGCAATCAGCCATGCGACCGGGCTGAACGACCCGACATACACCTCGCCGGAGATGATGCTGAAGCTGCCGCTGACCACCAGCGCCAGCGAGCCCGACAGCCCGGAGGCGGTGCCGGCGATGTCAGGCCGGTGGTTCACGGTCCCGGCCGCCGCGAGTGGTGCCTGGACACCGGCCGCCAGCATCATCACCGCCAGCGGCAGCAGCAGCCCCGGGAGCGTGACCCCGAAGACCGAGGTGGCCAGGGCCAGTGCGCTGCCGCCGCCTGCCGAGGCGAGCGTGGTCCAGCGCAGGACCGGCATCAGGCCGGCACCGGTGGCCAGACGCCCGCCGAGCGCGGCACCGCCGATGTACAGCGTGCCCATCGTCCCCCAGACGATGCCAAAGGCCCGCTGGTCGAGCCCGAGGTGCTCCTGGAACACGATGGCGCCGACGGCCAGGAAGGCAAAGAAGCAGCCCTGGGTGAAGGCGTACATCAGCGTGTAGCCCATGAAGACGCGCGAGGCCAGCAGCGCGCGGTAGTTGCCGGTCCAGCCGGTGCCAGCCGGGGCGGTGAGGGCGGATGGCACCCGCGTTTCCTCCAGGCGCGTGCCGAGCGCCATGGTCACCCCGAAGCCGAGCACCGCGCTGGCGGCAAACACCGCCGGCGGACCGGCCCAGGCGCCGAGCAGGCCACCGATGGCAGGCCCGAGCACGGGCGCCACGCCCATGGCCGCCCCGATCCAGGCGAGCGCCTGCACGGCACCCAGCGCATCGTGGGTATCGCGCACGATGGCGCGGGAGCCGACCGTCCCGACGCTGACGCCCAGCGCCTGGAGGACGCGCATGAGGATCAGCACGACGAAATCCTGGCTCAGCATGCAGCCGAGACTGGCCAGCGTGAACAGGCTGAAACCCGCGAGCATCACCGGGCGGCGGCCGATGCGATCCGACAGCGCACCGGCCATCGGCTGGCCCACGCCGAGCCCGAACAGGTAGCTGGCGATGAGGTACTGCGCCTGGCCGTGGCCGACGTGGTAGTAGCTGGCGACCTCCGCCAGCGTCGGCACCACCACGATCATGCCGAACGGCGAGAGCAGGCTCGCCAGGCTGAGCAGCGCCAGCAGGGGTCGCGGTGCCGCGACGTTCGCCAACGTCAGGCCAGCGCCCGCTCGAGAGCCGGAATGACCGTGAACAGATCGCCCACCAGGCCGACGTCGGCCACCTGGAAGATGGGTGCCTCGGGATCCTTGTTGATGGCGACGATCAGCCCGGCATCCTTGATGCCGGTCAGGTGCTGGATGGCGCCGGAGATGCCGAAGGCCATGTAGAGTTCCGGCGCGATGATCTTGCCGGTCTGGCCGACCTGCATGTCATTGGGGACGTAGCCGGCATCCACCGCGGCACGCGAAGCGCCGACCGCGGCGCCGATCCTCGCGGCGAACTGGTACAGCAGCGCGAAGTTCGCCTCGCTGCCCACGCCGCGGCCGCCGGAGACGACCAGCCGCGCCGTCTGCAGGTCTGGCCGGGCGCCGCCGCCGCCACCGCGCTGTTCCACGAAGCGGGTGTGGCCGGGCAATTCAGCACCGGGCGTTGCCGCCTCGACGGCGGCTGCCCCGCCCGCGCCTGCCGGCTTGAAGGATGCCGTGCGGACCGTGGCGACCACCGGCAGGCTGTCGGGTACCTCGACCGTGACGATCGCGTTGCCCGCGTACACCGGGCGCTTGAACCGTCGCGGCCCCTCGACGCTCATGAGGTCGCTCACCTGGCCGGCCCCGAGGAGGGCGGCCACGCGCGGCATGAGGTCCTTGCCGAAGGTCGTCGACGGGCCGAGCACATGGCTGTAGCCGGCGGCCAGCGCCGCGATCTGCGGGGCCAGTACGGCGGCGAGCGGCGCCGCGTTTTCCGGCCGCTGCACGCTGAGCACCCGGGCCACGCCGCGCAGTGTCGCGGCCTCCGCGGCCGGTGCCGCGCAGTCCTGCCCGAGGACGACGACGTCGGCGCCGTTGCCCTCGATCTGCAGGGCGCAGCTGACACAGCGCGCCGTGCTCTGGTTGAGGCGCCCGCCCGAGTGTTCCGCGACGATGAGTACCTTCGGCATTCTGCTCCAGTCCTGCTGCGGTTGAGCGCGGTGCGCTCAGTTGAAAAAGCCCTTGTCGCGCAGTGTCGCCACGAGCGCATCCACGTCGGTGACCATCGCGCCCTTCTGGCGCGCCTGGGGCGCCTCCCAGGCCACCGTGCGCAGCCCGCCGGCCGGCGCGACGCCGAGGCCCGCCAGCGTCAGGGTTTCCAGCGGCTTCTTCTTGGCCTTCATGATGTCAGGCAGCTTCACGTACCGCGGCTCGTTGAGCCGCAGGTCCGTCGTCACCACGGCCGGCAGGTCGACACTGATGACCTCCAGGCCCGCATCGACCTCGCGGGTCACCACGGCCACGCCGGCCTCGATCTCCAGCTTCGAGGCGAAGGTGGCCTGCGGGCGCCCCCACAGCGCGGCGAGCATCTGCCCGGTCTGGTTGCAGTCATCGTCGATGGCCTGCTTGCCGAGCAGCACCAGGCCGGGCTGCTCGCGTTCGGCCAGGCGGAGGAAGACGCGCGCCGCGGTCAGCGGCAGCACCTCGTCGTCATGTTCGACGAGGATGGCCCGGTCCGCGCCCATGGCAAGACCCGTGCGCAGTTGCTGCTGGCAGTCCGCCGGGCCGATGCCCACCACCAGGACCTCGGCCGCCACGCCGCGCTCGCGCAGCCGCAGCGCCTCCTCGAGGGCGATCTCGTCGAAGGGGTTGATGCTCATCTTCACCCCGTCCGTCACTACGCCGGAATTGTCCGGCTTGAGGCGGATGCGCACGTTGTAGTCAACGACGCGCTTGAGGCATACCATGATCTTCTGCACGTTCCGGGCTCCGGTGTGGCACTGCATCGCGCGCCGTTGCAGCGGTCATCGACCCTGCCGGGCAGCGAAACAGCTATTGTCATCCGGCCCGCCGGGCTCTTACAAGCGTCTCGCACGGAAGCACGACATGACGGGAATTGCCACGGACGCGCGGCTCGTGACGGCCGCAGAACTGGCCGCGCCTGGCGATGATCGCGTCATCGTCGACTGCCGCTTCAACCTCGCCAGTCCCGGGTCAGGCGAACAGGCCTACCGCGCGGGTCACATCCCCGGCGCCTGGTACGCCCACCTGGACCGTGATCTCGCCGGGCCACCCGCTCCGGGCAGCGGCCGCCACCCGCTGCCCGACCCCGCGGCCCTGGTGGCGCTGTTCTCGCGCTGGGGGGTTGGTCGCACGACCCTGGTCGTTGCCGCTGATGATGCCGGTGGTGCCATCGCCGCCCGGCTCTGGTGGCTGCTGCGCTGGATGGGGCACCGGCGGGCGGCGTTGCTGGACGGGGGCATTCCTGCCTGGGTCGCGCAGGGGCTGCCGCTGTCCACCGCACCGCCATCGCCAGGCCGGGGTACTTTCACCGGCACGCCGGGGCAGATGCCGGTCCTCGACGCGGCGGACATCGCGGCCGGCCTGCGCGAGCGCTCGCTGCTCCTGCTGGATGCGCGGGCGCGGGCCCGCTACCTCGGCGAGCAGGAGCCCATCGATCCGGTGGCCGGCCACATACCCGGCGCGGTCAACGCGCCATTCCAGGACAGCCTGGCGGCGGATGGCCGGTTTCGTGGGCGCGCAGTGCTGCGCACGATGCTGGCCGGCAGGACCGCCGGTGCACCGCGGGTGGCAGCGATGTGCGGCTCGGGCGTGACGGCCTGCCATACCATCTTTGCGCTGGAACACGCGGGGCTCGGCACCGCCAGCCTGTACCCGGGTTCCTGGAGCGGGTGGATCGCCGATCCGGCCCACCCGGTGGCCCGGCAGGAGCCCGGCAGCCTGAGCCCCCGGGACTCCGGGTGAGGGCACCCTGGCCGCATTCGCGCCGGGCTGCCCGGAACCGTACCATGTAGGGGTTGGCTTGCAGGCCTGTGGCCATGCTGGCGGACCTCCCCGCCGGTGGCGGGAATCGTTGACGCAGATAACGGCAAGGAAAGGACAGAATGAGCAGCATCCTGCAGCGTGATCACCGTTCCGTACGGGGCACGATCAGCTATACCAGCAACAAGCCCGACCGCCTCGGCCAGGAGCGCGGGCGCGAGTACTTCATGATCAACACCCACAGTGATGGCCGGCGCAGCTGCATCGCCCACTGCGAGATCGATGACCGTCCGAGCGTGATGCGCGACATCACCTACAGCCTCGATGCGGACTGGTACCCGACCGACTGCTTCGTGCGCATCGCCGTGAACGACCGGTTCATGGGCACGGGCTGGTTCCGCTTCGGCGCGGACTTCGCCGAGTGCGAGACCCACACCGCCATCGAGGGCCGCGTCACCCAGCGGATGGAGACCAGCGGGCGGCTGCGCAGCTTCCAGAACCACGCGATCCAGTGCGATGCCTGGCACCTGCGCATGTATGACCGCAGCCGCCGCGGGGTGCAGGTGATCGACGAGCTGCTGCTGTCCTCGCCGGACCACCGCGGCGCCACCGGCCCGCTGCTGTTTCGTGCCGGCCTGTGCATCGACTTCGTCGGCGAGGAGACCCTGACCGTGGCTGCCGGCAGCTTCGATGCGCTGCACTTCAGGTTCGTCTCCGCGCCCGGCCTGCCGGTCGAGCACCCGCCCTACGACATCTGGTGCACGGCCGACGGGGACTTCATCTTCCTCAAGGGCGTGATCGGTGGTTACATGCAGACCTGCTACGAATTGACCGATCTCGTGCACGACAAGGAGTGAGGACAGCCGCCATGACCAGCGAGACGCGCATCAAGCCCAGTGATTCCCTGCAGGGTGTCCGCTACGAGATCCGTGGCAAACTGGCCCGCCGCGCCCACGACATGCAGCGCCGCGGCCACGAGATCATCAGCCTCAACATCGGCAACCCGGGCCTGTTCGGCTTCCGCACCCCGGAGACCATGCGCCTGGCGATGATCGAGAACCTGCACGCCAGCGAGGGCTACTGCCACCAGAAGGGCATCTTTCCGGCGCGCGAGGCGGTGGTGATGCAGCAGCAGGCCCGGGGCGTGTCCGGTGTGACGGCCGAGCACGTCTTCATGGGCAATGGCGTCAGCGAACTGATCGACCTGACGCTGCGCGCGCTGCTCGACCCGGGCGACGAGGTGCTGGTGCCGAGCCCGGACTACCCGCTGTGGACGGCAAGCGTGACGCTCAATCGCGGCCGTGCCGTGCACTATCCCTGCCCGCCGGAACGCGGCTTCCTGCCCGACCTGGAGGCGATGGAACGGCTGGTGACGGCGCGTACCCGCGCGCTGGTGCTGATCAACCCCAACAACCCGACCGGTGCCGTCTACCCGCTGGAAACACTGCAGGCCATCGCGCGGCTGGCCGAGAAACACCGGCTCATCATCTTCAGCGACGAGATCTACGACCAGATGACCTACGAGGATGCGCAGTCCATCCCCATGGCCACGGTCGCAAAGAACACGCTGTGTGCCACCTTCAGCGGGCTGTCGAAGATCTACCGCGCCTGCGGCTACCGCGTCGGCTGGGTGTCCTTCAGCGGGCCGACCGAGGGAGCGCAGGCCTACCTCGAGGCGCTCGACCTGCTGGCCTCGCTGCGCCTGTGCAGCAACGTGCCCGCCCAGTGGGCCGTGCAGACCGCGCTCGGCGGCTTCCAGAGCATCCGCGATCTGGTGCGCCCGGGTGGCCGCCTGTTCGAATCACGCCAGGCGCTGATCGACGGCGTGGCGGCCAGCCGTTTCCTCGGCATGGTGAAGCCGCGGGGCGCCATGTATGCCTTCATCGGCGTGGACCGGGCTGCCATCCCGCACTTCGACGACCAGGAGTTCGCGCTCGAGTTGCTCGAACAGAAGCAGGTGCTCGTCGCACCCGGTACCAGCTTCAACACCAGCTACAACACCCACTTCAGGGTGACCAACCTGCCCGATGCGGCAACCCTCAGCGAGGTGTTCCACCGCATCGAGGAAGTGCTCGAGGGCTATGCCGCGAGGCGCCCACCGGCAGCGGTGCAAAAAGCCGGCTGATGCCGCAGCACCGCCCATGAAGGACGTCCTGGCGGTCCTGGCGGCAGGCGGAACCGTGCTGACGGCGAACAACCGGCTCGCACGCAGCGTCACGCTGGCCTGGAACCGCCGGCAGCGTGCTGCCGGAGAGCAGGTGTGGCGCACGCCCGCGGTGCTGGCCTGGCGGACATTCATTTCTGCCCTGCACGGCAGTTCGGCGATGGGGGGCGGGCAGGCCGGCCGGCGTCTGCTGCTCACCGACAGCCAGTCCCGGCTGCTCTGGCGGCGGATCATCAGCACGACCACGAACGGGCTCTTGCCGGGCGCCGCGAGCCCGATGGCCGACACCGCCTGGCAGGCCTGGCAACTGCTGCAGGACTGGCGCATCCCGGTGGCCACGCTGGCGGCGGTAGCCGACAGCGAGGACACGCGCGCCTTTGCGGCCTGGGCCGCGCAGTACCAGCAGCAGTGCGCCGCCGCGGACTGGGCCGATGCGCCAACCGCCGCGGCCCTGCTGCTGGAAGACCTGCGCGCGGGGCTCCTCGACGCGCCGGTGCGCCTGCACCTGGCCGGCTTTGCCGAGCGCACGCCGCTGCTGGAGGCCATGCTGCACGCGCTGGCCGGCCGTGGCTGCGTCATCAGCGAGGACACCGCGCAGCCACGCGGACCGCTCGATCTCAGCCACCGCCGCTGCGCGGACGCGGACACCGAACTCGACGAGGCAGCCTGGTGGGCGCGCCGGCACCGCGAAGCCGATCCGCTGGCCAGGGTCGGCATCGTCGTGCCCGACCTCGCCGGCCGGGCCAGCGCGGTGCGCCGCCGGGTGCTCGACATCCTCGCGCCCGGCTGGCGCCTGGAGCCTGGCCAGCCAGTGCCCGTGAATTTCTCCTATGGCCAGCCACTGGCGGACATCGGCCTCGCGCGCACTGCGCTGCTGGTGCTTGCGGCGGTCACGGGCCGCCTGGACTACCGCCACGCGGGTGAGTTGCTCACGACGCGCTACCTGCCCGGCCACGCCGGCGAGGCCAGCGCGCGGGCGCGGATCGGCCTCGCGCTGCGCGAGCGCGTCGGCACCGGGGTCCCGCTGGCGGAGTTGATCGCCTGCACGTCGGCAGAGGCCCCGGAGTTGTCCCGGCGCCTGGCGGCGCTGGCGACCAGGGCAGGGCAACTGCCGCAGCACCAGCCGCCGGGTCGCTGGGCGAGCTCCTTCCGCCTGCTGCTCGAGGACATGGGCTGGCCCGGGGACGCGGCGCTGGCCAGCGATGAATTCCAGGCGGCAACCGCCTGGCAGGACCTGCTGGACCGGCTGCGCAGCTGCGATGCCATCCTCGGCCCGCTGGACGGGGAAGGGGCGCTCGGCGTCGTCAGGGAACTGGCGCTGGGGCAACTGTTCCAGCCCGCGGGCGACCCCGACGCCATCCAGGTCCTCGGCGTCATGGAGGCCGTTGGCCAGCACTTTGATGCGCTGTGGGTCTGCGGCATGACCAGTACGGCCTGGCCGCCTCCGGCACGCAGCCAGCCACTGCTGCCGCTGCGCCTGCAGCGCGAGCACCGCCTGCCGGGGAGTTCGCCCGCGCTGGCGCGCGAGCGCGCCGAAAGGCTGCTGCGCTGGCTCGAGACCGGCGCGCGCCAGGTGGTCTTCAGCTCGCCTGCGTTCGAGGGCGATGAACCGCTCGCGCCCAGCCCGCTGATCGCCCGGCTTGCCGCAGCCGGCACCGGCGTGGCGCTGCCGCAGGGCTCGCGCTGGCTCGATCGCATGCCCGGTGCGACGCGGCTGGAGGTCCTGGCCGAGGATCCCCCGCCGCCCGTGGCGGCGGGGGTGCGCCTGCGCGGCGGGGCGAGCCTGCTGGAGCGCGAGGCGCGCTGCCCCGCACGGGCCTTCGTCGAGTTCCGCCTCGGCGCCCGCGCGCTGGCCGTCCCGGCACCCGGCATCGATGCCCCCACACGCGGGCGCATCACGCACCATGCGCTGCAGGTCTTCTTCAGCGGGGTGGACAGCCACGAACTGCTCGTGTCCCTGCCGGCTGACGAACGGCTGCGCCGGCTCGGCAGTGCCGTGGACGCAGCGCTGCACGCGATCCTGCCGGCGCAGGACCCGCTGTTGCGGCGGCTTGCCGCCAACGAACGCGGCCGCCAGCTGGAGCTGCTCGGCAGGTTCCTCGAACTGGAAGGGCAACGCGAGGGCTTCCGGGTGCTTGGCACCGAGCTGTCACCACCCGATGCGCGGTTGCCGCCGGCACTCGCCAGGCTGCAGATGCGGCTGCGCATCGACCGCATCGATGAAATGCCGGATGGCCGCCGGCTGGTCATCGATTACAAGACCGGACAGCAGTTGCCGCCGGCCGGCGAATGGTACAAGCGGCTGCGCGCACCGCAGCTGCCACTGTATGCAACGCTCACGGATGCCGACGGCATTGCATTCGTGCAGCTCTCGGCCGGCCGCCTGGGCTGGCGCGGCGTCGCCGCCAGCGACTGGGGCATCAGGGGCATGGTCTGCGCGGAGGATCTCACCGGCGGCGAGCTCACCGAGTGGGGTGCGTTGCGGGCGTGGTGGCATTCGGCGCTGGAACGGCTGGCCGGGGAGTTCCTCGCCGGCTGCTTCGACGTGGACCGCTGGCAGCAGCAGGAGGCGCGGGGCGAGTGGGCCATGGCCATCCGCTCGTACGAGCTGGGCGAGCTCGGGGAGGACGACGCATGAGCGTTGCGCAGTCCCCTCCCGACCAGCTCCAGCGCGACCGGGCGCTCGATCCGCGGCACTCCTTCATCGTCCAGGCACCTGCCGGCTCCGGCAAGACCGAGCTCCTGATCCAGCGCTACCTGCGCCTGCTGGCCCTGGTGGATGAACCGGAGGAAGTGCTGGCCATCACGTTCACGCACAAGGCGGCCGGCGAGATGCGCAGCCGCGTCATCAAGGCGCTGGAGCAGGCACAGGCGGGCGAGGTTCCGCAGGCAGCGCATCTGCGTCGTGCCTACGAACTGGCCCGCGACATCCTCACCGACGGGCGCCGGGAGCAGTGGCAGCTGCACCGCCACCCGGCCCGCCTCGGGATCAGCACCATCGATGCGGTCAACGCCTGGATCGCCGGTCGCAGGCCGGCCGGCGGCGGTGGCAGTGCGCGGCAACCGATCGCGCCGGATCCCGGGCGGCTCTACCAGGAGGCGGCCCGCGCCACGCTCGGACTCATGGCCGATGACGATGAGGCGGGCCGGCAGGTGGCGGCCCTGATGCGTCACCTCGACAATGACGCGGGACGCTTCGAGCGCCTGCTGGTGGCCATGCTGCCCCGGCGCGACCAGTGGCTGCGGCATGCCCTCGACACGGATGCTGTGCGGGAGGATTTCGAGGCCCCGCTGCGCCGCCTGGCCGGGATCGGCATGCAGAACGCGGCCAACCGGCTGCCGCCGGACGTGGCCGGGGAATTGCTCGCGCTCCTGCCAGCTGCCGCGGGCTTCCTGCGGGACACCAAGAAGGCGATGCAACTGCCCGCCTGGATCGGCCGCACGCACTTCCCAGGGACGGACGCCGACGATCTCGCTGCATGGCGCGACCTGGCCACTGCACTGCTGACCGACAAGGAAGGCTGGCGGCGCAAAATCGATGCGCAAAACGGCTTCCCGGCGGCTGAACCGCAGTCGAACGCGCGCATGAAGGCGCTGATCGAGGGCTTGCCCGGCTGCGAACCGCTGCGCCTGGCACTGGTGAATGTGCGCGCTTTGCCGGGTGCCGCCTACGAGGACGGGCAGTGGGAAATGCTGGGTTGCCTGCGCGCGGTCCTGCGCCTCGCGGCAGCCCAGTTGCGCCTGGTCTGTGCCGTCCGGGGTGAGACCGACTTCGCCGATGTGGCCGCTGCCGCACTCGATGCCCTTGGCGGATCCGATGAACCCACCGACCTCGCGCTGCTGCTCGACCACCGCCTGCGGCACCTGCTGGTGGACGAGTTCCAGGACACCTCGCTCGCCCAGTACACCCTGCTCGAGCGCCTGACGGCAGGCTGGTCGCCCGATGACGGGCGCAGCCTGTTCCTCGTCGGCGACCCGATGCAGTCCATCTACGGCTTCCGCGAAGCCGACATCGGCATCTTCATGCAGGTGCGCGACGGCGGCATCGGCCAGATCCGCCCGCAGTTCCTGCAGCTGACGGCCAACTTCCGCTCGGCGTCGCCGCTGGTCGAGTGGAGCAACGAGGTCTTCTCCCGCACCTTCCCCGCGGCCGACGATGGCCTGCTGGGTGCGGTGCAGTTCGCGCGGAGCATGCCGGTGCCGGACGATCAGCCCCGGGCCGGGGTGGCCTGGCACTGGCTGCCGGCCGGTGACGACAGGGCCGAGCCCCGGCGGGTCCTCGACCTGCTGGCACAGGCGCGCGGGGAGGATCCAGGGCAGCGGGTCTGCATCCTGGTCCGCAACCGCTCGCATGCCAGCGCCATCATTGCCGCCCTGCGCAGCGCGGGCATCGACTTCGTGGCACCGGAAATCGAACTGCTCGAGCGCTCGGGCGTCGCCCAGGACCTGCTGGCGCTGACGCGCGCGCTTTGCCAGCGTGCGGACCGCCTCGCCTGGATCGGCGTGCTGCGTGCGCCCTGGTGTGGCCTGTCGCTCGCCGACCTCGATGGCCTGCTGGCCGATGACCACCGCTCCGCCGTGACGGACCTGCTGCGTGATGCCGGGCGCGTGGCGAAGCTGAGCGCGACCGGCGCCGCGGCCGTCAGGCGGCTCTGTGCCGTTCTCGACCAGGTGGAAATCGCACGCGAGCGGCGCAGCCTGCGCGACCTCGTCGAGGGCGCCTGGCTGATGCTGGGTGGCCCGGCGACGATTCCGGAAGCATCGCAACTGGAATCGGCGCGGACCTTCCTCGACCTGCTCGATGCGGCCGGGGCGCCAGCCGATGGCCTGGACATGGCGTGGCTGACGGCACAAATGGCTGCGCACAAGGGCTCGCTGGGCAGCGGCGGCACCGGCACCGCTTTGCAGGTCATGACGATGCACAAGGCCAAGGGCCTGGAGTTCGACACGGTGATCGTGGCCGGGCTGGGCAAGCGCACGCGGACCGATGAATTGCCGCTGCTCCTCTGGCGGAACGTGACCATGCCGGACGGCAGCCAGGCGCCGCTGCTCGCGCCACTGCCGGCCACCGGGGCGGACCGCGACCCGGTGTACGGCTACCTGCGCCAGCTCGACCAGCGCAGGGCGGAGGCGGAAACCGACCGCCTGCTCTACGTCGCGTGCACCCGGGCGCGTCGCCGGCTGCACCTCCTCGCACAGCTGGAAGTGCTGGCCGATGGCAGCCCTCACAGCATTCGCCAGCCGGACTCCAGATCGCTCCTGCATCGCCTGTGGCCGGCCGTCAAAGCCGAGGCCACCGCGGCCGTGGCCGTGGCGGCCGGCGACTGGCCGGCCGTCGCCCGGGAGCGTGAACCCGTGTGGGTCCAGCCCACCATCCGGCGCCTGCCGGCGGGGTGGCAGGTGCCCGCACCGCCGCCGCCACTGGCATTGTCGCCATCGGCGCCCGAGGCGGCTGCGGCAGCGCCCGTGGCCTACGAGTGGGCCGGCCGCCTCGCCATGCACGTGGGCTCGGTGGTCCACAGCTGCCTGCAGACCATTGCCATGACGGGCGTCGCGGCCTGGACCCGCGAGCGGCTCCAGGCGCAACAGCCGGCGATACGCCGGATGCTGCTGACCCTCGGCGTGCCGCGGCATGAACTGGAGGACGCCGCCGTGCGCGTCGGCGAGGCGCTGGCGCGGACGCTGCGCGATGAGCGCGGCCGCTGGCTGCTCGATGACTCCCACGCCGAGGCGGCCAGCGAACTGGCCCTCACGGTCTGCGAGGGCGGGCGCTTTCGCAACCTCGTGATCGACCGCAGCTTCCGCACGGACGATGGCACGCGCTGGGTGGTGGACTTCAAGACCAGCCAGCACGAAGGCGGGGACCTCGAGGCATTCCTCCGCACGCAGAGCGAACGCTATCGTGAACAGTTGCGCGGGTATCGCGCGGCCATGGCGGCACTGGGCGGGGAGCCGGTGCGCACCGCGCTCTATTTTCCGCTGCTCGGCGTGTTCCAGGAGGTCGACTGCGGAACGGACGGCCCAGGCTAGAAGCTGCCAGACATCCCGACGCGGGTGCTGCCGTCGGCTGCGCGCGGGCCGAGCAGGGCCAGCGCGTTGCCGATCTGGGCGGGTGCCTCCGGCCGCGCCCGGGCGCTGGCCTCCAGCTGGTAGTTGCCCGGCGGGGTGATGACCAGCTGGCCCGTCAGCTGTACCGGTCCACCCCCATCCACCACCGTCGCCTCGATCCGGCCATCGTCGGGCACCGGGTCGGCGGCGATGCTGATGTTGAAGTTTGCGACTGGCGCGGCCGGCTCCGCCGGACTGCCGGGAACCCGCAGCGGGAGACCGGTGAACTCGAGCGTGGCAACGGCACGGCGTGGCCACCGGTCCCTGAGCTCGAGCACCGTGATGTCCGCCTTCAGGTTGCCCCCGGTGCCCCGCAGCGCCGGCAGCAGGCCACCCAGCGCCGCGGTGGGCCCCGTGTACAGGCAGCGGCTGCAGGCAAAGCGGCCCGCGGAACCGGCTTCGATCAGGCCACTGGCTTCGCCGGCGCCGATCCGGGTGCTGACCTCGGCCCGCAGATGCCCGGTGAGGAGCCCTGCTGCCGACAGGGACCAGGACAGCGGACCCAGGCGCACCGCGTCCGCCGCCACCGCGGCTGCCGAGCCCTGCCACAGGGTGCCCTGCGGGTCGAGGACCTGCAGGCCTGGCGGTGCCAGCCAGCGCAGGGCCAGCTGTGCCGGCAGCCCCACGGCGGCGAAGAAGAGGAAGGACAGCACCCCGGCCAGGGCCAGTAACGGCTGGCGCCCGATGCGCATCAGCGTGCCGCCCGGGCGAGCTGGATGTTGGCTGTCACGCGGCCCGGTTCCTGGCCCGGGTCGGCGGTGGCGGCCACCACGCCCACGCCCTGCGTGGCCTGCAGGTCGGCGAGCCAGCTGATGAGCCCGTCGAAAGGCACGTCCTCGAACCGCAGGCGGATGCCCGTGTTGCCCTCCGGTTCATTGCGCTTGAGATAGGCGCCGAGGCCGGCAGCCCGCGTGCTGCGGTCGACCAGCACCACCAGCGATTCGGTGCCTGCTGCGGTACCCGCCGGTGACTCACCTCCGGGCCGGACACCGAACCTGGCCGCGACGCGCTCGATGTCCGCCAGCACGGCCCGCTGCCCGGCGAGGTCCTCGAGCGCCTTGCGCTGGCCGAGCACCAGCGGGCGTATGCCGAGGAAGACCAGCAGTGCCACGGCGGCAAGTGCCGCGGCGATGAGGATCAGCACGCGTTCACGCGGCGCCAGGCTGGCAAACCGTTCGGCAGGCGTCATGTCTCAGCCCCCGCCGTGCGTGATCTGCAGGTGGCCGATGACCTCGTTGCCCGAGGCATTCGCCGACTGGATCCGGGCCTGGAGCCCGCCGGTCTGGCTGACCTGCTGCTGGATGCGGTCGAGAAACTCCACGGAGGGTGCGCGCAGCCGCAGCTCCAGGGTGCCGGCACGGTAGCTGAGCGCTTCGATGTGCGCATTGCCGGTGCCGCCGAGCGACTGTGCCACGACGCGCAGCATGTCGAGGAACTCGTGATTGGCCCCGCTTCCCCGCGCACCGATCTGCTGGAGGCGCGCGGACAATTCCGCGCGCGCATCCGCCACCGGCCCGGCGTCGGGAAAGACGTGGTGGAATGCCTGGTCGACCGTCGCGTTGATGCGCGCCAGTTGCTGGCGCGTGCGGTAGGTCCCGGCGAGTTGTACCGCGGTCATGACCAGCACGAGCGCCAGCAGGAAGATGGTGGCCAGGCGCCATGCGGGCCAGTAGGCACGCAGGCTCGAGCGTTGGGCAAAGCCGCCCTGCAGGAGGTTGATCCCGGGGCTGGTGGCGATGTGCGCGGCGAGGCGGGGCAGGGGACCCTCGACGAGGGAGCGCAGCTCCAGCGAAGCCAGACGCGGACGCAACGCCTCGAGTGCCGGTCCCAGGGTGGCCAGCGAGTCCTCGCTGCCGTAGGCCACCAGGTGCAGCGGCTCGTGCTCGCCCTCCTGGTCGGCCGGGCCGGCAGCCCACAGTTCGAGCAGAACAGGGACGGCGCCTGTGTCCACGGTGGCCGAAGTGCCGTCGGGCAGGGTGAGACTGGCGGTGTCCCCCTCGAGCATCACGGTGGCCGTGTTCGGCATGCTGGCGACGGCATCGGCTGCCGAGCACAGGCGCGCCGGACGGATGCCGGCCGTGGCGAGGCGCGCCAGCCAGTCCGCCATGGTGGCGTGGCGCACGATGGCGACCCCGAGCGAGCCGTCGTCGCTGCGGCTGCCAGCGGCGAAATGCAGGGAGTCCACATCCTCCGCCAGCTGGTCCTCGAGCGCGAAGGGCAGTGCCTGCAGGAGCCGCGGCCCGCTGCGCAGGGGCACGCTGGCCCTCGCGCGCAGCACGTCCACAGCCGGCACGAGCACGACGACCTGCCTGGCTCCGGCGGCCGCCGCGGCCTGCGCCAGTGCGCCGCTGCCGATCGTGCCGAGGAGCGCGCCGGTGTCATCGACCGCCACCCAGCTGGCGGTGCCGCCAGCTGCCGCATCGAGGCGGATGACCAGGCTCTCACTCATGCGTCGGGCTCACTGACATCCTGCCGGCTTCATCCGCATTGACTTCCAGCGCCGTCTGCTCCGGTGCAGCCGCCTCCATGACGCCAAAGCGGCGCAACCGCACCTTCGCGGCCTGGCCGTCCCACTCCAGCAGACTGTACAGATCGAGCCGATAGGTGCCAATAGATACCACGCCCGTCAGCTCGAAGTAACGGGAGCTGTACCCGATGTACGGCACCATCGCCGGGTCGATCAGTCCCTCGGCGACGAGTTGCACGTCCTCGACCGGCTTCTTGAGGCTGTCCTCGACCCAATGCCTGGCGTTTTCCACGCTGACATTGTCGCCCAGCGACATCAGCACCGGCACGGATGCGGTGTTGAAATTGATGACCGTGTGCTGCCGGCCAACCGGCAACGCCGCGAGCTGGGGCCGCAGCGCCTCGAATATCTCCGGCGTGACGCCGCGCACCGCGCGGAACTCCGACACCGAGGTGAACCAGCCGTTCGCCGCCCGGTAGGGCTCCGGCTGCGAGGTGTAGTAGTCATCCTCGGCGCCGTTGAAGTCGGCGTTGCTGTCGGGATCGATCCAGTCCACCGTGGACTCCACGATGATCTCGGTCTCCGCCGGACCGATCCCCAGCTCCGGGTGCAGGCTGGCCACCGCCCCGATGAGGCGGCGGAACTGCCTGACCACGAGCTTGTCGGGCTGGCCGCGCCCGGTGACCAGGTTGTTGAGGTTGAAGCGCCCCTGCAGATCGGCGTAACCACCCGCCAGGCTCTGCTCGCCCTGGGTGATGCTCAGTCCGGCCCGGGCCCCCTGGTCGGTGCTCCGATCGTAGGTCGCCTTGCCCTGCAGCTGTTCGCCGAGGGACTCCATGGCGAGCGCCTCGGCGAACTGCGCATACTCGCGGGCCTGGTCCCAGGCCATGAGCCCGGCCGTGCGGCGCAGGTCCAGGTTCGTGTGCCAGGCGATCGCCACGGCAAGGACCGTGGCAATGGCGACCACCAGCAGGGCCGTGATGACGGCCACTCCCGCCTGCCGGCCTGCGCTGCGGCCAGGCAGGGGTCTGGCGCGCCGCCCGGCGGACTGCGGGGTCACTGCACCACCTCGACGACACGCTCGATCTCGCCCCAGTCCCGGAGCTTCAGGTGGATGCGCACCGCCTTCGGCAACTCGGCAGACTCGCAGCTGCCGCGCCCCTGGCCGGGCGGGGGCCATTGCCTGGCCCAGGGTTCACCGGGCTGGAGCACCTTCGGCGCGAAGCTGATCTCGAACGACTCAACCTGGTCGAGCAGCACCTCGGCCCGCGGCTCGTTCATCAGGGTGCGGTCCATGACGCGCCAGTACTCGCGCAGCAGCTTGTCGTTCTCCAGCCGGTACTGCGTACGCTGCAGCGTGCCCCGCACGAAGCGGGCGAAGGGATTGGGCCAGCCATCGTGGCTCAGGCACACGGGGTGGGTGACGTCGCAAGGCGCAACGAGCGCGGCCTCGCAGCTGCCCAGCGCATCACGCACCCGGCGCGGGTTGATCTGTGCGAAGTCGCTGGCCAGGATGCGCACCGCACGCTGCACCTCGTGCAGCCGCTGGAGCTGCTGGCGTGCGATGGCCTCCTGGCGCATCACCGCATTGAGGCCGCCCATGGCCAGCGCACCGATGATGCCGAAGATGGCCATGGCCACCAGCAGCTCCAGCAACGTGAAACCGCCGGCGACCTGCCTGTGGCCTGCCCGATGCGCCGTCATTGGGCCTTCGCCGTGTTCTGCCCGGGCGCCGGGGATGGCGCCGGTGGCGCGGGCTGCGCCTGCCCATCGACAGTGAGCAACGGCCAGCCGGTCGGCGCAGTGCCGGGTCCCGCAGCCTGGGGCGGTTCGGCGAGGAAGCCGACGGCCGTGGCGAGCGGCTGCTCCTCGCGACCGGCCAGCGACACGCTGACATCGGCCCGGCGCAGCCGGTCATCCTCGGTGGGCGAC
>JADYZO010000106.1 GCA_020853135.1 Gammaproteobacteria bacterium
CCCGATTTCCCCCTGATCGAGCAGCCGAGATGTCGAAGCGACGCGTAGTCGTCACGGGCATGGGCATCATTTCCCCCGTGGGCAATGACATTGCCACCGCGTGGCGCAACGTGGTGGAAGGCGTCAGTGGCATCGGACCCATCACCGATTTCGACGTAACCGATTTCTCGACCCGGTTCGGCGGCTGCATCCGGGACTTCAACGCCGAGGACCACATCCCGGCCAAGGAAGCCCGGAAGATGGACCCCTTCATCCACTTCGGCATCGTCGCCGCCCAGCAGGCCGTGGCGGATGCCGGGCTGGCGGATGCCGGCCATGCGCCGGGCCGCATCGGCGTGGTGATGGGTTCCGGCATCGGCGGCATCGGCACCATCGAGTCGAGCTACCGCAAGTATGCGGAGGCGGGTTCGCCGCGCAAGATCTCGCCTTTCTTCGTGCCCGGCAGCATCATCAACATGATTTCCGGGCACGTGTCCATCCAGTACGGCTTCAAGGGGCCGAACCTGGCGCTCGTCACCGCCTGCACCACCTCGACCCACTGCATCGGCATCGCCGGGCGCACCATCGCCTACGGCGATGCGGACGTGATGATTGCCGGTGGCGCCGAGTATGCGACCACCCACCTCGGCCTGGGTGGGTTCTGTGCAGCGCGCGCGCTGTCCCAGCGCAACGACGAGCCGCAGCGGGCCAGCCGCCCCTGGGACCGCGACCGCGACGGTTTCGTCCTGAGCAACGGCGGTGCGGCACTGGTCCTCGAGGAATACGAGGCAGCCCGCCGCCGCGGGGCCAACATCCTGGCCGAACTCGTCGGCTTCGGCATGAGCGGTGATGCCCACCACATCACGGCGCCACCGGAGAACGGCGAGGGCGCCCAGGCCTGCATGCAGGCCGCCCTGCACGATGCCCGGCTCGACCCCGCCGACGTCCAGTACGTCAACGCGCATGGCACCTCGACGCCGCTCGGCGACATCGCCGAGACCCGCGCCATCAAGGGCGCCTTCGGCAACCATGCCGCACGCCTCGCGGTGAGTTCCACCAAGTCCACGACCGGGCACCTGCTCGGGGCCGCCGGTGCCGTCGAGGCGGTATTCTCGGTCCTCGCCATCCGTGACCAGGTGGTCCCGCCGACCATCAACCTCGAGAACCCGGACCCGGAGTGCGACCTCGACTACGTGCCGAACCACGCCCGGCAGATGAAGGTCGACGCGGCCATTTCCAATTCCTTTGGCTTCGGCGGCACCAACGGCAGCGTGGTGTTCCGCCGTATCTGATCCCGGCCGGCCACCCGCCGGCCGCATCCGGAGCAGGGCCACCGGCCCGGGAGGCCGGGGCGTACCCCGCAGGCACCCGCATGCGCAACGACGTCCTCCAGCTGGCCGGCCTGCATGACCTGCTCGTGCTGCATGCGGTCGATCCACGCCGCTATCCGTTCCTGCTCGAGAGTTCCGGGGGTGCTCCCGGCCTGGCCCGCTTCGACATCCTCTGCGCCTTCCCCGGCCGCGAGATCTCGCTGGGGGCCGACGGTATCCTGCGCGACCCGCTGGCTGGCGGGGCGCCAGGCACCGACTTCCTCGATGCACTGAACCAGGCCTGCCGTCATGGCGCAGTTGCTGAGGCTGAGGCTGAGGCCGACGCCCTGCCTTTCCGTGGCGGCTGGTTCGTGTTCCTCGCCTACGAGTTCGCCCACTGCATCGAATCCTCGCTGTCCCTGCCGGTGGATCCCCGGCTGCCACTGGCCAGGGCCACCCGCATCCCCGCCGCAGTCATCCGCTGCCGCGAGACCGGCAGCACCGTCGCGGTGGCCGAACCGGGCTGTGGGGCCCTGCTCGAGGCGATTCGCGCCGATGCGGCCCGTGCCGTCGCCCTGCCCGGTGCAGCGCCGGGGCGGGTCACCATCGATGGCCTCAGGGAAGAGGATCCGGACCGCTTCCTGGCCGCGGTCATGGAGGCGCGCCACCACATCACCGCGGGAGACATCTACCAGGCCAACATCAGCCGCCGCTGGTGTGCCGAGGTGGGCCCGGACATCCGGCCGTGGATGCTCTACGACCGGCTGCGACGGGCCAATCCGGCGCCCTTTGGCGGCCTGGCGTTGCTGGACGCCACCACCGCCGTCATCTCCTCCTCGCCGGAGCGCCTGCTGCGCGTCCAGGCGGGGCGCGTCGAAACCCGGCCCATCGCCGGCACGCGCCCACGCCGGGAAGGATCCGGGGGGGAGGTGGAAGTCCGCGCCAGCCTGCTCGGCAACCCCAAGGAGCGGGCCGAGCACATCATGCTGATCGACCTCGAGCGCAACGACCTCGGCCGCGTGTGCCGGCCCGGATCCGTGCAGGTCGAGGATTTCATGTCGGTGGAGACCTACGCCCATGTCCATCACATCGTCTCGGGTGTCGTGGGCGAACTGGCCGATGACATCGGCCCGGGCGACGTGCTGAGGGCGGTGTTTCCGGGCGGCACGATCACCGGCTGCCCCAAGGTCCGCTGCATGCAGCTGATCGGCGGGCTGGAAGGCCGGCCGCGCGGCGCCTATACCGGTGCAATGGGTTACCTGAACCACGATGGCAGCTGCGACTTCAACATCCTGATCCGGTCCATGACGCTCTGCGGACGCAGCCTGTCCTTCAGCGCCGGCAGCGGGATCGTGGCGGAGTCGGACCCCGGGCAGGAGCTCGCCGAAACGCGGGCCAAGGCCCGGGGCATGATCCTGGCGTTGGGCGAATGAACGCAGGCGAGGCCAGGTGGATGGTCAACGGCCAGCCGGGCGGGACGCTCCGGCCCGATGACCGCGGCTTTGCCTACGGGGACGGGCTGTTCGAGACCATGGCCTGGCGGGACGGGGCACTGCGCCTGTTCGACCGCCACCTGCAACGGCTCCAATCCGGCTGCCGGCGGCTGGGCCTGCCAGTGCCGGAGATCACAGGCCTGGTGGAGGAAATCTCGGCTCTGGCGGACGGGCAAACCCGGGGAACGGTCAGGCTGACGCTGAGCCGCGGTCCGGGGCAGCGCGGCTACACCGCCCCCGCGGCACCGGCGGTCACCCGTGTCATCGGCTTCTTCCCGGACAGCCCGGGCCCGGCACCGGCCGCGCTGGCCGTCGACCTGTGCCAGGTACCGGCGAGCATCAACCCCGTGCTGGCAGGCCTGAAGACCCTGAACCGGCTCGACAACGTTCTCGCGCGGACGGAGATTTCCCGCCGACGGCTCGATGAGGGCATCATGTGCACGCCGGCCGGGCAGGTCATCGGTGCGACGGCGGCCAACGTCTTTGGCATCCGGGGCGATGTCCTGCTGACACCCGAACTGTCCCAGGGCGGGGTGGCCGGCGTCATGCGTGGCCTGGTGCTGGACTGTGCCGCCACGCTCGGGATCACAACGAGGGAAACACGCATCGACGTCGATGCACTGCTGCACATGGAAGAAATGTTTCTGACCAATGCGCTGACCGGGCTGCGGCCCGTGACATCGTTTGCGGGGCGCCCGCTCGGCAGCGGGAAGCTGACGCACGCCCTGGCCCTGGCACTGCAGGCGCGGGGCATCGCGGAGGCCCGGGCATGTTGAAACGGATCATGGTGCTGGTCGCCGTGTTGCTGGTGGCAGCCTTCGGCACGTGGCTTTTCGTCCAGGACTTCCTCAACAAGCCGATGACGCTGCCCGACACCGGCTTCACCCTCGACGTGCCAGTGGGCATGACGCTGCCCGCACTGGGGGCGCGGCTCGCCGCCGCGGGCGTGCTGGATTATCCGGCGGCGCTGACCGCCTACGCCCGGCTGGTCGGGCAGGCCAATGCCATCAAGGCCGGGGAATACGACATCGCCGCCGGGACGACTCCGCGGGGGCTCCTGCAGCAACTGGTCGAAGGCCGCGTCAAGCTGCATGCCCTGACGATCATCGAAGGCTGGACCACGCGCGATCTGGCCAGGGCCCTGCGCAAGAACACCGCCATTCGCCAGACCACGGCCGACACCGGCGGCGATGGCCTCGCGCGCGCCGTGGAACTGCCCGGCACCCAGCCCGAAGGCTGGTTCTTCCCGGACACCTACCGGTTTGCGCGGGGCACCACGGACCGCGAGATCCTCCGCATGGCCCACAGCCGGATGCAGGTCGTGCTCGATCAGGCCTGGGCCGCGCGTGCCCCGGGCCTGCCACTGCGCAGCCCGTATGAGGCGCTCATCCTCGCCTCCATCGTCGAGAAGGAAACCGGGCTCGACCGCGAGCGCGCACAGGTCGCCGGCGTGCTGATCCGGCGCCTGCGGACCGGCATGAAGCTGCAGACCGACCCGACCGTCATCTATGGGCTTGGCGAGGAGTTCACGGGCGATCTCACCCGCCGGCAGCTGATCCGGGATACCCCCTACAACACCTATACGCGGGCCGGCCTGCCACCGACACCGATCTCCCTGCCCGGTGAAGCCTCGATCCTCGCGGCACTGCACCCGGATGATTCCGGGGCCCTGTATTTCGTGGCCAGTCCGGCACACGATGGCAGTCACGTGTTCTCGGCTACCCTGCGCGAGCACAATGTTGCCGTGAGGAAATACCTGGACTCCCTGCGGGAAAGCGCCAAGTGACGAGCGAACCGCCCGCCGCGAAGCGTGGTGCCTTCATTACCCTGGAAGGGGTGGAGGGCGTGGGCAAGTCCACCAACCTGGCCTTCGTCGGCGACTGGCTGCGGCAGGCAGGCAAACCGGTGCTCCTGACCCGCGAGCCGGGTGGCGTGGCGGTCGCCGAACGGATTCGGGAAATCTTGCTGGCGAGCGATGCGACGCCGATGCCACCACTGACCGAGTTACTCCTCATGTTCGCAGCCCGCTCGGCGCATCTCGCCGGACGGGTATGGCCCGCCCTCGAGCACGGGGAGTGGGTGGTCTGTGACCGGTTCACCGATGCCAGCTACGCCTACCAGGGTGGTGGTCGCCTCCTGCCGGAACAGGTCATCGCCACACTGGAAGCCACGGTCCAGGGCGACTTCCGTCCCGATCTCACGCTCCTGCTGGATGCCAGCTGGCAGGGGACCCGTGCGCGGCGGGATTCGCGGGGGACGGCAGACCGGTTCGAACTCGAGGGGCAGGCGTTCTTCGATCGGGTGCGCAGGACCTACCTGGAGCGGGCACAGCGCGAACCCGGGCGCATCCGCATCATCGATGCTGAAGCAGACCTGGCCGGGGTTCAGGCGGCGATCGCGCGGGAACTGGCCGCCTTTACGGCATGTTTTACTTGATATGAATCATGTAATTGAATGAATTATATATGATCCAGCTTCCACCCTGGCTCGAACCGCTTGCGGGGCTGCTGGCCAGCGGTTCGGCACGCTGCCCGCAGGCCCTGCTGATCCACGGCGCTCCGGGCAGCGGGCGGCGCCTCCTGGCACTCACGCACGCAGCCCGGTTGCTCGGCATTCCCGCTGAACGGCTGACGCGACTGGCGCAGCCCGGGACCGGCGAGGACGCCGGGGCAGGGATGATGGGCCATCCCGATTTCGTGTTCCTCCAGCCACCACCGGAGAAGAGCAGCATTGCCGTCGAGGCCGTGCGCGAGCTGGTCGACTTCCTGCACCTGAAGAGCCATCAGGGTGGTGCCCGCATCGCGGTGATCTGCCCGGCCGATGCCATGACCACGGCAGCGGCCAACGGCCTGCTGAAGACCCTCGAAGAACCGCCAGCGGGCAGCTTCATCATGCTCGTGGCCAGCCGGCCAGCCAGCCTGCCGGCCACCATCGTCAGCCGCTGCCAGCGCCTGGCCATCCCCACGCCGAAGCGCGACATTGCCGTCGCATGGCTGCGCGCGCAGGGCGGGGAGGCGGACTGGGATCTGTTGCTCGATGTCGCGGGCGGCGCACCGCTGCAGGCCCTGGCGCTCCACCGCGAGGACTTTGCCGCGCAGGCCACGCGCCTCGCCGACGACATCCGGCAGCTGGAGTCCGGGCATGCCAGCCCGGTCACGGTGGCGCAACGCTGGGGCGGCCACGACGCGCCGCTGCTCACGCAATGGCTCTACCGGCTGCTGGCCGGCGCCATCCGGGCCCGCGCAGCGGCGGCGCCCGCCACGGCGCGTGATGCGCCCTTGCAAACGGGCGGAAAACCCCTAACCATGCAGGCGCTGCAGCAGCGTCTGGCCGATGTGGAAGAGTTGCGCCGCATGGGCTCGAAGGCCATCAGGATGGACATCCAGTACGCCGCCCTGTTGCAGCGCTGGTACGCCTGACCCCGTCGTTTCGCAAGGCACTGACCGATGTCCAAACCGGGATTGCTGACCCTCACCATCAAGGACAAGAGCGCGCTGTACCTGGCGTACATGCCGTTCGTGCGCAACGGCGGCCTCTTCATCCCCACCAACAGCAGCTACAAGCTGGGCGATGAGGTGTTCATGCTGCTCAACCTGATGGGCGAGGACGAGAAGATCCCGGTGGCCGGCCGGGTCATCTGGGTGACGCCGCGCGGCGCGCAGGGCAAGCGCACGGCCGGCATCGGCGTGCAGTTCAGCGACCAGGATGGCGGCACCACCCAGAAGAAGATCGAGAACTACCTCGCGGGAGCCCTGGGCGGGGACAAGCCCACCCACACCATGTAGAACGCCACCGCCGCACAGCCCGGAGCGGTGCGCGGTGCGGGTCAGTTGCGTACGCTCAGCCCGCCCCTCAGGACCCGGGTGTCGAAGCCGCGCTCGTTGAGGATGAATGCACCGGCGGCACTGCGCCGGCCCGTGTCACAGCACACGACGTAGGTCAGCGACGGGTCCAGCGTGCCCAGCTTGAGGCGGATGAAGTACAGCGGGATGTTGATCGCGCCGGCCTCGTGGAAGCTGTCGTATTCGCTCGGCAGCCGCACATCGAGCCACTTCCCGCCCCTGGCGATGATCTGGCGCGCCTCCTCGTAATCGACACGGTCGAGCATCGGCTCGTTGAGGAGGGCCAGGAAATCCTCCTTGCTGAGGCGCATCAGCGAGCCATCGCCGAGCATCGTCACGGTGGCATTGCGGCGCGTCCCGGAAATCAGCGCCTCCTCGCCGAAGGTGTCGCCGACGCCGAGTTCAGCCAGCTTGATGCCGGCCTTGTTGAGCGGGGTCTCCCGGGTGACGCTGCAGCGGCCACGGGTGATGACGTAGAAGTAATCACCCTCGTCGCCCTGCTTGATGATCATCTCACCGTCGCCGCAGGTGATGCGCTGCATGCGCATGAACACCGCCTGGATGTTCTCGGGCGGCACCCGGTGGAAAGCCTTGGTCTGCAGGAGCGTCGTCATCCAGTCGTCGGGGGCCGGCGCAGTCTGGGTGGTGTTGAGGTCGCTGACCTCGTAGCTGCCGGTCTGGTCCCAGGTCAGCATGACATCGAGCAGGTCCGTGTCGATCGCGACATACTCGACCCTGTCCACCGCCTTGGCGCTCCAGCGCCTGGGCAGCGTCGAGGAGACCGGGTTGCGCGCCTCATCGCTGCCGGCGCGCAGGGTCTTGAGGCCGCCCTCCTGATTGGTGAGCTGCAGGGTCCCGGCCAACAGGTAGAACGTGCGCCGCTCGCTGTCCCCCTCCTTGAACAGCAGCTTGCCGCTCTCGAGCTGGTGGCTCTGCATCTTCTTGGCGAGGGCCGCGATGTTCTCGCGCTTGAGGCTGTCGAGCGGGGAAAAACGCCGGAGGATGTCGATGGTCAGGGGGATGCCAGTCATGCGTCAGGAAACCGGGCCATGCTCTCGCGGAATGGGGCAGCGCCGGGATTGTAACCACAAGCCCCGATGCCGAGAAGGCATGGTGTCTCAGGACCGCGGCAGCGTTTGCAGCCCCGCCGAGGGGAGGAAGCGCGGCCCGAGCCGTGCGGCCAGCGCCTGCAGGCGTGCGCTGACCACGCCGGCCCCGGCCTCGGTCGCATAGCGCAGCGGCCCGCCACGGAACGGTGCAAAGCCGGTGCCGAAGACCACGCCGGCATCGACCAGGTCTGCATCCGCGACGATCTGCCCGTCGAGGCACCGGGCGGCCTCGTTCACCAGGGCGAGGATCAACCGGTCCTGCACGTCGGTGTGCCGGGCAGGCACCGCGGACTTCGGCTTGATGGGCCGGCCCTCCTGGTAGAGGTAGAAGCCCTTGCCGGACTTCTGGCCAAGGCGGCCATCGGCCACCATCCGCTCCAGCACGGGCGACACCGGCCGCTGCAGCACGGGCGCCAGGATGCGCGCCACGTGCAGGGCGATGTCCAGGCCCACCGAATCGGCCAGCTCGATCGGCCCCACGGGCATGCCGAAGTCGGTCGCGGCGGCGTCGATCTCGGGCAGCGGCACGCCTTCCTCGGCCAGCGCCATGGCCTCCGCGAGGTAGGGGGCCAGGATGCGATTGACGAGGAAGCCGGGATGGCTGCGGCAGGGAAGCGGCAGCTTGCCGATCTGCCGCACGAAGGCCAGCCCCGCCGCCAGGGCTTGTGCCCCGGTGGCCGGCGCCTGGACCACCTCCACCAGCGGCAGCCGTGCCACCGGGTTGAAGAAATGCAGCCCGATGAGGCGGTCGGGGCAGCTGAGGCCACCCGCCAAATCCTCGAGCGGAATGCTGCTGGTGTTGGTCGCCAGCACACAGTCCGGGCGGACCTGCTGCTCGAGCAGGCCGAACAGCCGGCGCTTGGCCTGGAGATCCTCGAAGATGGCCTCGATGACGATGTCGGCGTCCTTGCAGCCCTCGCCGGCCACGTCGGCCCGCAGGCGTGCCCGCGTTTCCCCGAGCCGTGCGGGGTCGGTGACCTTGCGCCGGAACCAGGCATCGGCACGCTCGAGTGCCGGCGCGACGAAGCGCATCTCGCGGTCCTGGAGTGTCACCTCCATGCCCTGCAGGGCGCACCAGGCTGCAATGTCGCCACCCATCACCCCGGCACCTACCACATGCAGCCGCCGCACCGGTGGCTGCTGGCCGCCGCCCAGTTTCCTCAGCCGTTCCTGCAGGAAGAACACCCGCACCAGGTTGCGGGATGCCGGCGTTACCGCGAGCTGGCCGAAGGAGGCCGCCTCGGCCTCATAGGCAGCAGGGCTGCGCGCCCCGTGCGCCTGCCACAGCCCGATCATGGCTCCTGGCGCCGGATAGTGGCGCGGATCGGCCTTGCGTCCTGCCCGCTCCCGCAGGGAGCGGGCGAGGAAGCCGCGCATGGGCGCCGCGGCGAGCAGCCGATCCACGAGTGGCAGCCCGCGCGCAGGGCGCGACCGCGCGAGGAGCTGGCGCGCCGCTGCACGCCAGTCCGCTGCTGCGCAGACCGCATCCACGAGCCCCTGAGCCAGCGCCTCGTCGGGGGAGATGGAGCGGCCGGTCAGCATCAGCGCCATGGCACGGCGAACGCCCAGCAGCCGGGGCAGGCGCACGCTGCCGCCGAAGCCCGGATGCAGGCCGAGTTGCACCTCGGGCAGGCCCAGCGAAGGCCTGTCGGAGGCAATGGCCAGGCGCCAGGTGGCCGCCAGGGCGAGTTCCAGCCCGCCGCCCAGCGCCGCACCATCGAGCACCGCCACGCTGGGACAGGGGAGGGCCTCCAGCCGCGCGAGGATGGCTTGCCCGCGCCGCGACAGTTCTGCAGCCTCACCGGCCGAGCCGATGGCGGGGAACTCGTGGATGTCGGCACCGGCCACAAAGCTGCCCGGCTTGCCGGAGTGGATCACCAGGCCGGCGGGAGGGCTGCCAGCCAGGAGGGAGAGCGCCTCGTCGAGTTCCAGCATGACCGCACGGGACAGCACGTTGACCGACGCACCGGGCACGTCGAGACCGAGCCAGGCGATGCCCACGGCCTCGCGCGCCAGGGTCCAGTTCTGCCACACCCGGTCGTCGGCCATGGGCATCATCCTCGCCCGGGGATGGTCTCGAAGTCGCAGACCAGGGGCAGGTGGTCGGAGTGGGTGACGCGGGGCACGCGGAAGCCGCTGACCTCGATCCCGGGGCCGTACAGGATGAAGTCCAGCTCCAGGCGCGGCGCCCGGCTCGGGAAGGAGGGCAGGCTTTCGGCATTGGCGCTGCGCAGGCTGAGCGCCTCCCGGAAGAGGAAGGTCTCGTCATCGCCCCAGAAGGTGTTGAAGTCGCCGGCGACGATCACCGGCTTCCTGCTGCGCTTGACCAGCTCATAGAGGTGGCGCAGCTGGAAATGCCGGTGCCGGTACTTCAGCGAGAGGTGCACGAGGAAGATCGACACTGTCTCGAGCTCCAGCTCGATGATGAGGCGCTTGATGCCGGTGTCGAAGTAGTGGAACCGCTCGCCGGTCACCCCGGGCCTGGCCAGGAAGGCGTTGGCCTGCTTGCGCAGGATGGGCAGGTACTGGTTGACGGACTCTTCCCCGTACTTGCACTCGTAGCAGGAGTAGTGGCCGAGCGCCCCGGCAATGGCCTCGGCCTGGTTCACCCGCCCGCTGCGCACCGAGCCGATGTCGACCTCGATGAGCCCGACGACGTCCGGGTCCTCGGCCCTGAGGAAGCCGATGATGTTCTCGAGGGTGCCCGGGTTGCCGAAGAGGTAGCCGGCGCCCGGCACGGGCACGTGGGAGGGCGCGCCTGCGCCGACCGCATAGCGGATGTTGTAGACAAGAAGACGCATGTCCTTGACAGTGTAATTCCTTGTCAACCATCGTTGGAACCTCGAGCGTGGCCAACCCGTGACGGATTCCCGGGTTGCCGGCCAGCGCAGGGTGGCGCAGGAGATTGCCGATGTCGGAAAACAACCCCATCAGGGTGTTCGTGGTGCATGCCTTTGCCGAGCACCCGGACTACATGAAGGTGTTCGAGTACCTGGAGAGCCGGCCCAATTTCTACTACCAGAACTGCGCCCGCCCCGACGCCAGGGCCGGCAGCGGCGAGTCCATGCAGGATGAACTGCGCCGCCAGATCGAGCCGGCCGAGATCGTCATCCTGCCGGTGACGCTGTTCGCCATCAACCCGGTGCTGGTCACCTTCGAGGTGGACACGGCCATGGCCCTGAAGAAGCCGGTGCTCGCGATCAAGTCCTTCGGCGAGACCATCGCCATCAAGAAGTCGCTGCTCGACAAGGCGGATGACATCGTCGAATGGAACAACCGCAGCATCACCGAGGCCATCAAGCGGCTGGCGCGCAATGACGCCTCGGGGCAGTGGGAAGTCATCGAGTTCAAGCTCGACTAGCCACCGCCCGGGCGGGCGCCGGCCTGCCCGCACCAGGTCCCGCCCTTGTTGGCCGCAGTGGCCTCCAGTAACATTCGACGCCTTGCGCGCAGGCCGGCCCGCTGGTGGCTGCCGGCGCCTTCCACCCTGCATTGGCACCCTCTTTCACGGGCTTGTTGCACATGACCATCGAGACTGATGCGCTGATCGTCGGAGCCGGCCCCTGCGGCCTGTTCCAGGTTTTCGAACTGGGCCTGCTCGGCATCCGGTCCGACCTCGTGGATTCGCTGCCGGCAGTGGGCGGGCAGTGCAGCTGGCTGTACCCCGACAAGCCCATCTACGACATCCCGGCCGTTCCGGTCTGCACCGGGCAGGGACTGATCGATGCGCTGATGAAGCAGATCGCGCCCTTCAATGCGGGCATGCACCTGGGCGAGGAAGTGGTGGAACTCAAGCCCGAGGGTGGGCGCTTCCACGTGAAGACCAGCGCCGGCAAGCAGTTCCTCGCGCGCACCGTCTTCATCGCCGCCGGTGTCGGCTCATTCCAGCCACGCCACGTCAAGCTCGAGGGCATCGATCGCCTCGAGGAAAAGACGCTGCATTACCGGGTGCGCGAGCCCGGCCGCTTCCGCGGCCAGAACCTGGTGATACTCGGCGGCGGCGACTCGGCCCTCGACTGGGCCATGGCCCTGGCGCCCGAGGCCGCCTCGCTGACCCTCGTGCACCGCTCGGACCAGTTCCGCGCGGCACCGGCCTCACTCGCCGCATTGCGCGCGCTCGTTGCAGCCGGCAAGGCCAGGATCATCGAGTTCGGCAATGCAACCGCCTTCCGGGCCGAGGGCGACCACCTGCGTGAAGTCACCATCCGGCAGGACGACGGCACCGTGCACGTGTTGCCGGCCGATCATCTGTTCGTGTTCTTCGGCATGTCGCCCAAGCTGGGTCCGATCGCCGAGTGGGGACTGGAGATGGACCGCAAGACGCTGAAGGTCGACGTGTCCACCTTCCAGACCAGCATGCCGGGCATCTATGCCGTGGGCGACATCTGCGACTACCCCGGCAAGAAGAAACTGATCCTCAGCGGCTTCCACGAAGCCGCGCTGGCAGCCTTTGCCGCCAAGGCGTTCCTCGAACCCGACAAGAAGGTGCACCTGCAGTACACCACGACCAGCCCCCTGATGCAGAAGCGTCTCGGGGTGGCCGGAGAGGGCTGAGCCGGCCCGTCGCCGGCGCGCCGTCCCCGTGGCCAGGGCCGCCCGACCGCTGGTCATCGCCCACCGCGGCGCCAGCGGCTACCTGCCCGAGCACACGCTGGTCGCCAAGGCCCTGGCCTTCGGCCAGGGGGCCGACTACCTGGAGCAGGATGTCGTCGCCACCCGCGACGACGAGTTGATCGTCTTCCACGACCTCACGCTCGAGGACACCACCGACGTCGCGCAGCGCTTCCCGGGGCGGCAGCGTGCGGATGGCCATTACTACTGCCGCGACTTCGACCTTGCCGAACTGCGCACCCTCGGCGTGGGCGAGCGTCTCGGCGCGGATGGCAGGCCCCGGTACCCGGGGCGCTTCCCCGGCGCGGGCGGACGCTTCGGCATCCCGACGCTCGCCGAGGAGATCCGTTTCATCCAGGGACTGGTGCGCGCGAGCGGCCGGATCGTGGGGATCTACCCCGAGATCAAGGATCCTGGCTGGCACCGGGCCGGAGGCATCGACATCGGCGTGAAGGTGCTGGCGACGCTGGAGGAATGCAATCATGGTGGCATGCGCCTGCCGGTGTTCCTGCAGTGCTTCGATCCCGCGGAACTGCAGCGCCTGCGGAGCCGCTGCGATCCCGCTCTGCCGTTCGTCCTGTTGATCGACAGCGCCGCTGGCCCACCCTCGAGCGGGGAACTCGAGCGGATTGCGGACTATGCGCAGGCCATCGGCCCCTCACTCAAGCTGGTGTGCCCGCGCTGGACCGCAGGGGAAGGGCAGGCCACCACCCTGGTGGCTGACGCGCATCGGGCCGGCCTGGCCGTCCACCCCTACACCTTCCGGCGCGACGACCTGCCGGCCGGCGTGGCCGGCTTTGACGAGTTGCTGCACCTGTTCCTCCTCCGCCAGCGGGTCGATGGCCTGTTCACCGACTTCCCCGACCTGGCACGGGCCTTCATCGACCGTCACTTGCCGGGCTGAGCCATCCGGCGCCACAGGCGCCCTCAGAACAGCGCGCGGTTCACCAGCAGGTGGGCGCCGATCGATGCGCCGTAGCCGAGCGCGATGGCCGGTGTCCAGCGCAGATGGCTGAAGAAGGTGTAATTCCCGCGGGCCTGGCCCATCAGCGCCACGCCGGCGGCCGAGCCGATGCTGAGCAGGCTGCCACCGATGCCGGCGGTCAGCGTGACGAGCAGCCACTGGCCGTGGGACATGAGCGGATCCATCTCCAGCACGGCCGCCATGATCGGAATGTTGTCGACGACCGCCGAGGCGATGCCCACCAGGATGTTGGCGGTGGTGGGCCCGAGGCTCACGTAACTCATGTTGGCCAGCAGTTCCATGTAGCCCATGGCCGCCAGCCCGCCCACGCAGAGGATGACGCCATAGAAGAAGAGCAGCGTGTCCCATTCAGCACGGGCGATGTAGCTGAACACATCGAAGGGCGTCTGGTCGCCAACGCCGCTGGCATCGCGGCGCGCACCGGGTTCGCGCAGGTGGTGGCCATAGACCTTCAGGTAACCCAGCCCGAGCATCATGCCCATGACCGGCGGCAGCCCGAGGAATTCCTGGAAGGACACCGCGGTCGTCAGGGTGAGGGCAAACAGCACCACCACGCCCAGCCCTCCGCGGCGCAGGACCACGGCGTGGCCGGGCGTCTCCACCTGCAGTCCGGATGGCAGCGCGAGGTGCAGGCAGGCTGCGGTCACGAAGTAGCCGATCAATGATGGCCAGAAGAGCGCGAAAAACTCGAAGAAGTCCACGCGTCCCGCCTGCCAGACCATCAGCGTCGTGATGTCGCCGAACGCCGACCAGGCACCACCCGCATTGGCGGCCACGACGATGTTGATGCACGACAGCGTGAGGAAGCGGCGGTTGCTGGAGATGCCGAGCAGCACGCCACCCATGACCAGCGCGGTGGTGAGGTTGTCGATCGCCGCCGAGAGGAAGAACGACAGGATGCCGGTCACCCAGAACAGGACCCGCAGGTTGAATCCGCGCAGGGCCAGCCAGCCCCGCAGGGCCGCGAACACCTGGCGCTCGGACAGGGCATTCACGTAGGTCATCGCGGCGAGCAGGAACAGCAGGAGTTCGCCGTAGTCCAGGAGGGATTCCCGGGCCGCATCGAGCACGATGGCACCATCGGCCGCATCCTGCCGGGCGACGAGGGGCACCAGCATCCAGATCAGGCCGGCCGCGACGAGGACGGGCGTGGATTTCTTCAGCCGCGTGAATTCCTCGCTGATGACCAGGGCGTAGGCCACGATGAACAGCCCGACCGCCCACAGTCCCAGCGGGTGGCCGGACGGCTCGAGATGCCCGGCGGCCTGGGCAGGCCCGGCGAACAGGAAGCCCGCCAATGTCAGCAGGGGACCCGCGCGACCGAGGTTGGCCCACTTATGGGTATCGCAATTGCGCATAATGTATATTATGTAAACTTTCACGCGGGCCTGCATCACAGTACCCACATGCTGCCACGCGCTAGGCTTTCGCGCCTGCCATGCTCGATGTTGACGGCCATGACCTCGCCGCGCTGGATGCCGCGTTCAGCGGCTGGCGGATCGACCGTGGCCAGCTGATCAGTCCCGAAGGTTGGCAGTTTACCCCGGGCGCCATCCGCGCCGGGGTCTACAACGAACTGCGTGCGCGCACGCTGGAAGCGGACCTTCGAGCGTTCGCCCGCGAGCCCGCCCGCCCGCGCCTGCTCGACGCCCTGGCCGCCCTGGATGACCTCACCGACCGCACCGAGCGCGTGCGCCGGGCGCTTTCGGCCATCGTTACGGCTTGACGGCCTTCTGCGCAGCCTCAAAGGCCGCTTGACGCGCGGCCGCCTCACTCGCCGCCTTCGCCGCTTCCGCATCGTAGGCGAGCTTCTGCGCAGCCAGGTTGGCCGCGCGGCGCGCATCGACCGATTGACGTGCGGCGGCCAGCGCGCCCGCATCAGCGCTCGCCTGCGCCGCCTCAGCGGCCTGCGCATCAGCCAGCGCTGCCTTGGCCGCCTCTATCGCTTGCGCCGCCTCAGCGGCCTTCTGCGCAGCCTCAGCGGCCTGCGCGTCGGCCTCAGCGGCCTGCGCGTCGGCCTGCGCCTGCTGCGCGGCTGCGACCTGCTCGGCCACATTCGCCCTGGCGCTCGCAATGCGCGCGGCAGTCAACACCGGTGCGGCTGGCGTGGCGGTAGTGACCGGCCCCAGCGCAATGCCGCCGCGCTCGCGTGACTCCGCGTCCGTGGCGTCAGCTATCGCCCGGCGGATGTTCCTATGCAATCGGCTCATGTCTCATCCCTGCTTCGTGCAAGCGGTTGATACGGTCGCGCTCAGTGTGCAATTCATGCCTAAGCTCATCCAGGCGGCGCCAGATATGGCGCAGCTCCAGCCGCACGCCGAGCCAGGCGGCAGCCAACGTCACCGCACCATTGGCGCCCAGTTCGAGAATGCGCGCGGGATCCACATCAAGCGGCCGTGGCGCGGCGCCTGGCCATGACCTTTGCGCCCAGCCAGCTGACCACCGCGCCCAGGCCGGCCGCGGTCGCGGGGTCCATGCCTACCATCGCGCCCAGCCAGATGAACAGCTGCGCCGGGATGACGTAGCCGCCAAGATCAATGCCCGCCACTACTGCATTTTTCGGGTCCATGCCGCTACTTCCCATTGCCAAAAATTCTGCGCAGTTCATCGGAGAACCACTGCCCGCCGGGTACCACCAGCTGCCCGGCCTGATCGTGCGTCGCATCGAACAGCCAGCCGCCCAGCGTCCAGGCCGGATTGCCGCTGATGCTCGCCCCAGCGCGGTTCACGCCGGCATAGGCGAGGTTGTCCGCGCTCGCGGGATCCAACCGCGCGGCATCGAGCGTCCACAACGGGCGGCCCTGCGCGTCGTGCGTCCAATCAAACAGCGCCCCGCCCAGCGTCCAGGCCGGATTGCCGCTGATGCTCGCCCCAGCGCGGTTCACGCCGGCATAGGCGAGGTTGTCCGCGCTCGCGGGGTTGATCGCATCGGCCACCGCGCCGGCCTTCCTGCGCAGCGCGACCAGCAGCAGCACGCCGCCCACCACGCCCGCCAGCGCCAGCACGCCCGTGCCGGTCAGTCTGGCGTTCATGGCAGCGCCAGCCATTCCGCCAGCTGCCCATCCGTGAACGGGCACACTCCGCATTCATGCCAGATGATCGCGCGCACCAAGTCGAGCCTGCGCGCCGGCCACGGAATCGGCACATCAGGCGCCAGCGCCAGGCGGCGCGATACGGCGGCTACGTATGCGCCGGTATCGTTGCCGTCCCCGGCTGGCGCCCATCGGGCGATGATCCGGCGCACCGTCACATCCCCGCGCGCCACGTAATTGCCGAGCACCCGGCCCATGGCGCGCACGCCCCACGGCGCGGAAATGCCCGGTATGCCCTCGAAAATTGCATAGCCGCCGGCATCCTGGCCCGTCTGGCCTTTCCAGTTGTTCGCGGCGGACCAGCGGATATTGCCCGGGTTGCAGTTCCGCAAACCGCGGGGCATCGCCACGCCGGCCATTTTCTTGACTGTCACCGTGACTTCATCCAGCCAGCTGTCCGCCGGAGAATCCACAGCCAGCGACGGCGTGAACGCCGGAGCGGATGGTGACGGCGTGCGCCTGGCGCGCCACGCCGCCAGCAGCGCCAGCGCTCCAGCACCCAGCGCCACGGCCGCCAGCAGCGCACCGGGCCGGCGCATGGCCTAGGTCCGCCAGCACGCCGAGAACCCCGCGATGCCATCCCACCCGAACGTTCCGAAACTGACGATGCTTAGCCCGATGGTTTGACTGCCGGCCGTGATATTCGCGGCGGCCGATACCCACCCGCTGTCATTCATGGCGATGATAGGCAGGGTTACCTGCACCAGCGGTTTGACGGATGCGGGCAGGCCCGTCACCGTCAGCGGCCCGCTGTTGTTGTTGCTACCCGTGAGCTCAGGAATCTGCACACACGCGCGGTGGCCGCGCAGCCAATAATACGACGTGGCCGTAACCGTCCCAGATACGCCCGTCAGCGTCGCCGTGAAGGTGCCATCGGTGCCTGTCAGCACCGGCACACTATCGAGCGTTGCGCCTGATCCGTCCGAAAACATCCGCACCAGGCCGGTGCCGGACGACAGGGTCAGAACGCCCGAGTAGGCATTTAGATCGACATTCGTCGGCATCCCGCCGGATGCCTGCGCAGAAAAAAACGGCACACAGGACGACAGCGCATCATTGCATGTTCCCAGAGATACCCCCGTCCCTGGCGATATCCGCAGCGACGCCGCACGCGCGCCGGACGACAGCGCGTCGGATACCATAAACAACGGTGCGGTGCCGGATGGCACACGGACAGTTGCAGACCGCAGCACCGGGCGGCTTGGATACTGCGACACTTCCGCCGCGGCTGCGACACTCAGCAGCGCCAGCGCGGCCCATGACAGCGCATGCAGAAGGCGACCGGTTACCATTCTTCACCCGCCATCAGCGTGACCGCCGAAGCGTTCGGGTTGTATATGTCCATTGCCACTGTGGTTGACAGCGTTAG
>JADYZO010000107.1 GCA_020853135.1 Gammaproteobacteria bacterium
CCCGTCGAATGCAGCATCTGGAGCCGGAAACCGGCTCGGTTGGCGTACAACCGGGCCACTTCATGACCGCGGGAGTCGATCCTGTACCGCCCATCAGTTTCATGGCTGGTAAATCAGACCTTCCCTAGGGGCCGGCAGCCCGGGTGCGCGGCGGCCGGCCAGCTCGGGCCGGGTGTGGCTGGACCCGCCTGCGGATGTCCCGGCCCCGGACCCGCCGGGACACTTGGCTATAATGGCGGCTGCCGCTGGATGGCGCAGTCGATGCGCGAAAGTGGCGGAACTGGTAGACGCGCAGGATTTAGGTTCCTGTGGGGCAACCCGTGAGAGTTCGATTCTCTCCTTTCGCACCACCTGAGCAGTCGGCCCTGTCTCCCGCCCCGGATAAACATCAAGAGCGAAGGAATCAGCTTTGACGGACATGCAGGTTTCATTGGAGGCGGGCGCCGGCCTGGAGCGGCGCCTGCGGGTGCAGGTGCCCGCCGACCGGGTGGAGCAGGAGGTGGAGGCGCGGCTCAAGTCGGCTGCCCGCACGGTGCGGCTGAAGGGTTTCCGGCCCGGCAAGGTGCCTGACGGCATGGTGCGACAGCGTTTCGGGACCCAGATCCGCCAGGAGGTCATCCAGGACGTGGTCCGCTCCAGCTACTCGGAGGCGATCTCCCGGGAAAACCTGCGGCCCGTCGGCAGCCCGCGCATTGAAAGCGAGCCGGAGGCCGTTGGCCAGGGGGTCGCCTACACGGCCATCTTCGAGGTGTACCCGGAGTTCAGGGTGACCGGACTCGATGGCCTGGCCATCGAGAAGGCGGAGGCCGCCGTCAGCGACGCGGACATCGACCAGACCATCGAGCGCCTGCGCCGCCAGCGCGGGCAGTGGCAGCCCGTCGCCAGGGCGGCAGCCAGCGGCGACCGGGTCACCGTGGATTTCGCCGGGACGCTGAAAGGTGAACCGATCGAGGGTGGCAAGGCCGAGCGCTTCGGTATCGTGATCGGCGAGGGACGGATGCTCCCCGACTTCGAGTCGAACCTGCCGGGGCTCGCGCCCGGGGCGGACAAGCGCTTCGAGGTGGTCTTTCCCGGCGACTACTACGAGGAGAAGCTGCGGGGCCAGGCAGTGGTTTTCGACGTGCACGTCCATGAAGTGGCGGCCATGGAGCTGCCGGCCGTTGACGCCGACTTCATCCGCGGCTTCGGCATCGCCAGTGGCGAGATGGCCGAATTCCGCCGCCTGATCCGCGAAAACCTCGAGCGGGAGGCAGCTGCCAAGGTGCAGGCCGAGATGCGCCGCCAGCTCATCGAGCAGCTGCTGGCGGCCAATCCCGTGGATGTCCCCGTGACCATGGTGTCGCGTGAGGCAGCCAGCCTCCAGGCGGAGGCCGCGCGCAGCGTGGGCGCTGCCGATGGGCAGGCCGCGGGGGCCTACGACGAGGTGGCGCGACGGCGCGTGCGCGTCGGGCTGATCCTCGGCGAGATCGTCCGCGAACAGGCCATCACCGTGGACCAGGCACGGGTTGGGCGCAAGCTCGACGAACTCTGCCGGTCGTACGACCAGCCGGAGGATGTGCGCAGGGTCTACCTGCAGAACGCCGAGCTGATGGCACAGGTCGAGAACTCGGTGCTGGAGGAGCAGGTCATGTCCTGGCTCATGGAGCGCGCGAGGCTCACCAGCCGGAGCGTGCCCTTCGGCGAGCTGATGGGTGTCTAGCAAAGGACCATGAATCGAATGGATACGCAGGCTCTCAATCTTGTGCCGATCGTGGTCGAGCAGACCGCACGGGGCGAGCGTTCATACGACATCTATTCCCGGCTGCTGAAGGAGCGGGTGGTGTTCATGGTGGGGCCGGTGGAGGATTACACCGCCAACGTCGTGGTCGCGCAGCTGCTGTACCTGGAGTCGGAGAACCCCGACAAGGACATCCACCTCTACATCAATTCCCCGGGTGGTTCGGTGAGCGCCGGACTCTCCATCTACGACACCATGCAGTTCATCAAGCCCGATGTCAGCACCATCTGCGTTGGCCAGGCGGCCAGCATGGGCGCGGTGCTGCTGGCGGGCGGCGCCAGGGGCAAGCGTTACAGCCTGCCGCATTCCCGCGTGATGATCCATCAGCCGCTCGGCGGCTTCCAGGGGCAGGCCGTGGATTTCGACCGCTACGCCAGGGAGATCCTCCAGACCCGCTCGCGCCTCAATGACATTCTCGTGAAGCACACCGGCCAGCCGCTGGAGCGCATCGAGAAGGACACGGACCGCGACTACTTCATGAGCGGGGCGGAGGCGGTGGAGTACGGCATCATCGATACGGTGCTGGCGCAGCGTGCCACCGTGGCGTCCCCCGCCGGCGGGGCCGGCTGAGGGTTTCGTCGGGAAACGCGACCTGGGTGCTTTGCCCGGGCCGCATGGGGCGTGCTATATACCGGCAGGATGGCCGGGATCGTGGCGCTGGTGCGCGCTGCAGTACCCCGTCACAGGAACCGAGGGTGATATGTCGAACGAGACCCGTGGACGAAACGACGACGGCAAGCTGCTCTACTGCTCTTTCTGCGGCAAGAGCCAGCATGAGGTCCGCAAGCTGATTGCAGGCCCATCGGTGTTCATCTGCGATGAATGCGTGGAGCTGTGCAACGACATCATCCGCGAGGAACTCGAGGATCGCACGGAGCAGCGCAGCACGAAACTGCCGAAGCCCCACGAGATCAAGGCCATCCTCGACGAGTATGTGATCGGCCAGGAGCGCGCCAAGAAGGTGCTCTCCGTCGCGGTCTACAACCACTACAAGCGTCTCGAGAACCGTTCCAGCGAGAGTGGCAAGAAGGATGTCGAGATTGCCAAGAGCAACATCCTGCTGATCGGCCCCACCGGCTGTGGCAAGACGCTGCTCGCCGAGACGCTGGCGCGCCTGCTCAATGTGCCATTCACCATTGCCGATGCCACCACGCTCACGGAGGCGGGCTACGTCGGCGAGGACGTCGAGAATATCGTGCAGAAGCTGCTGCAGAAGTGCGATTACGACGTGGAGAAGGCCCAGACGGGCATCGTCTACATCGACGAGATCGACAAGATATCGAGGAAGTCCGACAACCCGTCCATCACCCGGGATGTTTCCGGCGAGGGCGTCCAGCAGGCGCTGCTCAAGCTCATCGAGGGCACCATGGCCTCCGTGCCGCCCCAGGGTGGGCGCAAGCACCCGCAGCAGGAGTTCCTCCAGGTCGATACCACGAATATTCTCTTCATCGTGGGCGGCGCCTTCGCCGGCCTGGAGAAAATCATACGCAGGCGTTCCCAGACTGGCGGCATCGGCTTCGTAGCGGAGGTCAGGAGCAGGACCGAAGAGGTGAACCTCGGCCAGGTGCTGACGGATGCCGAGCCCGAGGACCTGATCAAGTACGGGCTGATCCCCGAGTTCGTCGGCCGCCTGCCGGTGGTGGCCACCCTGGATGAACTCGACGAGGCTGCGCTCATCAGCATCCTGGTGGACCCGCGCAACGCCCTGACCAAGCAGTACCACAAGCTCTTCGAGATGGAAGGCTGCGAACTGGAGTTCCGCGAGGACGCCCTGCGTGCCGTGGCCCAGAAGGCCATGCAGCGCAAGACCGGTGCCCGTGGCCTGCGCACCATCCTCGAGGGCGTGTTGCTCGACACCATGTACGACCTGCCGTCCATGACCAATGCACGCAAGGTCGTGGTCGATGAGGCGGTCATCCTCGGGGAAACCCGGCCCTACGTCATCTACGAGTCCGATGAGGCGGCCGTGCCGCGCCTGGCTGTCGAGGACGAGCGCCTGCGCGCAGGATCCGGCCGGTCCTGACCCGCCGCGGCGGCGGGTCCGCACGGGCGGGCGGCTGCCGGCCTTCAGGGATGATGGAGAAGCAGATGTCAGAAGACCACCAGCAGATCCGCAAGAACGTCCCCGTCCTGCCGCTGCGGGACGTGGTGGTCTATCCGCACATGGTGATCCCGCTGTTCGTGGGCCGCCAGAAGTCCATCCTGGCGCTTGATGGCGCCATGAACGCCGGCAAGCAGATACTGCTGGTCGCGCAGAAGCAGGCCGACATCGACGACCCGGGCCTCGATGACATCTATGCGGTGGGCACGCTGGCCACGATCCTGCAGCTGCTCAAGCTGCCGGATGGCACGGTCAAGGTCCTGGTGGAGGGTGGCGCGCGGGTTCGCCTGCTGGCCTGCCATTCAGGTGAGCACTTTTCCGCGGACGTGGAGCTGATCGCCGAGGACGAGGCCATCGAGGCGCGGGAGCTCGATGTGCTCAAGCGCTCGATCATCACCCAGTTCGAGAACTACGTGAAGCTCAACAAGAAGGTGCCGCCGGAGGTCCTGACCTCGCTGATGGCCATCGACCAGCCCGGCCGCCTCGCCGACACCGTGGTCGCCCACATGTCGCTGAAGCTGGAGGCCAAGCAGAAGATCCTCGAGATCCGGGGCGTGCGCGAGCGGCTGGAGCACGTGCTCGGCCTCGTGGACACCGAGATCGACATGCTGCAGATCGAGAAGCGGATCCGTGGCCGCGTCAAGCAGCAGATGGAGAAGAGCCAGCGGGAGTACTACCTCAACGAGCAGATGAAGGCGATCCAGAAGGAGCTCGGCGACATGGAAGATGCGCCGAACGAGATCGCCGACCTGGAACAGAAGATCGCCCGGGCAGGCATGTCCCAGGAGGCGCGCGACAAGGCCACGGCGGAGCTCAACAAGCTCAAGATGATGTCGCCCATGTCGGCCGAGGCCACCGTGGTGCGCAATTACATCGACTGGCTGGTCAAGTCGCCGTGGCGCAGCCGCACCAAGATCAACCGCGACCTGCGCCATGCCGAGGCGGTTCTGGAGAAGGACCACTACGGGCTGGAGAAGGTCAAGGAGCGCATCCTCGAATATCTTGCCGTCCAGCAGCGGGTGAGGAAGACCAAGGGTCCGATCCTGTGCCTGGTGGGGCCGCCGGGTGTCGGCAAGACCTCGCTTGGCCAGAGCATTGCGCGGGCCACCAACCGCAAGTTCATCCGGATGTCGCTCGGCGGCGTGCGCGATGAGGCCGAGATCCGCGGTCACCGGCGCACCTACATCGGTTCGATGCCCGGCAAGATCATCCAGAGCCTCGCCAAGACGGCGGTGCGCAACCCGCTGTTCCTGCTTGACGAGGTCGACAAGATGTCCACGGATTTCCGTGGGGATCCATCCTCGGCACTCCTCGAGGTGCTGGACCCGGAGCAGAACGGCGCGTTCAACGACCACTATCTGGAAGTGGATTTCGACCTCTCCGACGTGATGTTCGTGTGCACGGCCAACACGCTCAACATCCCGCCGCCGTTGCTCGATCGCATGGAAGTCATCCGCATCCCGGGCTATACCGAGGATGAAAAGCTCAACATCGCCCGCAATTACCTGATCCCCAAGCAGATGAAGGCCAACGGACTCAGGGACAGCGAGCTGGTGATCGGCGATGCCGCCATTCGCGACGCCATCCGTTATTACACGCGGGAGTCCGGCGTGCGCAACCTCGAGCGGGAGATTGCCAAGGTCTGCCGCAAGGTCGTCAAGGGCCTGCTCCTCAAGCCGCGCGAGGCCCAGATCCAGGTGGGGCCGCGCAGCCTCGACAAGTACCTCGGAGTGCGCCGCTTCCGCTATGGCCGGGCCGAAGAGACGGATCAGGTCGGGCAGGTGACAGGCCTCGCCTGGACGGAGGTCGGTGGCGAGTTGCTGACGATCGAGGCTGCCGTGGTGCCGGGCAAGGGCAAGCTCATCAACACCGGTCAGCTGGGTGACGTGATGCAGGAGTCCATCCAGGCGGCGACCACCGTGGTGCGCAGCCGGGCCCGGGTGCTTGGCATCGACGAGGATTTCCACCAGCGTTTCGACCTGCATGTGCACGTGCCCGAGGGTGCTACGCCAAAGGACGGGCCGAGCGCCGGCGTTGGCATGTGCACGGCGCTGGTATCGGCCCTCACCGGGATACCGGTGCGTTCGGATGTGGCGATGACCGGCGAGATCACGCTGCGCGGCGAGGTGCTGCCGATCGGCGGCCTGAAGGAAAAGCTGCTGGCCGCCCACCGTGGCGGGATCACGACGACGCTGATCCCGAAGGACAACGAGAAGGATCTCGCCGAAATCCCGAAAAACATCAAGGACAAGCTGCGGATTGTTCCCGTGCGCTGGATGGACGAGGTCCTGCAGTTGTCGCTCCAGCGCATGCCGATGCCCAAGCCGGGCGATGGCGCGCCGGCTGAAGAGGCGCCGGCGAAGCCGGAGGCTGCCGCGGGCGAAGTGCGTGCCCACTAGCCGCTGTCGGGTGGCCGGCGGCGCATTTATTGACAGCGGTTTTTTGCCCTTGGTATAAGGGCGGCGATTCCACTGGTCGTGGCGCTGCCTGCTTCAGCGTCGTTTCCGGCCGGCTTTCCGCGTTGCCGAGACACGGGCGCGGCAGCCATCCTCAATCTGCCGGCGGGTGAATTTCAGGGGCGTTGCCGTGGGTCGGTGACGCAAGGTTCCAGGATGTTTTTCTTGCAAGGGTACATGCCATGAACAAGGGCGATCTGATCGATGCCGTATGCACTGAAACGGGCCTGTCGAAGGCTGACGCCGCGCGTGCGGTCGAATCGGTGTTTTCCGTCATCACCGGCGTGCTGAAGCAGGGCGAGCAGATCTCCCTGGTCGGGTTCGGGACATTCACCGTGAAGACGCGGGCCGCCCGCACCGGGCGCAATCCGCGCACGGGCGAAACCATCGAGATCCGTGCCAGCAGGGTGCCGGGATTCCGCGCTGGCAAGGGCCTGAAGGATGCCGTAAACTAGCGCGCCTTTTCGGGATGATGCCGGGCTTGCTGACGGCCTGGCAGGGTCCGGGAAGTGGGTGTGACCGCAGCGGTCAGCGGTGGTGGTTTCCGGCAGCGGCAGGCCGACGGGGCGTACGGACGTCACGGACGGGTGCTTAGCTCAGCTGGAAGAGCGTCGCCCTTACAAGGCGAAGGTCGGGGGTTCGAGACCCTCAGCACCCACCAGTTTCGTGGAGTGGTAGTTCAGCTGGTTAGAATACCGGCCTGTCACGCCGGGGGTCGCGGGTTCGAGTCCCGTCCACTCCGCCAGCTCAAGCATGACGGGCGCCCCAGGGGGCGCCCGTGCTTTTTTCCGCCTGTAGAATGCGCCTCTCGACCGCCGAGGCCGGTTGCCGGTGCGTAATGCCCGGTGGCCGCGGGGCCGCCCAGACTGGAGTCACCATGCTGCAGACCATTCGCGATCATTTCACCGGTGTCATGGCCCTGATCATCATCGTGGGCATCGGTGTGGCATTGACCATCGGGCTGGTCGACACGAAGACCGGCATCCAGGCGCGCAATTTTGCCGCCAGCGTCAACGGCGAGGATATTGCAGCCCGTGATTTCCGCCAGATTGCGGACCGGGAACGGCTGGAGCAGGAGCAGAAGACCCGTTCGGAGATCTCTCCGGCCGAGCGCGAGCAGATCGAGCGCAGTGTCCTGGAGGGCATGGTCCGCAACCGTGTCGTCGCCCAGTATGTCAATGCGCAGGGTTATCGCGTCGGTGACGCATCGGTGGCCGCACAGATCCGTGCGATGCCGATCTTCCAGGTGGCCGGCAAGTTCTCCCCCGACAGTTACAAGGCAGCCCTGGCCAGTCAGGGCATATCGCCTGCCGCCTTCGAGGAGGAACGGCGCGTCGCCATGGAGATCGAGCAGCTGCAAAATGGCCTGCTGGAAAGCGCATTTTTCACTCCTGCGGAGTTCCGTCGCTTCGTGGTCCTGGATGCCGAGCGGCGCCGGGCTGCGTTCGCCACCCTCGATGCCGGGGTCATCGCCGGCACGCTGAAGCCCGGCGAAGCGGACGTCAGGGCCTATTACGATGCCCATCCCGACCACTTCGAGTCGCAGGAAAGCGTGTCACTCGACTATGTCGTGGCACAGCCTGCCGGCATGGCGCCTGCCGCTGCGCCCACCGAAGCCGAGTTGCGGGCAGCCTACGACGCCAATCCCGGCCGCTTCCAGAGTGCCGAGCAGCGCCGTGCACGCCACATCCTGGTGGCGGTCGGCAAGGCAACCGACGACCAGGCGGCAGCGAAGAAGGCCGCTGGCCTCCGTGCGCGCCTGGACAAGGGTGAGGACTTCGCGGCACTGGCGCGCGAGTCGTCGGACGATACCGGTTCGGCGGCCAATGGCGGCGAACTGGGCTGGGCCGGGAAGGGCACTTTCGTCGGGCCGTTCGAGGACGCACTCTTCGCCGCGAAGCCGGGCGAGATCACCCAGCCGGTCCGGACCGAGTTCGGCTATCACATCATCCAGCTCGAGGAGGTGCGTCCGGGGGCACAACGGTCCTTCGAGGAGGTTCGTCCCGAGCTGCTTGCCGAGGCCCGGGCCAGGGGCGCGCAGGACCGGTTCGCCGAGCTGACCGAAAAAATGGATGATGCCGCCCTGGAGAATCCGGGCAGCCTCGATGCCGTGGCCAAGGCCAGCGGCCTGCCGATCCAGCACATCGCGGAGTTCACCCGCAGTGCTGGCGGCGAACCCTTTGGTGCAAGCCGGGCGGTGATCGATGCGGCATTCAGTGCCGCCGTGCTCGAGGCCGGCGAGAACAGCCCGCTGGTCGAGGTGGGCGATGGTCGTGCGGTGGTCCTGCGCGTCACCGAGCATCGCGCCGCAGAGTTGCGGCCGTTCGAGGAGGTGCGTGCGCAGGCGGAAGCCGAGGTCCGTGCCGAGAAGGCCGCGGCGCTGGCGGCCGAGCGTGGCCAGGCAATCGTTCAGCAGGCGCGCTCTGGCGGGGAGTTCGCCGCGCTGGTGGCTGCGGCGGGCGCCACGCTGGTCGCTCCCGCCGAGCCCTTGCCGCGCAACAGCCCGGCAGTGCCGCCGGAGATCCTCGCCGCCATCTTCCGGGCGCCCTATCCCGCAGCGGGGGCGGCTGACAAGGCGGGCGGCGCCACTGAACGGGGCAGTTTCGACGGCCTTGTCCTGGCGGATGGCAGTTACGCGGTGTTGCGCGTCGATGCGGTGATTCCGGGCCGGCCGGATGACATTCCGCGGGGAGAGCGCGACGCACGCAAGGACATCCTGGCGCGCCAGACCGGTGTTCGCGAGGGCACCGGCGTGGCGACCGATCTGCGCAATGCGGCCAAGGTGGTCATTGCCCCCGGCCTGTTCGAGCAGCAGGACAGCTTCTGACCCGGGGACGGCGCTCCAGGCAGGCGGCCTGCTATTCGGGGCTCATCCCGATGACGTGGTATCCGCCGTCGACGTAGAGCGTCTGGCCGGTGATGCCGGCCGCCAGGTCCGAGCAGAGGAAGGCCCCCGCGTTGCCGACTTCCTCGATCGTGACGAGGCGGCGCAGCGGCGCGGTCTTTTCCATGTAGTGCAGCATGATGCGCATTCCGCCAATGCCGGCTGCCGCCAGCGTCTTGATCGGGCCCGCCGAGATGCAGTTGACGCGGATCCCGGACGGCCCGAGATCGGAAGCCATGAAGCGCACGTTGGCCTCCAGGCTGGCCTTGGCCGGTCCCATCACGTTGTAGTTCGGGATGGTCCGCACGGCGGCGAGGTAGCTCATGGTGAGCAATGCGCTGCCCGGCCGGAGCATCGGGCGCCCCGCCTTGGCGAGGGCGACGAAGCTGTAGCTGCTGATGTCCTGGGCGAGGCGGAAACCATCCCGGGTGACCGTATCGACGTAGCTGCCGGAGAGTTGCTCGCGAGGCGCGAAAGCCACCGAGTGCACGATGACGTCCAGCTGTGGCCACTCACGGCGCAGGATGTCGAAGGCGTCGTTGATCTGCGCATCCTCGGCCACGTCCATGGGCAGCACCAGGCGGGTGCCGGTCCTGCCTGCCAGTTCCTCGACCCGCTCCCGGAGCTTGTCGTTCTGGTACGTGTACGCGAGCTCGGCGCCTTCGCGGGCCATGGCCTCGGCGATGCCCCAGGCGATGGACCGGTCACTGGCGACGCCGACGATGAGCGCGCGTTTTCCCGTCAAGAATCCCATATTCCTGCTCTTGCCCCCTGCAAACCGACGCTGATTGTATGCCGGGGCCCGGCGCTTCGTCACAGGAGCCTGCGCCGGCCGGCTCCGGTATGATAGGCGGCGGCGCGGGTTTCCGCATCGCCGGAGCCCAAGCATGGCGACAGGGGCAGCCGGTCTCGAGGCGCATGACACAGAATCCGGGGTGGCTGAATTCGCTCGCGGGCCGCAACCTGCTGGGCGAGGAAGTCCGGCAGGTCCGCCGTGCGCTCGAGGGCGTGTTCGGGGACCAGCTGGTGCAGGTCGGCACCTGGGGGGAAGCCGGGCTGTTCCGGCGCCTGGCGCGCACCCGGCGCAGCGCGGTATTCAGTCCGCTGCCGCTGCCGGGCGTGGACGCGGTTTGCGCCACCGAGTCACTGGCCATCGCCAGCGACTCGGTGGATGCGGTGCTGCTCCCCCATACACTGGAGCTGACGGATGATCCGCACGCCCTGTTGCGTGAAGTGGGACGCATACTGCGTGCCGATGGGCAGCTCGTGGTCATCGGCTTCAATCCCTGGGGGTGGTGGGGATTGCGCCATGCGCTGTCGCGCCAGGGCTTCCCGCCGGGTTCGCAGCGCATGATCTCCGAGGGGCGCCTGTGTGACTGGTTGCGCCTGCTCGAGTTCAAGGTCCACTGCTCGGCCTTCTATCATTTCTTCCTGCCGCCGCTGTTGCGTGGCATGGCCCGGCGGCAGGGCCGCGCGGCATCAGCCGAGCAGGCAGGCCGCCAGGCCGGACGCCGGGGACTGCAGCAGTCGCTGTTCCGGCGTGTCCCGGTACTGGCGGGTTGCTATGTCCTCGTGGCGCGCAAGCAGACCTTCGTTGTCACGCCGATCCGCCTGGCCTGGCGCCGGCGGCCGGCGCTGGTGGGTGGCCTGGTCAACCCGACAACAAGGAACAGCACGTGACCGAGGTGGAAATCCACACCGACGGGGCCTGCCGCGGCAACCCGGGACCGGGTGGCTGGGGTGCGGTGCTGCGCGCCGGGCACCGGGAGAAGGAAATCTGGGGTGGTGAGCCGTCCACGACCAACAACCGCATGGAACTCACCGCCGCCATTCGCGCCCTGGAGGCGCTGCGTGCGGCCTGTAGTGTGCAGGTTTACACTGATTCGCAATACGTGCGCCGCGGCATCACCGAGTGGCTGGATCAGTGGAAGAGCCGTGGCTGGAAGACGGCTGATCGCAAGCCCGTCAAGAATGAGGACCTCTGGCGGCGTCTCGACGAGCTGGCCGCCCGGCACGTGGTGCATTGGCACTGGGTGCGGGGCCATGCGGGCCACCCCGGCAACGAGCATGCCGACCTGCTGGCAAACCGCGGCATAGACGAGATGCTGGCGCCAGCGGGTGCCCGGCGCAGCACCGGCAGCCCGCGTGGCATGGACGACGGTGGGCATGCTCCATGAGGCAGGTTGTACTCGACACTGAAACCACCGGCCTGGAGGTCGCGCAGGGCCATCGCATCATCGAGATCGGCTGCATCGAGCTGGTGAACCGCCGGCACACCGGCCGGAGCTTCCACCGATACCTGCGCCCGGACCGGGACATCGACAGCGGGGCCGGGCGGGTCCACGGCATCAGCAGCGCGGAGCTCATGAACATGCCGCGCTTCGCGGCGGTGGCCGGCGAGTTGCTGGAGTTCATCGGCGGCGCGGAGCTGATCATCCACAACGCAGAGTTCGACGTGGGCTTCCTCGACAACGAATTCCGCCTCGCGGGGCGCCCGGCGGACAGCATCCGCATCCATTGCCAGGTGCTCGACACCCTGGTATTGGCACGGCGCCTTCACCCGGGCCAGCGCAACAGCCTCGATGCGCTGTGCCGGCGCTACGGCATCGACAACTCGGGCCGCGAGCTGCATGGGGCCCTGCTGGATGCCAGGTTGCTGGCCGACCTCTACCTCGCGATGACCGGCGGGCAGGCCGCGCTGTCGCTCGACACGGCACCGGCAGTCGTGCCCGGGGCGGTCCCCGCGGCGCGTCTCGACCGTACCGGCCTGCAGCTGGTGGTGGTGCGGGCCAGTGGCGCAGAGCTGGCGGCGCACGAGCGGCAACTCGATCTCCTGCAGGAAGCCTGTCCGCAGGGGGCGGCCTGGCGCAGCGCCGGGCGGTGATGAGCGTGGTTTACATATGTCGCCCGGCGCCAGGGGGCCCGCCGGTACCGGGATCAGGCGTGGGGACTGTGAAGGCTATTCTGGCGGCGGCCGGTACGGGCGGCCACAATGGCCCTGGTCCGGCGGCAGGCGCCGGGCTCCCGGCCCACAACGAGAACGATCCGGGCCGGTGTTACAACCCTACCAACATAAACGTGAACCTATGCCAGACCTGAACAAGCTCGACCAGACCCGCGTCGCCATCATCGGCCTCGGCTATGTGGGCCTGCCCCTGGCCGTGGAGTACGGCCGCCACTACGACACGGTGGGCTTCGACATCAACGCGGCACGGGTGGCCGAGCTGCAGGCGGGCCGTGACTCGACGCTGGAAACGAGCGCCGAGGAACTGGCTGCCGCCCGGCGCCTGCGGTGCACGACGGACAGCGAGCAGCTGCGTGATCGCGATGTGTTCATCGTCACCGTGCCGACTCCCATCGATGATGCCAAGCGACCCGATCTCGGCGCACTCATGAGCGCCAGCCGCACCGTCGGCAGGGTCCTCCGGAAGGGGGCCATCGTCGTGTTCGAGTCCACCGTGTATCCCGGTGCCACCGAGGAAGACTGCGCCCCGATCATCGAGCGGGAGTCGGGCCTGAAGGCCAACCGCGATTTCTTCCTCGGCTACAGCCCCGAGCGCATCAATCCCGGTGACAAGGAACACCGCCTGACAACGATCCGCAAGATCACCTCCGGCTCCACCCCCGAAGCGGCGGCGTTCATCGACCGGCTGTACGGCAGCATCATCAGCGCCGGCACCTACCGCGCCTCCAGCATCAGGGTGGCCGAGGCAGCCAAGGTCATCGAGAACACCCAGCGTGACGTCAACATCGCGCTGATCAACGAGCTGGCGCTGATCTTCAACCGGATGGGGCTCGATACGCTGGAAGTGCTGGAGGCGGCCGGCACGAAATGGAACTTCCTGCCGTTCCGCCCGGGGCTGGTGGGCGGGCACTGCATCGGTGTGGACCCGTACTACCTCACGCACAAATCGCAGCAGATCGGTTACCACCCGGAGATGATCCTGGCCGGCCGGCGGATCAACGACAACATGGGGCTGTACGTTGCCTCCGAGGTGGTCAAGCTCATGGTGCGCAGGGGCAAGAGCCTGCCGAAGTCGCGTATCCTGGTGCTGGGCTTCACCTTCAAGGAGAACTGTCCGGACGTGCGCAACACCCGTGTTGTGGATGTCATCCATGAATTGCGCAGCTACGGTGCGGCGGTGGATATCTTCGACCCCTGGGCGGATGGGGCAGCGGTGCACGAGGAGTACGGCATCGACCTCCTGCAGGGTGCGCCGCAACCCGGCAGCTACGATGCCGTGGTGCTGGCAGTGGCCCACCGGCAGTTCCGCGAGATGGGCGTGGCGGCCATCCGCGCGTTCGGCACGGACGATGCCGTGCTCTACGACATCAAGAGCATGTTGCCGGCTGGCCAGGTGGACGCCCGGCTGTGATTCCAGTGGAGATGGTCAGGAAATCATGAAAATTCTCGTTACCGGCGCCGCCGGATTCATCGGCATGTTCGTCTCGCGCCTGCTCCTGGAGCGGGGTGAGGAAGTGGTGGGCCTCGACAACCTCAACGAGTACTACGACGTCAACCTGAAGAAGCACCGCCTGGCGCTCCTCGAGAAGATGCCGGGGTTCCGCTTCGTCAAGCTGGATCTGGCGGATCGCGCCGGCATGGAGGCGCTGTTCCGCGGCGAGCGCTTCCAGCGCGTCGTGCACCTGGCTGCGCAGGCCGGCGTGCGCTACTCGCTCATCAATCCCCATGCCTACATCGACAGCAACCTCGTCGGCAGCTTCCACCTCATGGAAGGCTGTCGTTCCTCGGGCGTGGAGCATCTCGTGTATGCATCCACCTCTTCCGTATATGGGGCGAACACGCGCATGCCGTTTTCGACCCACCGGGCCGCGGATCATCCCATCTCGCTCTATGCGGCCACGAAAAAGGCCAACGAGATGATGGCCCACAGCTATTCGATGCTGCATGGCCTGCCGACCACCGGCCTGCGCTTCTTCACCGTTTACGGCCCCTACGGGCGGCCCGACATGGCGCTGTTCCAGTTCACGCGCAACATCCTCGATGGCAAGCCCATCGATGTCTTCAATTTCGGCCGGCACCGCCGTGACTTCACCTATGTGGACGACATTGCCCAGGGTGTGGTGCGGGCCATGGACCGGGTGGCGACGGCTGATCCGGCCTGGGATGCCGAAAACCCTGATCCGGCACGCAGCTCGGCGCCGTTTCGGCTGTACAACATCGGCAACAGCCAGCCGGTGGAGCTGATGCGCTACATCAAGGTCCTGGAGGACTACCTGGGGCGGAAGGCCGAGAAGAACCTGCTGCCCATGCAGGCCGGGGACGTGCCCGACACCTTTGCCGACGTCGAGGACCTCATCACCGAGGTGGGCTACCGGCCGGCCACGCCGGTGGAGGTCGGTGTGGCACGCTTCGTCGAGTGGTACCTCGAGTACTACGGGATCGATCGCGCCAGCCGCCCGTGAAGGGGCCAGGTGGCCGATGATGGCAGCAATGCGCCCCGGCTGGCGGGGTTTTTCCGGCAACTCGGACCGGGATCTACCGGTATAGGGACAGGATGCACGTAACAGTTCATGGGACCGGCTATGTCGGTCTGGTCACCGGGGCCTGCCTGGCAGAGGTCGGCAACCATGTCACCTGCGTCGACATCGACGAGGCGAAGATCGCAGCCCTCAGGCGCGGCCATGTGCCGATCTACGAGCCGGGGCTGGAGGAGGTCGTGCGCAGAAACTTCCAGGCCGGCCGGCTGGCATTCACCACGGACGTTGCCTCCGGCGTGCGCCATGGGTCGATCCAGTTCATCGCCGTCGGCACGCCCAGGGACGAGGACGGCTCGGCGGACCTCAGCCACGTCCTGACCGTGGCGCGTGCCATCGCCGCGGGGATGGATGACTACAGGGTGATCATCACCAAGTCCACGGTCCCCGTGGGCACGGCCGACAAGGTGCGCCACGCGGTGAGCGAGGTGCTCGGCCAGCGGCCTGCGCCACCCCCGTTCGATGTGGTGTCGAATCCGGAATTCCTCAAGGAGGGTGCGGCGGTGGGCGACTTCATGAAGCCCGACCGCATCATCGTCGGTTCGCAGAGCGAGCGTGCCACCCAGCTGCTGCGCGCGCTGTACGAGCCGTTCAGCCGCAACCGGGACAAGCTCATCGTCATGGACGTGCGGTCGGCGGAACTCACCAAGTACGCCGCCAACGCCATGCTGGCCACGAAGATCAGCTTCATGAACGAGCTGGCCAACCTGGCCGAGGCCTGCGGTGCCGACATCGAACAGGTGCGCATCGGCATCGGCTCGGATCCACGCATCGGTTTCGAGTTCATCTACCCGGGCTGCGGCTACGGTGGTTCGTGCTTTCCCAAGGATGTCAGCGCCCTGGTGCGCTCCGCCGAGGAGCACCACTTCGACATGCAACTCGTGCGCGCGGTGCAGGACGTCAACGACCGGCAGAAACGCGTGTTGTTCACGAAGATCGGGCGGTTCCTTGGCGGGGACCTGCACGGGCGGACCGTGGCCCTGTGGGGGCTTGCCTTCAAGCCCAACACAGATGACATGCGCGAGGCCTCCAGCAGCGTGCTGATGCGCCAGGTCTGGGCGGCTGGCGGGCGCGTGCGCGCCTACGACCCAAAGGCGCTGGAGGAGGCGCGGCGCATCCACGGCGAGCGACCGGACCTCACCTACTGCAACACGGCCTACGAGGCAGTGGAGGGCGCCGACGTGCTGGCGGTCGTGACCGAGTGGCAGGAATTCCGCAGCCCTGATTTCGATCTCCTGCGCGACAAGCTCGCGGCCCGCGCCATCTTCGACGGACGCAACATCTACGACCCGGCGATGGTGCAGCGCATGGGGCTGCGCTACTTCGGCATCGGCCGCAACGGCCCGCCGGCCTGAACCGTCGCCGCAGTGGACACCCGCCCGCCGATCATCCCGGTCATCCTCTGTGGGGGTGCCGGCACACGGCTCTGGCCGCTGTCGCGCGCGCTCCTGCCCAAGCAACTGCTGGCGCTGCATGGCGCCGGCACGCTGCTGCAGGACACCTGGCGGCGCGTGCGCGATCTCGGACCCGGCTGCGAGGCGCCACTGGTGTTGTGCAATGAAGCCCATCGGTTCCTCGTCGACGCCCAGCTGCGCGAGGCCGGCGCTTGTCCGCGTCTCATCCTCGAGCCAGCGGGGCGCAACACCGCACCGGCGGTGGCGGTCGCTGCGCTGAGGGCGACAGCCGAGCAGGGTGGGGATGCGCTGCTGCTGGTGTTGCCCTCTGACCATGTGATCGCGGACACGGTGGCGTTCCACGCCGCGGTGCGCCTGGGCCTGCCGGCTGCAGCAGCTGGCGACCTGGTGACCTTCGGCATCGTGCCGGAACGGCCGGAGACCGGTTACGGCTACATCCGCGCCCGCGGCGGCACCGGGCCGCAGCGCGTCGAGCAATTCGTGGAGAAGCCTGATGCGGCAACGGCCTGCGGCTATGTGGCCAGCGGCCGGTATTTCTGGAACAGCGGCATGTTCCTGTTCGGCGCCGCTGCCTTCCTGCGCGAGTTGCGCGCACTGGCGCCCGACATTCTCGCGGCCTGCGAGGCCGCGGCTGCGCAGGGTGCCGCGCAGGGTGCGATGTGGCGTCTGGATGGCGCAGCGTTCGGCGCCTGCCGGGCCCAGTCCATCGACCATGCGGTGATGGAGGGCACGCAGCGCGCCAGCGTGGTGCCGCTCAACGCCGGCTGGAGCGACGTCGGTTCATGGGCAGCCCTGCACGAGGCTTGCGAGCGCGACGGTGCGGGCAACGTCACGGTGGGCGATGTCATCGCCATCGGCTGCCAGGATTCCTATGTGCGCGCAGAGAGCCGCCTCGTCGGCGTGGTGGGGCTGGAGGGCTGCGTGGTCGTCGAGACCCCAGATGCCGTGCTGGTGGCCCCCAAGGCCCGCGCACAGGACATCCGGCTGCTGGTGGAGGCGCTGGCGAAGGATCGCCGTCCCGAGCTCGTCCAGGGGCGGGAGGTGTTCCGGCCCTGGGGCAGCTACGACAGCCTGGAGTCACGGCCAGGCTTCCAGGTGAAGCGCCTGGCGGTCCTGCCGGGTGCGGTGCTTTCCCTGCAGCTGCATCACCGGCGTGCGGAGCACTGGGTCGTGGTGTCGGGCGTCGCGCGCATCACGCGCGACCACGAAGTCTTCGACCTGCATCGCAACGAACATGCGTTCATCCCGCTTGGCGCACGGCACCGCATCGAGAATCCCGGCACGGAGCTGCTGGAGATCATCGAGGTACAGGTGGGTGACTACCTGGGCGAGGATGACATCGTCCGGCTGGAAGACCGCTATGGCCGCCAGGGCCGCAATGACTGAGCGGGCGGCAGCTGCCGCCGGTGCTGCACACACAGGGCAACGCGACGACTGCCAATGACCGAGCCGCTGACCTGCTTCAAGGCCTATGACATCCGGGGCCGTCTCCCCACGGAGCTCAACGAGGGCATCGCCTGGCGCATCGGCCGCGCCTGCGGTGAGTTCCTCGGTGCCTGCGAGGTCGTGCTGGGCCACGACATCCGCCTGTCGGGGCCGGCCCTGACGGCAGCGGTGGCCCAGGGCCTCAACGACGCCGGTGCTGATGTCATCGATATCGGCCTGTGCGGCACCGAGGAGGTCTATTTCGCCACCTCCCACCTGCGTACCGGCGGCGGCGTGATGATCACCGCGAGCCACAACCCGGCGGACTACAATGGCATGAAGCTGGTCCGGGCGCAGTCGAGGCCGATCAGTGGTGACACGGGGCTGGGCGAGATCCGCCGCCGGGCGGAGCAGCTGGCCGATGCAAGGCCGGCAGCGGCCACGCGCCGTGGCAGCCTGCGCACCGCCAGGATCCGGCCTGACTACGTCCGTCACCTGCTTGGATACGCGGATCGTGCAGCGCTCAAGCCGCTCAGGCTGGTCATGAACGCCGGCAATGGCGCAGCCGGGCTGGTGGTGGATGCGCTGGAAGATGAATTGCCGTTTCGTTTCACGAAGGTCCACCACGAGCCGGATGGGCACTTCCCCAACGGGGTGCCCAACCCGCTGCTGCCGGAGAACCGGGCGGTCACGGCCGCCGCGGTCCGCGCCGCTGGCGCTGATTTCGGCATCGCCTGGGACGGCGATTTCGACCGCTGCTTCTTCTTCGATGAGCAGGGTTCGTTCGTCGAGGGGTATTACATCGTCGGCCTGCTTGCCGAGGCGATGCTGGCAGCGCATCCCGGCAGCCGGATCGTCCATGACCCGCGCCTGGTCTGGAACACCGAGGACATCGTCCGCAGCCATGGTGGCATTCCGGTGCAGAGCAAGACCGGTCATGCCTTCATCAAGGAGCGCATGCGCCAGGAAGATGCCGTTTATGGCGGCGAGATGAGCGCCCACCATTATTTCCGCGACTTTGCCTATTGCGACAGTGGCATGATCCCCTGGCTGCTCGTGGCCGGGCTGGTGAGTGCGACCGGGCGGCCCCTGTCCGCGCTGGTGGCCGACCGGCTGCAGCGGTATCCGGTCAGCGGCGAGATCAACCGCACGGTCCGCGACCCTGCCGCGTGCCTTGCGGCGGTGCGTGACCGCTATGCCGCTGCGGCCGTCGCGATCGACCACACCGATGGACTCAGCCTCGCATTCCCGGAGTGGCGGTTCAACCTGCGTTCATCCAATACCGAGCCGGTGATGCGGCTCAATGTCGAGACCCGGGCTGATCCTCGACTGCTGAAGCGGGAGACGGCCCGCCTGCTCGCGATGCTGGATCGGTGCTGATGCGGGGACGGTGTTGTGCTGTTGCGCAGCGAATGTCGGCTTTCGGTACAATCCTGCGCAGGACCGGATCCGTCCGACGGTCCGCGTGCAGGAAGTCCCGGGGCAGGTGAAGTGGGAGCGTGATCACTGCGGCTGATCCGTGAATGATCCATCCTTCGTAAAATGGACACAGGCTTGCCGCAGATGCCCGCCTTGCTGGTTTCGCGTGGCGGGGTGCAGGGTCTCGCGCATTGAGACCACCAGGAGCCCGGCCGGGTACCAATAACAGGGGAGATGACCAATGACCGTAGCACCGTTGAGGATTTTGCTGACGATGGGCCTGGTGTCACTGCTTGCGGCCTGTGCCTCGGGTCCTGAGCTGCCAAAGGGCGCACCGGCGGCGGCAACGCAGTACCTGATCGGTCCGGGCGACCAGCTCGACATCTTCGTCTGGAACAATCCGGACCTGTCGGTCAACATCCCGGTGCGGCCGGATGGGCGCATCTCCACGCCGCTCGTCGAGGACATGCAGGCGGTGGGCAAGACGCCGACCCAGCTGGCACGCGATATCGAGGGGGTGCTCGCCAACTACATCAAGTCGCCGCAGGTCAATGTGGTCGTCCGCCAGTTTTTCGGCACCTTTGGTGAGCAGATCCGCGTCGTCGGCAAGGCCGCCCAGCCGAGGGCGCTGCCCTACAGGCGCAGCATGACGGTGCTTGACGTGATGATCGAGGTGGGCGGTCTGGCGCCTGGTGCGGCCGGGAACCGTGCGAAGCTGGTTCGCAACGTGGACGGGAAGCCGATGGAATTCCGGCTGCGGCTCGACGACCTCCTCAATGGCGGCAATCTGGCCGACAACATCGAGGTGCTTCCGGGTGATGTCATCGTGATCCCGGAGTCGCGCCTCTAGACGGTCATCCGCCCGAAACAGACCAGGGATCAGCTGATGGCTCAAGCCGGCAAGACCACCGTACCCGACCTCGAGGTCGCCATGGACATGCTCCGCAGCCAGGCGCTTGGCTGCTGGAGGCACCGCTGGCCTGCCCTGTGGACCGCCTGGGGGTTGTGCCTGCTCGGCTGGTTGCTCATATGGAGCATGCCCGACATCTACCGGGCCAATGCGCGCGTCTACGTGGACACGCAGAGCGTCCTGCGCCCCCTCTTGCAGGGCCTGGCGGTTGGTTCCGACGTCCTGACCGAGGTCGCCCTGATGGAGAGGACGATATTGAGCCATCCGAATCTCGAGAAGCTGGTGCGCGAGACCGGCCTTGCCCCGTCGAAAGGGGATCGCAAGTCCGTCGAGATGGCGATAGCGCAGTTGCAGAAGTCGCTCAAGCTGACCCGCGAGAGTGACAACACCGTGACGGTGAGCTATGAAACCACCGAGCGCGAGCGAGCGCTGCAGGTTGTGTCCCGGCTGCTGAACCAGCTGATCGAGGGTGCACTCGACGAGAACCAGGCCGACCGCTCCACCGCAGAGCGGTTTCTCGCCGACAAACTGGGTGAATATCAGAAGAAGCTGAACGATTCCGAGGCTGCGCTGGCCGATTTCAAGCGCAAGAACATCGGCATGATCCCCGGGGACAGCAACATAGATTACTACGGCCGCCTGCAGAACGAACTCGGCCGGCTCGCGCAGGTCGAGGGCAAGTTGCGTGCAGCCCGCAACCGGCGCACGGAGCTCCAGCGCCAGATCGAAGGCGAGGAGCCTGTCCTCGGCTTGCTCGCCGAGGAAAAGCCCGGTCCCATGACATCGCCCATCGACCGGCAGATCGCTGAGCTGGAGCAGAAACTCGCGGACCTGCGGCTGCGTTACACGGAGACGCACCCGCAGGTGGTGGCAACCCGCCAGACCCTGGCCGACCTGCGTTCCCAGAAGGAGGCGGCAGCGAAGACCCGGGGTGGCCAGGCCCGTGCCTACTCGCCGCTCGACCTGAACCCCGTATACCAGCAGATGAAGATCCAGCTGTCGCAGGTGGAGGTTGAGCTGGTGCAACTCCAGGCTGAATATGCCGACCAGGCCGGGTTGGTGGCCGGGCTGCGGCAAAAGGTCAATGTCATTCCCGAGGTCGAGGCCGAGTTGAAGCGCCTCATGCGTGACTATGACGTCAACAAGTCGCAGTATGACGACATGTTGCGACGCGTCGAGTCGGCCCGCGTGACGGAGGCCGCCGGGACCAGCAAGAACAAGGCATTCAAGGTGATCGACCCGCCCAAGGTGCTGGCGGCTCCGGTGGGCCCCAACCGTCCGTTGCTGTTCACCGCCGTGCTCGTGCTGGCGCTGGCGGCCGGCGCGGGCGTCGCGATCGCGATCAACCTGCTGCGGCCGGTGTTCTTCACGGGCAAGGACCTGGAGCGTCATTTCGGGTTTGCCGTGGTCGGCACCGTCCGCAGGGGCACCACGGCCATGGAGGCCATGGCACAACGACGCCAGGTGACGATCTTCGCAGGCGGCGTGTGCCTGCTGCTGGTCAGTTACGGCTTGCTGCTGTTCCTGGGCAGCATGTCCGGTGTGGCCGGACCGCTGGCTGGAGGTGCGGGCGCGTGAGCATCATCGAACGGGCGCTGAAGACGACACAGAACCGGGCGCCAAAGCCGCAGGCCCCTGCCCAGGCGGTGCTGCCCCGCATGCCCGAGCTGCTGTCACCCGCGGTGGCCGACCGGCCGCCGCTTTCGATCAGGGCTGCGCTGGCGACCGAGACGTTTCCCGAACTCGGGCGCGACATCCGGTTTCTGAAGCGCCCGCTGCTGGCCCGGCTGTTCGGCGGCCAGGAGGAGGGCGCCCGGCGCCGCACGCTGATGGTGACCAGCGATCTCCCGGCGGCCGGCAAATCGTTCATTTCACGCAATCTGGCAGCCAGCTTCGCCCAGGAGAAGATGCTGCGCGTCCTGCTCGTGGATGCCGACCCGGTGCGCCGCTCCCTGAGCCAGTTGCTGGGAGTGGAGGATCGCCCGGGCTTCATGGATCTCGTCGCCGGTGAGGTGATGCAGCTATCGGAGGTGATGCTGGCAACCGATGTCGAAGCGTTGTACTTCATACCGGCCGGACGGGTCCGCAGTGATGCCACGGAGCTGATCGGCAGCAGCCGGATGGCTGCGGTCCTCGCGGCCATGGATGATCCGAACACGGTGGTGGTGCTTGATTCACCCCCGCTGCTGCTCTCGAGCGAAGGCCGGGTGCTGGCCGACAACGCTGCGCAGGTGCTGGTGGTGGTGGAGGCCGGGCGGTCCACGGCGGCTGATGTGGCTCAGGTGGTCGACCTGCTTCGCGGTACGCCCGCCACGGTCAGCGTGGTTTTGAACAAGGTGCCGGTATCAGCCCTGCCGTACCGGCACGACATGTACTATCGCTGACCGGAGCAATAGCCGCGATGATCCCATCCAGGAATCTGTCTTTCGGTCTGCTGCTGGCCGTGGCAATGGCCGGCGTTCCACGGCTGGCATCCGCGGTCGACATCACCCCATCCATCGAGGTGGGGGAAATCTACACGAACAACGTCAATCTCCAGCCGGCCGGTCTGGAGGAGGACGAATGGGTGACCCGTGTCGCCCCGCGGCTCCGCGTGGCCTACGCAGGGCCAAGCCTGGCCCTGGATGTGGATTACACCCTGGAGAGCCTGTTCTACGCCAGGGATTCAAGTCGCAACGAGATATACAACCAGCTGGAATCCTCGGCTCTTCTCGATGTCCTCGGGAAGGCGTTGCAGCTGGCGGGGGATGCGGAGGTCCGGCAGGTCAACCTGACACCGGAACGGGCGGTGGCCAGCACCAACATCAACAGCACGATGAACCGCGGTGACCGGACGGTCGTGTCGGGCGGTCCGAGGTGGAGCAAGGATGTCTTCGGCGCATCGCGGATCGATGGCTATGCAACGGCGGCCCGCATCAACTATTCCGGAATCGATACGCAGGACGTCAATGCGGTCTATGGGCGCTTCGCCTTGCACTCGGATCCCACCCTGTGGCGCTCGGTCACCTCATATGAACTGGCGTACGAGTATCACCGCTTCGATTACGAAATCAGCGATACGGCCACCGTTCAGACTACCTATCTGCAGCTGGGTTACGCCATTACCGACGGGCTGGAGCTGCTTGGTCTGGCCGGCCTGGACAGCGATATCGAGAACCTGAAGGACAGCTCCCTGAGTAAAGGCCGCTGGGAGGCGGGAATGCGCGCGTCCAGCGGAAGCAGCGTGCTTCGTGCATCCATCGGCAAGCGGTACTTTGGCACCACCTACGCATTCAACTGGGAAAACATCCAGCCGGATGCCGCCTACCGGGTGGGCTACACGGAAATGCCCGTGACCACGGAGCTGTCATCCCTGGAGCAGATGCGTACGCCTGCGGTACCGCCAGTGGGGCAGGCAGGGCAGGTGGGGATCCCGTCGGATTCATCGCTCCCTCCCGATTCCTCGCTCGATCGCCAGGGCAGCCCGATACGTTACGTCCTCAAGCGCGGCAATGCCTCGGCTGACTGGCGGCTGTTCCGCACGGCAGTCCGGGTCGCGCTGTTCTGGGAGGATCGCCAGAACCAGGTGATGCCGGGGCTTGCTGCCGGATCCGGTCTCTCGCTGAGTGACGAGCAGGCCTACGGAGGCGTGCTGCGCTTCCAGTGGGAGCCGGGCATGCGCTCGATGCTGGCCCTCAGCGGTGGCTGGACGCACCGGGAGGTGAATGATCTCGCCGGTTCGGGATGTGTGCCGGGCGGGAGCGCCAGCTGCAGTGTGCCGCGCTATTCGGATCAGCTGAAGAACGTGCAGCTGGAGTTCAACTACAACCTTGGGCTGCGGACCTCGGTGAGGACCGGCCTGGGATGGCTGAGCCGGACGGGCTCGCTCCTGCCTGATTACGACGAGCTCTTTGCCAGGGTGCAGCTGGCCCATACGTTCTGAAGGCCTGCAGCAACTGTCCGGCAGTTCCGTCCCCATGGCGACCAACATTCCCGCGCCCGTCCACGCCCTGTCGGTGGACGTGGAGGATTATTTCCACGTGTCGGCGTTCCGGCCCTACATCCGCATGTCGGACTGGGACCGGCATCCCCTGCGCATCGAGGACAATGTCCGCCGCCTTCTCGACATCTTTGCGGATCGCGGTGCACGCGCGACATTTTTCTGGCTGGGCTGGGCGGCGGAGCGGCTGCCTGCGCTGGTGCGCGATGTGGCAGCGGCCGGCCACGAGATTGCGAGCCACGGTTATGGCCATGTGCGCGTCCATGAACAGACACCGGCGGAGTTCCGCGCCGATATCCGGCGCACCAGGGCGCTGCTCGAGGACCTGGCGGGTGCCGCCGTCACCGGCTACCGTGCCGCCAGTTTCTCCATTGACGAACGCAACCTGTGGGCGCTGGACGAGCTGGCAGAGGCCGGATACCGGTACAGTTCGAGCATCAGCCCGGTGACCCACGACCACTACGGCATGCGCAGTGCACCGCGCTTTGTCTTCCGCCTGGCGGGCAAGGCGATACCGGAGATACCGGTCAGCAGCGTCGAGTTCGGCCGCTGGCGCCTGCCCTGTGGTGGCGGCGGATTTTTCCGGCTGTTTCCCTACTGGTGGACCCGCTATGCGGTGACCCGTGTGGCGACGAGGGATGGCCAGCCCTTCGTCTTCTATTTCCATCCCTGGGAGATCGATCCGGGGCAGCCGCGGGTCACCGGGCTCGATGCCCGCTCGCGCTTCCGGCACTACGTCAACCTGTCCCGCTTCGAGGGCAAGCTCCGGCAGCTGTTGCACGACTTCCGCTGGGCGCCGATGCGCGAGGTTTTTGCCGGCGAGATCTGAGCCACCGGAGATGACTCCGGAAACCCATCGATTGCCAGAATCGCCCAGGGCCTCGCCCGGGCCGGCCAAGTATGCGACAGTTCGCATCCGCTCGCCCGGGCCTCATCTAGAATGCCGGAGAGTGGACCTGGCCGATGGGAGCGCATCTTCCCGTGCTCCGCGGCGGCAGGGAATTCCGGAACCATGACTGCCCAGGCTGCCCATTTATGACCACACTGCTGCACCAGCTGGTTGCTGCTTCCGCCGAGCGTCATGGCGGGCGGCCTGCCGTGACCGACGGGTCGCGTACCGTCACCTATGCAGAACTCGCCGCCGGGGTTGGCGCCACGGCGGCAGGGCTTGCCGCGGCGGGCATGCGCCGCTCCACCCGTGTGGCGGTATTCCTGCCCAAGAGCCTGGAGACGGTGGAGGCGTTCTTCGCGGCCGCCATGGGCGGCGGCATCTTCGTGCCGGTGAATCCGCTGCTCAAGGCGCGACAGGTTGCCTACATCCTGCAGGATTCCGGTGCCGAACTGCTGGTGACCTCGGCCGACCGCCTGCTGGCACTGGCCGGTGAACTGGGCGACTGTCCCGACCTGCGCACCATCGTCACGGTGGATGCGCCACCCGCGACGGTACTGCCAGGCCTGCGCGTCGTGTCACTGGCGGCCCTGCAGGCCGAAGCGCCGGCGCTGGCCGCACCCTGCATCGTTGATGAGGACGTGGTCTCGATCTTCTACACCTCCGGCAGCACCGGCCGCCCGAAGGGGGTGGTCCTGAGTCACCGCAACATGGTGGCCGGTGCACACAGCGTGGCAAGCTACCTGGAGAATCATCCGGGGGACAGTGTGCTGGCGGTGCTGCCGTTCAGCTTCGACTACGGTTTCAGCCAGCTGACCACCTGCTTCCACGCCGGAGCGCGTGTCGTTCTGCTGAACTACCTGCTGCCCAAGGACGTCCTGCGTGCGGCCGAACGCGAGCATGTCACGGGGCTGGCTGGCGTGCCGCCGCTGTGGATCCAGCTGGCCGCCCTGGAATGGCCGGCCGCCGTGCAGGAGAACCTGCGCTACATCACCAACTCGGGAGGCAAGATGCCGCTTGCCACCCTCCAGAAGCTTCGCCAGCGCCTGCCGCGCACGCGCGTCTACCTCATGTACGGGCTGACCGAGGCATTCCGTTCGACCTATCTGCCGCCGGAGCTGGCGGAGCAGCGGCCTACCTCCATCGGCAAGGCCATTCCCAATGCCGAGATCCTCGTCGTGCGGCCCGATGGCAGTGAGTGCGGGCCCGACGAGCCCGGCGAACTGGTGCACCGGGGTGCGCTGGTCGCGAAGGGCTACTGGCGCGACCCGGAGCGTACTGCAGAGCGATTCCGCCCCGCCCCCGGCCAGCTTCCCGGCGTACCCCTGCAGGAAATGGCGGTATGGTCCGGCGACACCGTACAGCGGGATGCCGAGGGTTTCCTGTATTTCGTCGGGCGCTTCGACGAGATGATCAAGACCTCCGGCTACCGGGTCAGCCCCACCGAGGTGGAGGAGGCCCTGTACGCGACGCAGATGGTCTGTGGCGCCGTGGCCTTCGGGCTGGCGCATGAGACGCTGGGCCAGAGCGTTGCGGTGGTGGTGGAGGCGAGCGAGGGCCAGGCGCCGGACACCGAGCGTCTGCTCGCGGAATGTCGCCGGTCGTTGCCGCCGTTCATGGTCCCCGCCGCGGTGGTCTGGGAAACCGACCTGCCGCGCAATCCCAATGGCAAGCTCGACCGCAGTGGCATCATCGGCCGGCTGCGTCCGCAACTGGAAGGCGCCCGTGGCCCGGGCTAGCGGCACACCGCATCACGCAGCGCTGGCGCGCGTGCAGTCGCGCGGCAGGGAACTGCTGATCGGCGGCGAGACCGTGGGAGCACTTCTTGCGCGCGCAGGCCGCACCCCGTTCTATGCCTATGATCGCCAGGCCATCGCAATGCGGGTCGCCGAGCTGCGCCACATGATGCCGGCTGGCATGCACCTGCACTATGCGCTCAAGGCCAATCCGATGCCCGCCCTGGTGGCCTGGATGGCGGGCCTCGTGGATGGCTTCGACGTGGCGTCCGGGCGCGAACTGTCCGTCGCACTGGCCACGGGCATGGCTGCGGAGTGCATCAGCTTCGCCGGGCCTGGCAAGTCGGTGATGGAGCTGGAGGCTGCGGTGGCGGCCGGGATCACCGTGCATGTCGAGTCGGAGCGCGAGCTGGCGATCCTGCATCAGCTCGGGGTTCAGGGCCGGCGGCCCCGTCTCGCGATACGCGTCAATCCCGATTTCCAGCTCAAGTCGGCCGGGATGAAGATGGGCGGTGGTGCATCCCAGTTCGGCATCGATGCCGAGCGCGTGCCCGCCCTGCTGCACGGTCTTGATGTTTCCCGGGTGGATTTTCGTGGCTTCCACATCTTTGCGGGGTCACAGAACCTGAGCGCAGCGGCGATCGCCGAAGCGCAGGTCGAGACGCTGGCGCTCGCCGAACGGCTGGCGGTCGATGCACCGGTACCGATTGCCGAACTCAACATCGGTGGCGGGCTCGGGATCCCCTATTTCCCGGGCGAGCAGCCGGTGGACCTGGCAGCTGTCGGCGCGAGCCTGCACCGGCTGGCGGAGCGGGCGCGTGCATCGCTGCCGGGTACCCGGCTGGTCACCGAACTCGGCCGCTATCTGGTGGGCGAGGCGGGCTACTACATCTGCCGCATCCTCGACCGCAAGGAATCCCGCGGCCGGGTATTCCTGGTGACCGATGGCGGACTGCACCATCACCTCGCGGCCAGCGGCAACTTCGGGCAGGTGATCCGCAAGAACTACCCGGTGGTGATCGCCACGCGCATGGATCAGGCGACGGAGGAGATGGCCTCGGTGGTCGGACCGCTCTGCACCCCGCTGGACCTGCTGGCCGACAACATGGCCTTTCCGCGCGCCGTTCCCGGGGACCTCGTCGCCGTGCTCCAGTCCGGCGCCTATGGCTACACGGCCAGTCCGCTCGGCTTCCTGAGCCACCCTGAACCAATGGAATTGCTGGTCTAGCACGCGGCGGCAACTGCAGCGAGGCGCATGCCGCACGGACGGTGGCCTGCCCGGGGCATGGCGTGCCGTGCCGGGACCCGGAATATGCGACCAGTTCGCTGGTTTGCGGATACCGGCCAGCCTATAATCTTCAGACAGTTTCGCGCTGTTGCGCAGAAACACCTGTCCGTCAACGACTTAACGAGAACAAGGGCTGCCTGATTTCCGCCTCGCCGGCTTTCCGGTCACCTCACGTGAACCCGCTGCGTCGCCTGACACACAGCCTGTCCGCCCCACTGCTGGTCCTGCTGCTGGCGGACGGGATCGTCGCGTATTGCGCATTGTTTGCGGGCGCGTGGATCCGCTTCGGTCTCGATCTCGCTGCGGCAACACAGATCCTCGGCCCGCTGGTGCCGCGCGCGGTCACGTACGCAGGATGCGTCGTGCTTGGCCTGACCACCATGGGCCTGTATCGCACGCGCCAGCGCCCGACGCTGATGGAGAATATCGTCCGGGTGCTGGTGGGTGTCGGCATCGGCGGCTTCTGTCACGTGCTGTTCTTCTACCTGTTTCCGTACTACAACACCGGGCGGCTCACCCTGGCCATTGCCATGGTGATCAGTTTCCTCGGCATCGCATTGGTGCGCGGCCTGCTGCTGCGCTTCCTCGACTACAACCCGTTGAAGTGGCGCGTGCTGCTGATCGGCTCGGGGCAGGTTGCGGCCAAGGTGGGCCTGCTGCGGCGGCGGTCGGATCGCCGGCGTTTCGAAGTCGTGGGCTTCGTCCCCGGCAGTGACGCCGAGCGTGAGTTCGCTGTCCGCAACGCCATGGGTCCGCTGCTTGCGCCGGACTTCGACTTCGAGCAGCTGCCGTACGACGAGGTGATCGTCGCCCTGGACGACCGTCGTGGCCGGTTTCCCACGGCACAGCTGCTGCGGCACCGGTCCATCGGCATCCCGGTGCGCGACATCGCCGATTTTCTCGAGCAGGAGACCAGCAAGGTCGACCTCGACGTGCTGCACCCGGGTTGGCTGATTTTCGCCACGAGCGGGCACAGCCGCTGGGGATTTCGCATCGCCAAGCGCCTGATCGACGTCGGCATCGGTACGGTCATGCTGCTGCTTGCTTCGCCGCTGCTGGCCATGGCCGCGGCAGCAATCCGCATCGAGGAAGGCTGGAGCGCGCCGCTGTTCTATCGCCAGCGCCGGGTCGGCCGCGGGGGCCGGGAGTTCGAGCTGCTGAAATTTCGCAGCATGCATCTCGACGCAGAGCAGGGCGGACCGCTGTGGGCATCCCGCCAGGGGGACGCTCGCGTCACGCGTGCCGGTGCCGTGATGCGCCGCTTCCGTATCGACGAACTGCCGCAACTGGTCAACGTGATCCGCGGCGAGATGAGCATCGTCGGTCCGCGGCCGGAACGCCCGGAGTTCGTCAGCATGCTGAACCAGAATCTGCCGCTCTACGACTACCGCCACTGCATGCGGCCGGGACTGGCCGGCTGGGCACAACTCAATTTCCCGTACGGCGCATCCGTCGAGGATGCCAACGAGAAGCTGAAATACGATCTGTTCTACATCAAGAACACCGGAATCCTGTTCGACCTCGTGATTCTCATGCAGACGCTCGAGGTGGTCATCTGGGGTCGCGGCACCAGCATGGCAGGCCCGAAGGCGGGGGCGGGCGATGACGGCAGGCCGGTGGACAGCGACCGTATGGATGCGGCTGCCGGCCAGGGCCGGGGACCGGCCGGAAGAAGGCAGGGGGACGACGGCCCGGCAGCCGAGCGGCACGCGGCGCAGCGATAGCGTGGCTGCTGCCCGATGGCCTCCAGGGCCCGGGACCCGCAATGCCCGGCCCTGCCGGTCGTTGCGGGGCGCGGCGGGGAATCAGGGATCAGGAAGGCAGCTTGAGGATGCCGGTCTTGCTGCGCCGGCGGGCGGTGTGCTCGATGTCCTCCCCGCCTTCGGGCAGTACCGGGATCTTCGCCGTATCACTCGTCGGCGGGTCCGGGAGCACAGCCAGCGGCGAGGCGGCTGCATCGCCGGCAGCCGCACGGTCACTGTGGAACACCACGTCGATCTGCCCGAAGGTGATGACATCCCCCGAGCGCAGCAGCGCGCGGGGGCGACGCTTGCGGTTCACCAGAATGCCGTTCTTGCTGTTCAGGTCCTCGATGACGTAGATGCCGCTGATGCAGTCGATCAGCGCATGTCGCCGGCTGACTTCCTTGTCGATGACCACCAGGTCATTGGCATTGCTGCGACCGATCACGAACGGGAACTGGCCCGCCTGGACCTGCTCGACGAACTGGCCGTCCTTGTAGACCATGAGCATGACCCGGCTGGGACGGCCGCCTTTCGCGGGCTGGCCCGGCTGGGGTTCGGCGCCACCGGCCGCGCGCAGGCCCGGACGCTCCTCGAACCACTGCCAGCGCAGTTCGTGGACCACCTCGTCGATCACCCCGAGGGTCACCTTCGGCAGGTTTTCGACCATGCACGCGGTCAGCGCGGTGTCGCACAGCGTGTTGATCAGCCGCGGGATGCCCTGGGTGAGGCGATGCACATCCCGGATCGCATCGGACTCGAAGATCTGCTCCAGATCGCCACCCGCGATTGTCAGGCGATGGCGCAGGTACTCGACGGTCTCCTCCTCGTTGAGGGCATCGAGTCGTTGCCGCAGCCGTGCCCGTTGCCGCAGTTGCGTCAGGCCGGGTGCGTCCAGCAGGTCATCGAGGTTGGGCTGGCCGGTCAGCACGATGCTGACGATCCGGCGGTCGGCCGTGTCGATGCAGGAGAGCAGGCGCAGCTCCTCCAGTGCCGGGCTGGTCAGGTTCTGCGCCTCGTCGACGATGATGACGACATGCTTGCCTTCCTCGTGCATCTTCAGGAAGAAGGCCCGCAGGGTGTCGAGCAGCAGGACCTTCTTCCTCTTGTAGATGGGCATGCCGAATTCCGACAGCAGTGCCTGCAGGAGTTCGATGTGGGAGAGCGTGGTGTGGGTGAGCCGGGCGGTGACGAAGTCCGGTCCAAGTTCCTGCATCACCGTATTCAGGATGGTGGTCTTGCCGATGCCGATCTCGCCCGTGATGATCACGAAGCTGTCGTGGTTCAGCAGCGCGAACTTCATGTTGGCCACGGCTCGGGAATGCTGGGCCGTCATGAACAGGAAGCGCGGGTCGGGCGCCAGGTCGAACGGGCGGCAGGTCAGTCCAAAATGCTGTTCATACATGGGCCGGGGTTCTCGCTGGCATTGGCTGCAGGCAGCTGGGCCATGTTATTACAACAGGCGGCTTCCGGCGTGCATGCAGTTCGCTTATTATGGCGGTCCTTCGCAACCCGGGCGGTGCAGCAATCCGGCCGGGCGCCATGGAACGAGGGCGATTAGCTCAGCGGGAGAGCGCTCCCTTCACACGGGAGAGGTCGAAGGTTCGATCCCTTCATCGCCCACCAGGTTCCGCCTGTGACGGCCGTCACGTCTGCAGCACTCCACTTGCCGGACCGCTTGCCCCGGCTTGGCTGTGCGCGTCCCGTCCGGCAAGCTGCCTGGGCCGGGGGCCACCCGCCGCTCAGTGACTGCCCAGTCCGCTGTACTGGATGTAGAAATACAAGCGGTGATTCGGTGTGGAGCTGGCCACGACGTCGTAGTCGCGCTGGTCATTCGTGAAGGTGTACTGGCCGCCGACCGACCAGCTGCGGTTCAGGCGCCGGGTGGCCGATGCTTCGAGCGAATAATAGTCACGACGGAAGCGGTCCGACAGCGCGTTGGCCTGGCGGGTGACCGCGTCCTGCTTCCAGTACTGGCCCGCGAGCCTGACCGAGAGCAGTGGCGTGACCTCTTTGGTCAGATAGGCCGCCACCTGATCCACCGTGACCTGCGAGCCGTCCGAGCTGGGCTGGATGGCGCGCGACAGCCGCAGCTCCGTCGTGACGGTCTTCTCCGGGCGCTGCCGGTAGAACACCTCGCCGATGAAATTGTCGCCTGTACTCCTGATGGTGCAGGGCACGAACACGTTGTGCGCCGCATCCAGGCAGGGAAGCAGCCCTGCGGGTGTGGAAATCCAGGGCAGTCCCTTGATGTCCACCTCGCTGCGCGAACTGCCCGCCGTCAGGCCAACGGTGGCAGCGGGCGTCAGGGCGTATTGATAGCCCGCGGTCAGGCCATAGGTCAGGGTGTCATTCCGGACCGGGCTCTGGGGTCGCGTGGCCTCGAAGGTGCTGATGTTGGCGCTGAGGCTCACCGTGCTCCGCTGGCCGAGGGAGTGGTCCCAGGACAGTTCCGCCGCGCCGGCAGTGTAGTCCGTGCGGAAGCTGAACATGGCCTCGGTGTAGGTGACGTCGTCGTAGTTCAGGCTGAGGCTGATGAGATCCCGCGGCGTGAGCTGGTAGCGCAGCGATGGGGACAGGTACCAGCGTTCCTGGTACTCGGTGCGCCGGTTTGCGGTGTCGATGCCGGGACGTGGCGGGTTGTTCGGGTCGAAGCCGATGATGATGCTGTCGCGCGTTGAAATCCGCGAATAGCCTGCGCTGAGGCTGGCCTGTGCGGTCTGCCAGGACTGGGCGACGGTTACCGGCAGGAAGTAGTTGAGATAACTGTCATCGCGGCTGGCCGCGCTCAGCCCCGAGTACACGGCACCACGGACCTCCGGGCGGAAGCCGACGCGCGATGTGCTGGTTTCGCCGGTGATGTCGAGGTAGGCACCGGCGGTGGCGACGTAGCTGCTTTCTTCCTGGCTGCTCTGGGACGCCGAATTGGCATTGCTCTCGTAGCCGCCGCCGACCGAGGCGGACGGCACGTAATCCCAGGTACGGGCTGCAGCCGGGGCGGGCAGCAGCGCAACACCCAGGGCCGCGGGCAGCAGCTGGCGGGCCAGCCGGGCAAGCGGTGCCCAAGATGGCGAATCGCCGGGTCTGTCCATCGTCAAGGCCGCCGTGCTGCCGGATCCGGGTCGTGGCCGCATGCTGCACCGGGCGTCAGGGCACGACGACCGTGTCACCTGCGCGCAGCACGATGTTCTGGTCGAGCTTGCGGCCGTCCTGGACGTCGCTGTACTTGAACGGGATGGCTATCTGCGCACCCTGGGCGCCGCGGCGCAGGATCCTTACGTCATCGAGCCTGGCGAACGGGGTGGTGCCGCCGGCCATGGCGATCGCCTGCATCACATCCACGCCGCGGGTCACGATGAACTCACCGGGGCGGGCCACCTGGCCCAGCACGTAGACCTTGTTACCCTCGAGTTTCAGTGTGCTCACCGTGACGACGACGTCGGGGATCAGCTTGCTGAGTTTGGCGACGAGCTCCTCGCGGATTTCCTCGACCGTCTTGCCCTCTGCGAGGATGTCGCCGGCCAGCGGGAAGGAGAAGTGCCCGTCCGGATTGACCAGCAGCTGCGACTGGAGGTCCTGCTCCTTCCAGACCGAAACCTGCAGGATGTCGCCCGGGTTGACCCGGTAGGGGTCGCGGACCGGTGGGGCATCGGCTGCCAGGACACCAGAGCCAGTCGCCAGCAGGGCCAGCAGCACGGCGGCGCGGACCAGCGGTTTGCCAATGAGCTGTTTGAGCATGCAGTAACTCCCCATCGTCGTATCAGTGGGCACGGTTGGCAGGAAAGCTGGCCGACCCGGCGCCGGTCCTGCGCCTCGTTCCGGATTCTTAAGCTGGACTTAAGGCGGGCGCAGAACCATCGGCTCCGGTGGCGAGCTGACTGGCCAGCCCATGGTGCGACATATTCTGGCGCAATGGCTGAAGTCCGGGCCGTGCGCCAGATCGCAGAAAGCCAGCATATCATTAACCAATATTCCGGTCTCAAGACACAGCTTCCTTCGCCGGTATTCCAACAAGCACATGACGCCGGATTGTTGAGCGCAAGAATGACCTCCCTGCTGGCAGCTGCCATGGCCTGCGCCCTGACCGCGGTACTGATCCTCGTGCTGCGGCCAGTGGCCATGAGTGCCGGCCTCGTGGATGTCCCCGACACCCGCAAGAGCCACCAGGGGCGCATCCCCCTGGTCGGCGGACTGGCGATCTTCACCAGCCTGCTGGTGGCCTGCTTCGTGCCGCAACTGACGGGCCTGTCGGTCCTGCTGCCCGAGGTCATGAGCTTCATGGTGGCAGGCGCGATCCTCGTGGGCGTCGGCCTGGTGGACGATTTCGTCGAGCTGTCACCTGCGGCCCGGTTCCTCGCGCAGATCCTCGCCACCCTCGTCATGGTCTATGGTGCGCACGTGGTCCTGGCGGATCTCGGCCAGATGACGCCCTCCGGTGGCCGGCTCGAACTCGGCCTCGCCGCGCTGCCGTTCACCATTTTCGCCACGGTGGGGGTCATCAACGCCCTGAACATGTGCGATGGCCTCGATGGCCTGAGCGGCAGCCAGACCCTGGTGTCGCTGGGCGGCTTCGGGCTGGTGCTTGCGCTCTGGGGGGAGGGGGTCAATGGCGCGCTGCTCCTGCTCCTCGCCGGTGGCGTCATCGGTTTCCTGATGTTCAACATGCGCCTGCCGGGCCGCGCACGCGCGTCGATCTTCCTTGGTGATGCCGGCAGCATGTTCCTCGGCTTTGCGCTGACCTGGTTTGCGATCTCGCTGTCCCAGGGACCGGACCGGCTCATCAAGCCGGCCGCTGCGCTCTGGTTCGTCATGGTCCCGGTCATGGATGCAGTGGCCATGATGCTGCGCCGGGTCGTGCGTGGCCGCTCGCCCTTTGCCCCCGATCGCGAGCACCTGCACCACATCTTCCTCCTGGCCGGGTTCAGCGTGAACCAGACCGTGGGCATGATGGCGATGCTGGGTCTGGCCGGCGTGGGCATCGGCCTGCTGGGCACCTGGCTCGACGTGCCCGACCTGCTGCTCGCCGCTGCGTTCCTGCTGGTGGGCGCGCTTTATTTCTGGATGATCATGCACTCCTGGCGTGTCATGCGTTTCCTGCGCCGGTCGATCTGCCGCCGGCACAGCCAGGTGGCGGACCGCCGCTCCAATGGGGAGCGGCGCCAGCCGGACCCCCACGGCTATACGGGTCCGGAGCGCAGGTCCGGGGTGGAGCGCCGCCAGGCGCTGCCGCGCCGGGCCGCCGATGCGCAACGCTGCCAGGCCGGCCGGCCGGCGCAGCGCGGATCCGTCCCGGTACCGCGTGGTCCCGCGCAGCAGGCGGCAGTCGCGCCGGTGGAGTAGGCCTGCGGTCAGGCCGGTGCCGGGCCGGGGCCGGGGCGCCAGTCCCCCGCGGTCAGGCCGGTGCCGGGCCGGGGCCGGGGCGCCAGTCCCCCGCGGAAATCCATACGGCCGTCACCAGCATGCCGGCCTGGCGCAGGCAGCGGCCACGGATGGCCTCGGCAAGGGGTGCCGGGCAACCGGGGTCGTGGGCCGTGGCCCGGAATGAACCATCGGCATCATCCCAGGCAACCGCCAGTGCCTGGAAATCCAGGAATCGGCGCAGGGTGGGCCAGAGCGCCTTGTAGACAGCCTCCTTGGCGCTGAAGATCCGCAGGGCCTCCAGGCCACCCGACGCGCCGGCGCTGCACACCCGCCGCGCTTCCTCGGGTCGGCACACCACGGCGATGAGTTCCGGATCAAGTCCGGAGGCTGACTCGATGTCGAGTCCGAGCGCAGCGAACGAGCGGCTCCAGGCCACTGCGGCTGCCGCCCGCCCCCCGCTGTGGGAGATGCTGCCGACGATGCCCTCCGGCCACAATGGTTCGCGGTGCCCGCCGACGCCGATGGTTGCGGGTGGTGCGCCAAGCGCCGCCAGGGCGCGTCTTGCGCAGGTGCGGCCCAGGCGGAACTCGGCCATGCGGGCAGGTGCGAAGCGCAGTGCGGCCGCGGCCTCCCCGGGCCAGAGCGTCTCGCCGGATGCTGCAGCCTGCGCCGAGGCGCAGCTGACGCCCGCCGGGAACAGCCGGTCCAGGCCGTTGCACTGCGATCCTGCCGGGCTGCACGCATCCACGGCGTGAGTCTGCCAACCGCTGCACCGGGTGCCAATAGCCGCGAGCCATTTCGCCGGCGGGCCAAGTAGAATCGCCTCTCCGTTCCGCCCGGTATCCGGCCATGCGCGTCAAGACCCGATTTGCCCCCAGCCCGACCGGCTACCTCCACATCGGCGGCGTGCGCACGGCGCTGTTTTCCTGGCTCTATGCCCGCCATCACGGCGGGACGTTCGTGCTGCGCATCGAGGATACCGACCGGGAGCGGTCCACCGAGGCTTCGATCCAGGCCATCCTCACCGGACTGACGTGGGTGGGCCTCGACTGCGACGAGGGCCCGTTTCGCCAGACCGCGCGCTTCGCCCGCTATGCAGCCGTGGCCGAGGAGATGCTCTCCAGGGGCACGGCCTATCGCTGCTATTGCTCGCGCGAGGAACTCGAGGCGATGCGCGCGCAGCAGGTGACTCGCGGCGAGAACCCCCGCTATGACGGCCGTTGTCGCGAGCGCAGGCAGCCGGTGGCCGGCGTGAGCCCGGTGATCCGCCTGCGCAGCCCGCGCGAGGGCACGGTGACGGTGCACGACCTGGTGCGCGGCGATGTCAGCTTCAACAACGCAGACCTCGACGACGTCATCCTGATGCGCCCGGATGGCATGCCGACCTTCCATTTCGGGGTGGTCGTGGACGATGCCGACATGGGCATCACCCACGTGATCCGCGGCGACGACCACCTGACCAACACGCCACGCCACATCCATATCCAGCAGGCGCTGGGCGTGCCGGTGCCGGTCTACGCGCACCTGCCGATGATCCTCGGCGCCGACGGTGCGCGGCTGTCCAAGCGCCATGGCGCGGTTAACGTGCTTGAGTACCGCGACCGCGGCTACCTGCCCGATGCCCTGCTCAACTATCTGGTGCGCCTGGGCTGGGCGCACGGTGACCAGGAGGTGTTCAGCCGGCAGGAGATGATCGAACTGTTCGACATCGCGGCGGTGAACAGCGCCGCCTCGCGCTTCGACCCGGACAAGCTCAACTGGCTCAATCAGCAGTACATCCTCACGCGCGAGCGCAGACAGCTGGCCGACGAGTTTGGCGCGTTCATGGACCTGCGCGGCCTGCGGCGGGAGCCGGGACCATCGCTCGGGGAGGTGGTCGATGCCTACCGCGAACGTGCGGTGACGCTGGAGGACATGGCCCAGGCGAGCTGGTACGTGTTCAACGACTTCGAGGCGATCGATGGCAAGGCGGCGCAACAGCACCTGAAGGCCGCCACGGTCCCCGTGTTGGCGCTGGCCATGGAGCGTTTCGAGGCACTGCCCGTGTGGCAGCGGGCGGCGATCCACGAGGCACTCCAGGGAGTGGCGGCTGCCCTTGGCATCGGCTTTGGCAAGGTCGGCCAGCCCTTGCGGGTGGCGGTGACCGGCGGCACGGTGTCGCCGCCCATCGACGTGACCCTGGAGCTGGTCGGGCGGCAACGCACGCTCCGGCGGTTGCGCCACGCGTTGCAGCTCGCGCAGGAGCAGCCGTTGCTTTCTTGACAGTCTTCAGGCGCTTGCGTACAGTCCGCCCCCGCGTGGGGCTATAGCTCAGCTGGGAGAGCGCTTGCATGGCATGCAAGAGGTCGGCGGTTCGATCCCGCCTAGCTCCACCAGACCACCCGCGCCGTTCGCGCAACGTCCCCATCGTCTAGAGGCCTAGGACATCGCCCTTTCACGGCGGTAACCGGGGTTCGAATCCCCGTGGGGACGCCATGGCGGTCCGTCGACCGGGCATTCGCCCTGCTGGCCTCCTGTGAAGCCCGTCCTGCCCGCCTGGCCTGCTTTTCGTCTATGATTCAGCGGGTTGTTGTGTCGTGCTCCGGCGGGCGGGTGGCCCGGCCCGGACGAGGAAGCAGGCTTGTCCCTGGCGCTGAACCAGTCGTGGTGCTACTGGGGCGTGGCTGTCGCCCATGCGCTGTTGCTCGCCTACGTATTGGTGACCGGCGGCCGCGGGCTGTTGCGCTGGCACCTGGCGTTGGTGGCGGCAGCGGGCACACTGGCGAACGGCTTTCTCGCCCTGCGGGCAGGGCAGGCGGGCACGCCTTACGTGGATCCCGCGAGCTTCCTCGCCGAGATGGCCTTCATCGGCAGCTGGTTCCTGCTGCTCAACCGTCTGCTGCGCGGCCCGTACCGGCAATCCATGCCGGAGGTGGTGCGCCGTGCGCTGCTCCTGCTGTGGCTCGTGCTGGGCCTGCTGGGCGCGGCGGCGTGCTGGTACTGGTACGCGCAGGGCGAGGAGGCGTGGACCTCCGGCGTGTTCAGCGGTGCTGCGCTGACGGCTGCGCTGGCCTGCCTCGCGCTGGCGGCACAACTCGGCCGCGATGCACCGGTGGAGGGCCGCCGTGCCCTGGGCATGCTGGTGGCGGCCGCCGCACTGGCCGCGGGTGCCCAGGTGCTGTCGATGGGGCTGGCGCTGCTGGCTTCCTACACGCCACCGGCGGTGCTGGTGGTGCGCTCCGCCGCCATGCTAGGCGCCGCGGCACTGCTGGCACGGGCCGTGTCCCTCCAGCCGCAATGGTCACTGGCGATCTTCGTTTCCCCGCAGGCCAGGGCCTATCTGCCGCGATTCATGGCGATGGTGGGCACCCTGGCGATCCTGCTGGCAGTCGTGCCGTTCTACCGTTCGCTCGAGCCGGCCACGGCGCACCCGCTGGGGCTCCTGCTCATCGGCGTGACGGGTACGCCGGTGCTGGCGCTGCTGTTCTCCCAGCGGCTCAGTGCCCGGGTCCGGGTGTTCCTCAGCAAGCACTTCCTCCCCTTCCGCTACGATTACCGAGAGGAGTGGCTGCGCCTGATCGATACGCTCGCCTCACCCGATCAGCCGCTGCCGTTGCCCGAGCGCGCCATCAAGGCGGTGGCGCAGATCGTGGGCAGTCCGGCCGGCCTGCTGTGGATGCGACGGGAGGCTGGGGGGCAGTTCGCCTGCGCCGCCGGCTGGAACACCAGGATGTGGTCCGATGAGTGCGTGTCGGCCGATGATCCCGTCGTCACCTTCATGTTCGAGCGCCAGTGGATCCTCGATACGGCCGAACTGGCCCGCAGCCCAACCCTGTACGGTGGCCTGCGGCGCCCGGCCTGGCTGGAGCAGTTTCCCGATGCGCTGCTGCTCGTCCCGCTGATCAGCAACCAGGCCCTGATCGGCTTCATGCTCCTGCTGCAGTCGAGTTCGGCGTTCCGGCTGACGTTCGAGGAGATCGACCTGCTGCGCACCTCGGGGCGCCAGGTGGCCGCGCACCTGGCGCAGTACGAGGCCGACCAGCGGCTGGCGGAAGCCCGGCAGTTCGAGGCGCTCAACCGCCTCACGGCCTTCCTGATGCACGACCTGAAAAACCTCATCGCGCAGCAGTCCCTGGTGGTGAAGAACGCGGCGCGCCACAAGGGCAACCCCGCATTCGTCGAGGATGCGATCGCCACCATCGACAATTCGGTGGCCCGCATGAGCAAGCTGCTGCAGCAGTTGCAGAGCGGAGAGGCAGGCGGGCGGCGCAGCCGCGTGCGCATCGCCAGCACGCTCGAGGATGCGGTGGAGCGCTGCCGCGGGCGCAGCCCCGAGCCGCGGATCGCCGAGGCGGACGAGCGCCTGCACGTCGAAATCGACCGCGACCGCTTCGCCATGGTTGCCACGCACCTCATCCGCAACGCCCAGGAGGCCACGGGCAGCGGGGGCACGGTGGAACTGCGGGCCGTGCGCACGGGCGGCCAGGCCGTCATCACCATCCGCGACGACGGTTGCGGCATGGATGCCGAGTTCATCCGCACGCGGCTGTTCCGGCCCTTCGACTCGACCAAGGGCAGCAAGGGCATGGGCATCGGCGCCTACCAGGCGCGCAGCCTGGTCGTGGATTCCGGCGGCACTCTGGGTGTGGAGTCCGAGCCGGGGCGCGGGACCTGTATTACCATCCGGCTGCCGCTGGTCGAGCCGCCAGCGGCCCAGGGCTGAAGGAAAGGGGAGCGCGGGTGAGCGAACAACGGCGGCGGCTGCTGGTGGTGGAGGACGACAGGGGCCTGCAGAGCCAGCTGCGCTGGTGCTTCGAGGACTACGAGGTGCTGGTGGCGGAGGACCGTGAGTCGGCGCTGGCCCAGTTGCGCCGCCACGAGCCGGCGGTGGTCCTGCAGGACCTCGGGCTGCCGCCCGACGCCGAGGGCGTGTCGGAGGGCTTTGCCACGCTGGAGCAGACCCTCGCGCTGGCTCCTGCCACCAAGGTCATCGTCGTCACCGGGCACGGCGACCAGCAGAACGCCGTGAAGGCCGTGGGGCTGGGCGCCTACGACTTCTACCAGAAGCCGGTCGATACCGACGTGCTGCAGCTGATCGTCAACCGCGCCTACCAGATCCACGAACTGGAGCAGGAGAACCAGCGGCTGCTGCGCCAGCAGGGTACCTCGCCGCTGGATGGCATCGTGGCCGGCAGCGCGAGGATGCTGCAGGTCTGCCGCATCATCGAGAAGGTGGCGCCGACCAATGCCACGACACTCGTGCTGGGCGAGAGCGGCACCGGCAAGGAACTGATGGCGCGTGCCATCCACGCCCTGAGCCCGCGCGCGGACCGGCCCTTCGTCGCCATCAACTGCGCGGCGATTCCGGAGACCCTGCTGGAGAGCGAGCTCTTCGGCTACGAAAGGGGTGCCTTCACCGGTGCCGTGAAGCAGACGCCCGGCAAGGTGGAGACGGCAGACAGCGGCACGCTCTTCCTCGACGAGATCGGCGACATGCCGCTGGCGCTGCAGGCCAAGCTGCTGCGCTTCCTGCAGGAGCGGGTGGTGGAGCGCGTGGGCGGGCGCGAGGAAATCCCGGTGGACGTGCGTGTGGTCTGCGCCACCAACCAGGACCTGGATGCCGCCATCCGCGAGAACCGCTTCCGCCAGGACCTCTACTATCGCATCAGCGAGATCACCGTGCGCCTGCCGCCACTGCGCGAGCGCGAGGTCGGCAGGCTGGTGCTGGCGCGCATCCTGCTGGAGAAGGCCGCCGCCCAGCATGGGCGCCGGATCAGCGGCTTCAGCCAGGATGCGCAGTATGCGATCGAGAACTATCCCTGGCCCGGCAACGTCCGCGAGTTGGAGAACAAGATCAAGGGCGCGGTCATCCTGGCCGAGGGCAAGCACGTGACCGCAGCCGACCTCGGTCTCGCGGACATCGACGCCAGTGCGCCGAACCTGAACCTGCGCGAGGTCAGGCGCGAGGCCGAGACGCGGGCCATCCGCCGTGCCCTGGCGCTCGCCGACGACAACGTCTCGCAGGCCGCCAAGCTGCTCGGCATCACCCGTCCGACGCTCTACGACCTCCTGCAGAAGTACGCCATCCAGTCCGCCGAGCGGGCGGAGGGGGCGGCGGGAGGCTAGCGCGCGGTTACCCAGCCGGAGTTGTGCGCTGCAGCGGGCTGATCCTATACTCGTTCGACGGAATGACATCCGGCACCGGGCGGCTTTTTTGACGCAGACCGCCTGTGCGTCCGATTGCCCTGCACATCACACGAGGTCCCGACCATGGCAGCATTTGGAACCGTCACTACCGGAAGCAAGCGCATCGATCTCCACGCCTTCACCGGTGAGGTGGTGGAGCAGCAGAAATCCAGCCACACGGAAGTGTCGAGGGACAACAACCAGCCAACCTCCACCACGCACTACAACAAGATCTTCGTGCGGGCTGCTGACGGCGCGGAGCGCTCACTGGAGATCGTCGATTCCGGGTTCAGCGCCAGGTCCGGGTCGAAGGCATCCATCATCTGGGGGATCAAGGACGGCAAGCAGGAAGGTCCGTATCTGGGGATCATCAATCACGATACCGCCGCCATCCACCTGATACGCAAGCCGGTGAATGACTTCGCGGGGCCACCGTTCTACAACATGCTGCTGATCGTCGCCGCCATCTTCTGCGCAGTGGGTTTCTTCGACCTGATGAGCGGCAATATCGGTTCGGCCATCATCATGGCCGGCATCGGCGTGGGTGGCATCTATTGGATCTACAGGGGCCAGAAGGCGTTGCTTGCCCAGATCACGGCAGCGGTACTGGCGCTGCAACCTCACTGACCGGTCACGGCCGGACTCCGGTCCGGGCTTGTGGAGTCTGGCAGCGGTGTCTTTCATCCGTCGCGTGCAAGGCAGGCTTGCGGTGCGAGCTGGCCTGTTGGTCTTCATGGCGCTGGTCCTGACCGCCTGTTCCCGGCCGCCCTCCAGCGGATTGCCCGCCGCTGTGGCTGTGGCACTGGAGGGCCTCGCGGAGGAGTGCCGTGCGGCACAGGGCACCCCGCGTGTCGACGATGCCGTGCAGCACGCAGACCTCAATGGTGACGCGCGGGAGGACCATGTGCTGTTTGCCGGCTGGCTGGCCTGCGATGGTGCTCCGGGTGTGTTTGGCGACCGGGAGAAGCCCCTGCAGGTGTTTGTTGGGGAGGGGTCGCGTGCGGCACGTTTTGCCTTCGGCCAGCAGGCGTACGACGCACGTCTGGAGTATCACGGCGGAAAGGCGGTGCTCTGGGTGACGACGGTTGCCGGCAACTGTGGCCGCCCGCCTGCGGCGTCGTTTGCCGAAGAGGTCTTTTGCGATCGGGCCATTGCCTGGACTGCACCGGGGCAGTTCGAGTTCGCTCCGGTTGACACTGTGCGCATCGTCCAGTGACGTCCCCGGCGAGGCGGTTCCGTGCAGCTAGCCCGCCGGCGTCTCCAGCAGGCGCTTTTCCCAGGCGAGCGCGCTGCCCACGATGGCATCGATGTCGTCGTAGGCGGGTTGCCATCCCAGGGTCGAGCGCACCTGGTCTGCAACGGCAATGAGCACGGGCGGATCGCCCGGGCGCCGGGGCTCCTCCCGCACCGGCAGCCGCCGGCCGGCAGCGCGTTCCACGGCGGCCAGCAGCTCCCGCACGCTGTAGCCGTGGCCGTAGCCACAGTTGAGCGTCGTGGAAGTGCCGCCATTGCGCAGGTAGTCGAGCGCGCGGATGTGGGCTGTCGCCAGGTCTTCCACGTGGATGTAATCGCGCACGCCGGTGCCATCGGGCGTGTCGTAGTCGGTGCCGAAGACCGAGACGTGGGGTCGCTTGCCCACCACCACCTCGCAGGCCACCTTGGTGAGCAGGGTGGCATTGCGGGTGGACTGGCCGATGCGGCCACCGGGGTGGGCGCCGGCGACGTTGAAGTAGCGCAATGTGACGTGGCCCAGGCCCGAGGCGCGGGACAGGTCGCGCAGCATCCACTCGGTCATCAGCTTGGACAGGCCGTAGGGGTTGATCGGGCTGGTCGGGCTGTCCTCGGCGGCGCGTCCGCCATCCGGGGTGCCGTAGACCGCTGCGGTGGAGGAAAAGATGAAGTGCGCGATGCCATGGCGGCTCGCGCAGGCCAGCAGGTTGCGGCTGGCGCAGGTGTTGTTGCCGTAGTACTTGAGCGGGTCGGATACCGACTCGGGTACGATCGTGTGGGCCGCAAAGTGCATGATCGTGTCGATGTCGAATTCGGCGAGGAGGCGGCTGGTGAGCGCGCTGTCGCCGGTGTCGCCCACCACGAGGGTGCCGTGGGTCACCGCGGAGCGGAACCCGGTGCTGAGGTTGTCGAGCACGATGATGCGCTCGCCGGCCTCGCCGAGCTGCCGGACCACGTGGCTGCCGATGTAGCCGGCGCCGCCGGTGACGAGAATGCCCTTGCGCTGCATGGTTTCCTGGATCCCGGATGGTGCGACAACGGGTGATTATAGGACGCGTCACGGGGCGGGTGGCCTGCCCCGGGTCACAGGCTTGACCCCTGCCTGGCCGTCGGCCACCATCCGCCGCCGCACCATGCGGGGTCATGACAGGAAGAGGGCTGATGGCAACGGTTGCCGCCATGCGGGTCTCCGTGGCACCGATGATGGACGTCACCGACCGGCATTGCCGCTACTTCCTGCGGCAGATCTCGCCGCGGGTGCGGCTGTACACCGAGATGATCACGGCGCAGGCCGTGCTGCGCGGTGACCAGGAGCGGCTGCTCGGCTTCGATCCCGCCGAGCACCCGGTGGCGATCCAGCTCGGCGGGCACGACCCGGTGCAGCTCGCCGCCGCCGCCCGCATTGCCGCGGACCGCGGCTACGATGAGATCAACCTCAACGTGGGTTGCCCCAGCGACCGGGTCCGCGATGGCCGGTTCGGCGCCTGCCTGATGCGCGATGCCGACCTGGTCGCGCGCTGCGTCGGCGCGATGGCCGGGGCGGTGACCGTGCCGGTGACCGTCAAGACCCGCATCGGGGTCGATGAACACGACAGCTACGAGTTTCTCGCCGCCTTCGTGGAACGGGTGGCGCGTGCGGGCTGTGGGACGTTCATCGTGCATGCGCGCAAGGCCATCCTGCAGGGGCTGTCGCCGCGCGAGAATCGTGAGGTGCCGCCGCTCGATCCGCAGCGCGTGCACCGCCTGAAGCGCGAATTCCCGGCGCTGACCGTCATCACCAACGGTGGCATCAGGAGCATCGAGGGGATCGCGGCGCAGCTGGCTGCCGTCGATGGCGTCATGCTCGGGCGCAAGGCGGCGGAAGACCCGTTCTTCCTCGCGGAGGTGGATGCCCGCTTCCTCGCCGGGCCGGATGCGACGCCGGTCGCCGACCGTGCGGATGTGGTGCGGCGGATGTGCGAATATGCAGCCCGGCAGGCGCGCCACGGGGTGCGCCTGCACCAGGTGACGCGGCACATGCTCGGGCTCTATCACGGCCAGCGCGGAGCGCGCGCCTGGCGCCGGTTCCTCTCGGAACGGGCGGGGAGCCCCGATGCCACGGCGCGCCTGCTGCTGGCCTCGCTGGAGGTCCAGCGGGCGGCATGAGGATGCGCAATCGCTGAGTGAAAGGAAGACGGGTGGTGAAGCAGAAGGCGAAGGGCAGGGCACGGCCCGCAGGCCGGTTCCTGAAGACGCTGGCGCAGCGCGCGGACAGGATGGTCCTCTACGAGCGCGCGGTGCACGACCCGGTGATGGAAGTGGACTTCCTGCAGCGGGTTTTCCGCGAGGCCCGCGGCCGCCAGCCCCGCAGCTTCCGCGAGGACTTTTCCGCCGCTGCGAGTGCAGCCTGCGAGTGGGCCCGGCGCGGCCCGCAGCGCAGGGCCATCGGCGTGGACATCGACCCCGCGGTGCTGGAGTGGGGGCGCCGGCACCGCCTGTCGCGGCTGGCGCCCGCGGCGCGCCGCCGGGTCAGGCTGGTCAATGCCGATGTGCTGACGGTGAAGACGCGCCCGGTCGAGGTCATCGCCGCGCTGAACTTCAGCTATTGGGTCTTCAAGGAGCGCGCGCAGCTGCTGCGTTACTTCCGCAATGCCTGGTCCGGCCTGGCCCGCGACGGCATCTTCGTCCTGGATGCCTTCGGCGGCTACGAGGCCTTCCGCGAACTGCGCGAGCGCACGGCGCACCGCGGCTTCACCTATGTGTGGCACCAGGCGAGCTACAAGCCCGTCACCGGCCACCTGCTCTGCCACATCCACTTCCATTTTCCCGACGGCTCGCGCCTGGACAAGGCGTTCAGCTACGACTGGCGGCTGTGGACGCTGCCCGAATTGCGCGAAGTGCTTGCCGAGGCGGGCTTCCGGCGCGTCACTGTCTACTGGGAGGGTGACGATGGGGAGGGCGGCGGGAATGGCGAATTCGACCCGACGGTCGAAGGCGAAGCCGATGGTGGCTGGGTGGCCTACATCGTCGCGGAGAAGTAGGGCCATCGGGCTGCCATGGAACCCCGGCCCCGGCACTCTTGCCGGCCCGGCCCTTGCCGTATAATGCCACGGATGCTGTTTTACATATTCCGGTAACGGGGGTGCCGTGGCTGACGGAGTAGGCAAGGAACTCGCCATCCTGTTCGCCGACGTGGTGGGCAGCACGCAGCTCTATGAGACCCTCGGTGACGAGGCCGCCCGGGAGACCGTGCAGCAGTGCCTGAAGGTGATGCGTGATGCCACCGAGCAGTTCGGCGGCGCCGTCATCAAGACCATGGGTGACGAGATCATGGCCACCTTCCCCTCCGCCGACGACGCCATGAGCGCCGGCAGCCAGATGCAGAAGCGCATCACCAGCGGCAGCCGCCTGGCCGACGGCTCCCATGTCTTCATCCGCATCGGCTGCCACTATGGCCCCGTGGTGGCCGAAGACCGCGACATCTTCGGCCAGGCCGTGCACACGGCCAACCGCATGACCTCCCAGGCCAAGGCCGGCCAGATACTGACCACGGCGGCCACGGTGGGCCAGCTCACCGGGGAGTGGCGCGCGCTCGCCCGGCAGATCGACGTGGCGAGCGTGAAGGGTCACACCGGCGAAATGGCGGTGTTCGAGGTGCTGTGGCAGCCCGAGGAGGCCACCAGCATGCTCCCCTCGATCAGCTGGACGGCCCCCGAGCCGCCGCCCGCCGGGCGCCTGCGCCTGAAGTTCCGTGGCCATGAGCTGGTGCTGGGTGAGGGCGGCAAGACCGAGGCCAGCATGGGCCGCGCCGATGAAAACGACGTGGTCGTCAAGGGCAACCTGATTTCGCGCGTTCACGCGCGCATCGACCTGCGCAAGAACCGCTTCGTGCTGGTGGATGAGAGCACCAACGGCACCTTCATCCAGCCCGATGGCGGGGATGAAGTCTACGTGCGCCGGGATTCCGCCGAACTGGCCGGCAGCGGGGTCATTGGCATGGGGCGGGTGGCCGTGCGCGGCACACCCCTCGCCATCGAGTACAGCTGCGAACAGTAGCCACCGCAGCGGGCTGCGGTGGCTGCCGCCCTCATCCCAGCCGCTTCTTCACCCCTGCCAGTTCCTCGCGCAGGGCCGGCGGGATCTTCGTGCCGAAGCCGTCGAAGTAGCCGGCGATGGCCGTGAGTTCCTGGTGCCAGCTCGCGGCATCCACTGCCAGCAGGGAGTCCATCACCTGCTGGTCGATGCCGAGGCCGTCAAGGTCCATGTCCTTCGGCCCGGGAAGGAAGCCGATGGCGGTTTCCCGCGCGCCGGCGCGGCCTTCGCAGCGGTCGATGATCCAGCGCAGCACCCGCAGGTTGTCGCCGAAGCCCGGCCACATGAAGTTGCCGTCCCGGTCCTGGCGGAACCAGTTGACGTGGAAGATCTTTGGCAGCCTGGTGGATTTGCCGGCGAAGCTCAGCCAGTGCGCCCAGTAGTCGGCGAAGTCGTAGCCGCAGAAGGGCTTCATCGCCATCGGGTCGCGCCGCACCACGCCGACCTGGCCGGTGGCGGCGGCGGTGGTCTCCGAGGCCACCGAAGCGCCGACCAGCACGCCGTGGCGCCAGTCGCGGGCCTGGTAGACCAGCGGGGCGAGTTCGCGACGCCGGCCGCCGAAGATGATAGCGCTGATCGGCACGCCGGCCGGGTCGTCGGCCAGCGGTGAATAGCTCGGGTTCTGCCGTGCGGCCACCGTGAAGCGCGAGTTCGGGTGGGCGGCAGTGGCACCCTCGCCGCCGGTCCATGGCTTGCCGCGCCAGTCGGTGGCGGGCCTTTGCTTGTCCTTGCCTTCCCACCAGGGCTCGTTGTCGACGGTCACCGCGACGTTCGTGAAGATGGTGTCGTGGGTGATCATCTCGAAGGCGTTGCGGTTCGTCTTCGGGTTGGTGCCCGGGACGACGCCGAAGTAGCCGGACTCCGGGTTGATGGCACGCAGCTGGCCTTGCGCATCCAGGTGCAGCCAGGCGATGTCATCGCCGATGGTGCGCACCTTCCAGCCGGCCTGCGAGGCGGGCGGGATGAGCATGGCGAGGTTGGTCTTGCCGCAGGCGGAGGGGAAGGCGGCCGCGAGGTAGTGGCGCTCGCCCTGCGGGCTCTCGATCTCGACGATGAGCATGTGCTCGGCCAGCCAGCCTTCGCTCTGCGCCTGCCAGCTCGCGATGCGCAGCGCATGGCACTTCTTGCCGAGCAGGGCGTTGCCACCATAGCCCGAGCCCACGCTCTGGATCAGCAGCTCCTGCGGGAAGTGCATGATGAAGCGGCGGTCGGGGCTCAGGTCCCCGGTGGAGTGCAGCCCGCGCACGAATTTTCCCTCGCGCTCGATGCGCTGCAGGGCGGCCCGGCCCATGCGCGTCATGAGCTTCATGTTGGCAACCACGTAGGGGCTGTCGGTGATCTCCACGCCGCAGCGGGCGTAGGGGGAGTCGATCGGCCCCATGCAGTAGGGGATGACGTACATCGTGCGCCCGCGCATGCAGCCGGCGAACAGGCCGTCCATCTTGACGTGCGCCTCGGCCGGTGCCATCCAGTTGTTGTTGGGGCCGGCCTCCGCCCTGTCGGGCGTGCAGACGAACGTGAGGTGCTCGACGCGTGCGACATCGCTCGGGTCCGAGCGGTGCAGGTAGCAGTCCGGGTAGGTTTCCTGGTTGAGCGCGATGAGGTCACCACGCTCGAGCATCAGCCTGATCAGCGCCTGGTATTCGGCCTCGCTGCCATCACACCAGTGGATGCGCTCGGGCTTCGTGAGGCTGGCCGTCTGCGCCACCCAGTCGAGCAGCGCCTGGTTCGTCGTCGTCATTGCGGATCCTTGGACTAGAGAGCGGGATACGAACGCCGGGCCCACACGGACCCGGTCGTTTGTCATCAAACTGCCTATTATACAGGCCGCGCCCCGCTGGTCAGCCGGTGGAGCCGGCCCGGTGGGTCGTCCCGGGGATGGATCAGGAAGCCGATGTCGTCGATGCAGAGCAGTCTCGAAGCGTTCCTTGGCCCCGGCAGTCCGCTGGGCACCGCGCTCGCGGGGTTCTCGCCCCGGCCCGAACAGCTGGAGATGGCGCAGCTGGTCGGCGCGGCAATGGCGGGCGGCCGGCACCTGGCGGTCGAGGCGGGGGCCGGCACCGGCAAGACGCTTGCCTACCTGGTGCCCGCGCTCCTCTCCGGCAAGCGCGTGATCATCGCCACCGGCACGCGCACGCTGCAGGACCAGCTCTTCCACCGCGACCTGCCGGTGGTCGGCAGGGCGCTCGGCCGGCCCGTGGCTGTGGCCCAGCTCAAGGGCCGCGCCAATTATGTCTGCCTGTATCGCCTGGGGCGCGCCGGCACGGTTGCCGGCGCGGGAGGCGCGGGCGCCCGGCGTGACCTGCGCCGCATCAGCGACTGGGCGGTGCGCACGCGGTCGGGTGACATCGCCGAGGTCGAGTCGGTGGCGGAGGACTCCCCGCTCTGGCCACTGGTGACGTCCACCGCCGAGAACTGCCTCGGCAGCCGGTGTCCCGATTTCGATGCCTGCCATGTCGTGGCCGCGCGCAAGCGGGCCGTCCGCGCCGACATCGCCATCGTCAACCACCACCTGCTGCTGGCCGACATGGCCCTGCAGGACGAGGGCTTCGGCCGCCTGCTGCCGGGTGCCGAGGTCGTGGTGGTGGACGAGGCGCACCGCTTTCCGGAGACCGCACAGGGCTGGTTCGACGTGATGCTGCGCTCCCGGCAGCTGGAGGACCTGGTGCGCGACACCGCGGCCGAGGCGCTGGAGACGGGGCTGCTCGACCAGGAGTTGCGCGCCAGCCTCGATGCGCTCCTCGCCGTGGCCAGGGACCTGCAGGCAGGCAGCCCGGCCGGTGGGGAGCCGGTGGCCATGACGGCCGTGGCGCCGGCTTTCACCGGGGTGCTGGGCGCGCTTGCCGGGGCCCTGGCCGCGGTGCATGCCCAGCTGGTCGCGCGTGGCGATGCAGGCGCCGGGGTGGGCCGCTGTGCCGAGCGCAGCGGCGTGCTGCACGCAGCTGCCGGGCGCATCGCCGACTGGCAGACCCAGGCAGACCTCTGCTGGGTGCAGGGAGGCCGTGACAGCTTTGCGGTCCACCTGACGCCGCTGGATGCCACACGCCAGCTCCGCGAACTGCTCGAAGGGCAGTCCTGCACCTGGATCTTCACCTCGGCGACCCTGGCCGTGGGCGATGACTTCACGCACTTCACCGCGCGGCTGGGGCTGGGTCCGGTGGACACCCGGCGCATCGACAGCCCCTTCGACTATGCGCGCTGTGCGCGGCTGTACCTGCCGCCCGGCCTGCCGCCGCCACAGGCGCCGGATTACACCGGGCGTTGTGTCGCCGCGATCGAGCCGGTGCTCGCCGCCAGCCGGGGCCGCGCCTTCCTGCTCTTCACCAGCCGGCGCGCGCTGCAGGAGGCCGCCACGCTTCTCGGCGCCCGCTCGCATGGCTATCGCCTGCTGGTGCAGGGCACCGCGCCACGCTCGCGCCTGCTGGCGGAATTCACGCGCGCGGAGAATGCGGTGCTGCTGGGCACCGCCACGTTCTGGGAGGGGGTCGACATCCGCGGGCCGGCGCTGGTCGTGGTGGCCATCGACCGCCTGCCCTTTGCCTCGCCCGGTGATCCCTTCCTGCAGGCGCGCCTGGAGCAGGTGCGCCGTGCCGGCGGTGATCCGTTTCGCGACTACCAGTTGCCTCAGGCGGTCCTCGCATTGCGCCAGGGCGTCGGGCGGCTGATCCGCGGCACCACGGATTATGGCATTGTCATCATCTGCGATCCGCGACTCAGCGGACGCGGCTATGGCCGCACCTTCCTCGCGAGCCTGCCCCCGATGCCCGTGGTGCACGATGTGGAGGACGCCTGCGGATTTCTCCGGCAATGGGAGGCCGGTGAGGCATGACCGACAACTGCTGCGCCCTCGCGCTGGAGGCTTCCAGCGACCGCCTGAGCCTGGCCGCACGCCGCGGAACCCGCCTGGAGCATTTCGAGGCGACGCCGGCGCGCACGGCCACGGCGGACCTCTACGGGCACGCCTGCCGGCTGCTCGGGATCCTTGGCGCGGACCTTGCCGACCTCGACTACGTCGCCTTCGGCTGCGGGCCGGGCAGTTTCACCGGCGTGCGGCTGGCCGCGGCGGCCGCGCAGGCGCTCGCCTACGCACGCGGCATCCCCGTGTGCCGGGTTTCCAGCCTGGCTGTCCTGGCGGCGGGAGCGGGGCCGGGCCTGCATGCGATCTGCATCGACGCACGCATGGGGCGCGCCTATGCGGCACTCTACCGCGTGGGCGGGCAACCGGCCCGGGGCGGCCCGGTGCCGGTCATGGCCGAGGCGCTGGTGGATCCGGCGGCCTTCACGTTTCCCGGAGACGAGTCTTTCGACGGGCTCGGTGATGCCTGGCAGGTCTTCCCGGCGCTGCCCGGGCGCCACCGGTCGCGGCTGGGGGGCATGCGACCGGATCTCTTGCCCTCGGCACGGGATCTGCTCAGCATTGCGGACCTGGACTTCGCCGCCGGGCGGACCGTGCCTCCCGCCGGCGCGCTGCCCGAGTACCTGGGCCAGATGCCGGCATCGCGGCCCGTCAAACCGGAGTAGGAACCCATGCCCGACAGCGCCCGCATCGGCAATTTCCTCGGCGCCATGGCCTGCGCCGGGCTCATGGCCTATGCGCTGTATGCCCAGCACGTCCTCGGCCTGAAGCCCTGTCCGCTCTGCATCTTCCAGAGGGTTGCCGTCATCGCGCTCGGGCTGGTGTTCCTGCTGGCAGCGGTGCATGGCCCGGGCCGGCCGGGCCGGCGCGTCTACGGCGTGCTGCTGGTGGGCGTGGCGGCCGCTGGTGCCGGGGTGGCCCTCCGGCACCTCTGGCTGCAGAGCCTGCCACCCGAGCGCGTGCCTTCCTGCGGCCCGGGGCTCGACTACATGCTCGAGTCGTTCCCGTTCACCGAGATGCTGCGCACCGTGCTGTCGGGCTCGGGAGAGTGCGCCGGGATCGACTGGCGCTTCCTCGGCCTCGCCATGCCGGGCTGGGTGCTGATCGCACTGCTGGCGCTCGGTGCCTTCGCGGCCTGGAACAACTGGCGGCGCACCGGCTAACCGGCCGTTCCCAGCAGCCGCCCGAGGATGGCACGGTAGACGTCCTTCATGCGGTCGATGTCCGCGACCGCCACATGCTCGTTGGCCTTGTGGATCGAGGCGTTGACCGCGCCGAACTCCACCACGTGGGTGCCGTAGGGTGCGATGAAGCGCCCGTCGGAGGTGCCCCCGCCGGTGGAGAGCTCCGGCACCAGCCCGGTGACCTCACGCACGGCGGCGCTGACCGCCTCCGTCAGCCGGCCGACCGGGGTGAGGAAGGGCTCGCCGGAGAGATGCCAGCGCAGGTCGTAGTCCAGGCCGTGCCGGTCGAGCAGCGCCTCGACGTGGGCCTGCAGCCGCTGGTAGGTCCAGGTGGTGGAATAGCGGAAATTGAAGCGCGCATCGAGCCGGCCCGGGATGACGTTGGGCGCGCCTTCGCCGGCCGCGATCTTCACCACCTGGAAGCTGGAGGGCGGGAAGAATTCGTTGCCCTGGTCGAGCGGCGTCTCGTAGAGCTCGGTGATCACCGGGGCGAAGCGCTGGATGGGGTTGCGGGCGAGTTGCGGGTAGGCGACGTGTCCGGCGATGCCCTTGACCGTGATGATGCCGCTCAGCGAGCCGCGCCGCCCCACGCGCACGGTGTCGCCGAGGCGCTGCGCGCAGGACGGTTCGCCGATCACGCACCAGTCGATCTTCTCGCCGCGCGCAGTGAGCTCGGCCATCGTCCGCAGCGTGCCGTCACGCGCGTGGCCTTCCTCGTCGCTGGTGATGAGGAAGGCGATGGAGCCGGCATGGCGCGGATTCGCAGCCACGAACTCCGTGGCCGCATCGGTCATGGCCGCCAGGCTGCATTTCATGTCCGCGGCGCCACGGCCGTAGAGCAGGCCATCGCGGATCTCCGCCGCGAAGGGTTCGCCGAGCCACTGCGCGGCATCCCCGGGTGGCACGACGTCGGTGTGGCCGGCGAAGCAGAGCACCGGGCCCTCGCTGCCGCGACGCGCCCAGAGGTTGGTCACCTCGCCGAACTGCAGGGTCTCGACCGTGAAGCCGGCCTGGCGCAGGCGCGCCGCCATCAGCTCCTGGCAGCCCTCGTCGCGGGGGGTCACCGAGGGCCGGCGCACCAGCTCCTGCGTGAACTCAAGCGTCTTGCTCATCGGGGTGGCACTCATTCTGCACGCAGCAGTTCATTGATGGCGACCTTGGCGCGGGTCTGGGCATCGACACGCTTGACGATCACCGCGCAGTACAGGCTGCAGCGCCCGCCGGCGGAGGGCATGGAGCCCGGCACCACCACGGCGCCGGCCGGCACGCGACCATAGAGCACCTGGTCGCGCTCCCGGTCGTAGATGCGGGTGCTGGCACCGATGTACACGCCCATGGAGATGACTGCGCCTTCCTCGACGATGACGCCCTCGACGATCTCCGAGCGCGCGCCGATGAAGCAGTGGTCCTCGATGATGGTGGGGCTGGCCTGCAGCGGCTCGAGCACGCCGCCGATGCCCACGCCCCCCGAGAGGTGCACGTTGCGGCCGATCTGCGCGCAGCTGCCCACCGTGGCCCAGGTATCCACCATGGTGCCGCTGTCGACGTAGGCACCGATGTTCACGTAGGAGGGCATGAGCACCACGCCCCGGGCGATGTGGGCCCCGTAGCGGGCCACGGCCGGCGGCGCGACGCGCACGCCGGCGGCGGCCAGTTCGGCCTCGCTGCGGCCGGCGAACTTGGGCGGCACCTTGTCGTAGAAGGCGGTGAAGCCGGCGTCCATGCGGCGGTTTTGCGAGACGGCGAAGTACAGCAGCACGGCCTTCTTCAGCCACTGGTTGACCACCCAGCCCGAGGCGGTCTTCTCGGCCACCCGCGCGGTGCCGGCGTCCAGCATGGCGATGGCGGCCTCGATGGCCTCGCGCAGGCGGGGGTCGGGGCGGGCGGGGTCGAGTTCGCGGCGCTGCTCGAAGGCAGCTTCGATGGTGGCTTGCAGGTCGGTCATGGCATTCCTGTGGGGTGGGTGGTGGCGGGCCGGTTGAGGGCCGCGATGAGGGATTGTTGCAGTTCCTCGCAGAATTCCGGCGCCAGGGGCCTGCCGTTGCGGTCGGTCACGTAGAAGACGTCCTCGGCGCGTTCGCCGAGGGTGACGATCTTGGCCGTGTGCACCGCCACCGCGTGGCTGCGCAGGACCCTGCCGACTTCGCTGAGCAGGCCGGGCCGGTCGCTGGCGACCAGTTCCATCACCGTGCGGTTGGTCCGCCCGTCGGTGGTGAAGCTCACCAGGGTGGGGATGGAGAACATGCGCACCTGCCGGGGTGCGCGCCGGGTGACCCGCGCTGGCACGCTGTCGCCGCGGGCGAGTGCCCGCTCCAGGTGCCGGCGGATCTGCCCGTGGCGGCCGGCGTCGGCGCTGTGCCCTCCGTTCTGCTCCAGCACGACGTAGGTCGAGATGCTGCGACCGTTGTCGAGCGGGATGATGCGCGCATCGGCGATGGTGAAGCCCAGTTCGTCGAGGACCCCGGTGGCGAGCGCGAAGGTGTGCTGCTCCTGGGGCGTGTAGAGGAAGATCTCGGTGCCGCCCGAGGTGGATGCGTCGTGGACGGCGACCAGGGCTGGCTGGCTTGCGGCGTCGAAGCCGGCCAGCTCGCGCGTGTGCCAGGCGATGGTCTCCGGCCGGCAGCGCAGGAAGTAGTCCTCGGTGAGCTGTGCCCAGACCCGGTCGATGTCCGCCGGGCTGACGCCGGCCGCCCCGAGCAGGGCGCGTGCGGCGGCCTGCCGCTCGGCCAGCAACTCATCCTTGTCGACGGGTGCCTCCAGGCCGCGGCGCAGGGCATGCCTGGTCGCCAGGTAGAGTTCTTCGAAGAGTTGCGCCTTCCAGGAGTTCCAGAGCTTGGGATTGGTGGCACGCACATCGGCCACGGTGAGCAGGTAGAGGTAGTCGAGGTGGGCCTCGTCGCCGACCAGCGCGGCAAACTCGGCGATCACGGCCGGATCCGTGATGTCGCGGCGCTGCGCGGTCATGGACAGCGCGAGGTGCCGGCGCACCAGCCAGGCGACCAGCCGCGCCTCGTAGCGGCTCATGCCGTGCTCGAGGCAGAACGCCTCGGCATCCACGGCACCGAGTTCGGAGTGGTCGCCCCCGCGGCCCTTGGCGATGTCGTGGAAGAGGCCCGCGAGATAGGCGATCTCCGGTGCCGGCAGCTCCCGCATGATCTCCGAACAGCGCGGGAACTCGTGGTCGTAGCGCGGGAGGGCGAAGCGGCGCAGGTTGCTCACCACGAACAGCGTGTGGGCATCCACGGTGTAGGCGTGGAACAGGTCGTACTGCATGCGCCCGACGATGCGCCCGAAGGCCGGGATGTAGCGCCCCAGCACCCCGTACAGGTTCATGCGGCGCAACCCGTGGGTGACGCCCTCCGGGGCGAGCAGGATCTGCAGGAACAGCCGGTGGTTGCGCGGATCCTGGCGGAACTCGTCATCGATGAGGTAGAGGCTGCGCTGGAGCAGGTCCACCGTGGTGGCGCTGACCCCCTTCACCCCGGGGTGCTGCTGCAGCAGCAGGAACAGCTCGAGGATCGCCGAGGGCTGCTGCTCGAATACGGTCTCCTCGACCACCTGCAGGAAGCCGTTCTTGACCTGGAACCGTTCGTTGAGCGGTTCGGCCTCGACGGCCGGGTTCATCATGATGGCTTCCTGGAAGAGCTGCAGCAGCATCTCGTTCAGGCGGCTCAGGTCCATGACCGTGCGGTAGTAGCGCTGCATGAGTTGCTCGACCGCCAGCATGTAGGTCGCATCCTGGTAGCCGAACAGGCGGGCGATGCGCGCCTGGTAGTCGAACAGCAGCCGGTCCTCCTTGCGCCCGGTGAGGACGTGCAGCGCGTAGCGCAGGCGCCAGATGAAGTCGCGGCCCTGGCGCAGGATGCGCAGCTGCCCAGGGGCCAGGAAGCCGTGGGACACGAGGGCCTCGAGGTCGCCGGTGCCGAAGTGGCGGTGCGCGACCCAGACGATCATGTTGATGTCGCGCAGGCCCCCGGGGCTGCCCTTGATGTTCGGCTCGAGGTTGTAGGCCGTGTCATCGTAGTGCGCGTGACGCGCCTGCTGTTCCCGCAGCTTGGCCGCGAAGAAGCTGCGCGCCGGCCAGACCCCGGGTGGCGCGCAGGCAGCCTCCATGCGCTGGAAGAGGTCCTCCGGGCCGAGCAGCCGGCGCGCCTCCATGAGCGTGGTGGCCGTGGTGAGGTCGCGCCGGCTTTCCTCGCGGCATTCCTCCACGGTGCGGGTGCTGTGGCCGACCTGCAGGCCGATGTCCCAGAGCAGGGCGAGGAAGCTGGAGACCGGCTCGCGCACGTCGGGCCGGGCCTGGTCGGGCAGCAGCACCAGCAGGTCCACGTCTGAGCATGGGTGCAGTTCGGCACGCCCGTAGCCGCCCACCGCCGCGACCACCGTGTCGGGCAGCAGCGGGCCGCAAGTCTGCTCCCATGCGGCACGGATCACGCGGTCCACCACTGCAGTGTGGTCGGCCACCAGCCGCGTGGCGGATTCCCCGGCGAGGAACCGGCCGGCCAGCGCCCCGTTGGCGCCCTGCAGGACCTCGCGGATGCCCTCCTTGTTGCTGCCGGCCGCCGCCAGCATCGAGTCGATGCGGACCCAGTCGAGTGCGCTGCCGGAGGCCGTGAGGAATGGCCGGCCCGCCTCGGCGGCGGCGGCCAGCTGCGGGGGTATCGCGTCGGGCTCGGTGGCGGTGCGCGCCGGTGTGCTCATGAGCGGTCCGCCGCGCCCAGCGTCAGCACTTCGCAGCCGCCGGCGCCCACCAGCACGGTGTGTTCCCATTGCGCGGAGAGCGAATGGTCCCGGGTGACGACGGTCCAGCCGTCCGGGAGCAGGCGCACATGGCGCTCCCCGGCGTTCACCATGGGCTCGATGGTGAAGGTCATGCCCTCCTGCAGTTCCACGCCGGTGCCCGGGCGCCCGTAGTGCAGCACCTGCGGATCCTCGTGGAAAACCCGGCCGATGCCGTGGCCGCAGTACTCGCGCACCACCGAGCAGCCGTGGGATTCGGTGTGCAGCTGCACGGCATGGCCGATGTCGCCGAGGCGGGCGCCGGGCTGCACGGTGCGGATGCCGGCCCACATGGCCTCGTATGCCACCTGCATGAGCCGGGCGCCCTGCACGGTGGGCTTGCCGACGGCGAACATGCGGCTGCTGTCGCCGTGGAAGCCGTCCTTGATGACGGTGATGTCGATGTTGACGATGTCGCCCTGGCGCAGCCTGCGCTCGCCGGGTATGCCATGGCAGACGACGTGGTTCACCGAAGTGCAGATCGACCTGGGGAAGCCGCGATAATTGAGCGGTGCGGGAACGGCCTGCTGCACGCCGACAATGTAGTCGTGGCAGATCCGGTCGAGTTCCTCCGTGCTGACGCCGGGCTGGACGTGCGGCCCGATCATGTCGAGCACGTCGGCGGTGAGGCGTCCTGCCACGCGCATGAGCTGCTGCTCCGCGGGTGTCTTGATGCTGATGTTCATCGTCGCATGTCCTGGGCTGCGCGGGTGTGCGGGCCGGGCAGCTGCGGGGTGCCGGCCGGCCGGATCAGGGCGTTTCATTGCCGGGGGTGCTCCGGTGGTCACGGGGCCCGGGTCGCTGGCGGGCGTCCGGTGCCTGGGGGGGGCAGCACCGGGCGCGTTGTTGCCGGATGGCGGTTATGGTATAAAGCGCGCGCCTTACAGGCAACGAAATCCACACATGTACCGGCACGTGCGGCCGGGTGCCCGGCTCAGCAGTGAGCGGGTTGCCGCTACGGGGTGCATGGAGGCCAAACCCGACAAGGAGCAAACGTGGCAGAAGTCAGCATGCGCCAGATGCTGGAGGCCGGTGTTCACTTCGGACACCAGACCCGGTACTGGAACCCCCGGATGGCGCCGTTCATTTTCGGCGCCCGCAACAACATCCACATCATCAATCTCGAGCAGACGGTTCCGCTGTTCCACAAGGCCTGTGGCTTCGTGAGGAACCTGGCTGCCGACGGTGGCACGATCGTCTTCGTCGGCACGAAGCGGTCGGCCCGGGATTCCGTCAAGGCCCAGGCCGAGCGCTGCGGCATGCCCTATGTCAGCCATCGCTGGCTCGGTGGCATGCTGACGAACTTCAAGACCATCAGGCAGTCGATCAAGCGCCTCGAGGAGCTGCAGCAGATGCAGGCTGATGGCTCCGCGGCCCGGCTGACCAAGAAAGAGGTCCTCACGCTGCAGCGCGAGCAGGCCAAGCTCGAGCGCAGCCTCGGTGGCATCAGGACGCTGACCGGCCTCCCGGATGCCGTCTTCGTCATCGACGTCGGCCACGAGAGCATCGCCGTGCACGAGGCACGGGTGCTCGGCATCCCCGTGGTGGGCGTGGTGGACACCAACTGTTCCCCGGACGAGGTCGACTACGTGATTCCCGGCAATGACGACGCCATGCGTGCTGCCGAGCTCTACGCCATCGGGGTGGCCGATGCGGTGCTCGAGGGGCGGGTGGCCTCGCCGTCGCTGCCGGCGGGCGAGGACGAGTTCGTCGAGCTGGATGCCGAAGGCAAGCCGAAGTCCCAGCCCGGCGCCCGGCGCGCCGCGCCGGCGCGCAAGGCCACGCGCGGTGGTGCGCGGACCACGGAGGCTGGGAAGGGCGTACGTCGCCCGCGCGCCAAGGCAGCGCCGGCCGCTGCCGATGAGGCGGCTGCCGCCGCAGCCGGGACCGACGATCAGGAATAATCCCGGGTGCCCGCCGCCGGTGGCGGGCGCGCAGCGGGGCGGAGAGATGGCATGAGCATTGCGGCAAGCACCGTCAAGGAACTGCGCGAGCGCACTGGCGCCGGCATGATGGAGTGCAAGGGCGCCCTGGTCGAGGCCGGTGGCGACATCGAGGCGGCCCTGGAGATCCTGCGGACCCGGGGCCAGGCCAAGGCGGACAAGAAGGCCAGCCGGGTCGCGGCCGAGGGCCGCATCGAGCTGGCGCTCTCGGCCGACGGCAGGCGCGGCGTGGTCATGGAGGTCAACTGCGAGACCGACTTCGTGGCGCGTGACGCGAGCTTCCTCGCTTTTGCCGCGGAAGCCGCGGCGCTCGCGCTCGGGCGCGCACCGGCCGGTGTCGAGGCGCTGATGGCGCTGCCGCGTGCCGGCGGCGGCTCGCTGGAGGACCTGCGCAAGGAACTCGTGGCGAAAATCGGCGAGAACATCACCGTGCGCCGCTTCGAATTGCTGGAGGCGGCCGGCCAGCTCGGCAGCTACCTGCACGGCACGCGCATCGGCGTGCTGGTGGATGTCGTGGGTGGCGACGAGGAGCTGCGCCGTGACATCGCCATGCATGTGGCGGCCAGCCGTCCGCAGTGCGTGACGCCCGAGGAGATCCCGGCGGAGACGCTCGAGCGGGAGCGGCGCATCCTCACGGAGCAGGCCGGCAGCGAGGGCAAGCCTGCCGAGATCGTCGCGAAGATGGTGGAGGGACGCCTGCGCAAGTACCTCGGCGAAGTCACGCTGGTGGGCCAGCCCTTCGTGAAGGATCCGGATACCAGCGTGGGCAAGCTGCTGCAGGCACGCAAGGCGACGGTCAGGCGCATCGCGCGCGCGGAAGTCGGCGAGGGCATCGAGAAGAAGGTGGCCAACTTCGCCGAGGAAGTGCGCGCACAGCTCGAAGCCCATGCCTGATCCACGCCGGCGCGCGCTGGCGGCAGGCGCCGGATGCGCTGCGGCGGAACCCGCCGTGCACCGTGCGGCAGGAACCCGACGACCCCGCTTCAGCGGGGTTCTTTTTGCATGACGGACCGGCAGGCACCATGGCGGAACCGCAGAAAAAGTTCGATCGCATCCTCCTGAAGCTGAGCGGCGAGGCGCTGCTCGGCACCGAGGACTACGGCATCGATCCGCGCATGCTGGCGCGGATCGCCGGGGAGATCACCGAACTCAGCCGTCTGGGGATCCAGCTCGGTGTGGTGATCGGTGGCGGCAACATCTTCCGCGGCGCGGGCCTGGCACGCGCCGGCATGGACCGCGTCACCGGCGATCACATGGGCATGCTGGCCACGGTGATCAATGCCCTGGCCCTGCAGGATGCCCTGGAGCGGGCCGGTGCCCAGGCGCGGGTCATGTCGGCGCTGCAGATCCACGAGGTCTGCGAGGATTACATCCGCCGGCGTGCCATCCGGCACCTGGAAAAGGACCGCGTGGTGATCCTCGCGGCCGGCACGGGCAACCCGTTCTTCACGACGGACACGGCCGCGGCGCTGCGCGCCCTCGAGATCGGCGCCGATGTCCTCATCAAGGCCACCAAGGTGGACGGCATCTACACCGCCGACCCGGTGAAGGACCGCAGCGCCTCGCGCTACGAGCGGCTCTCCTACGACAAGGTGCTGGCTGACCGGCTGGACGTCATGGACACCACCGCCGTGGTCATGTGCCGTGACAACCGCCTGCCGATCCGGGTGTTCGACCTGAACGTCCCCGGGGCGCTCGTCAGGGTGGCCTGCGGGGAGTCGGTCGGCACGCTGGTGAGCGAAGGCTGAAGAGGCGCCATGGGACGGGCGCGGACGGGGGTATATCGATGATCGCTGACATCAAGAAGGATGCCGAGCAGCGCATGGCCGGGGCAGTCGCCGCCTTCGGCCAGGTGCTGAAGAAGCTGCGGACCGGCCGCGCCCACACCAGCCTGCTGGAGCACATCCATGTGGACTATTATGGTTCGCAGGTGCCGCTCAACCAGGCCGCCAACGTCGCGGTGGAGGATGCCCGCACCCTGAGCGTGACGCCCTGGGAGCCGAAAATGGTGCAGGTGATCGAGAAGGCAATCATGACGGCGGACCTCGGGTTGAACCCGGTCACCGCCGGCACGGTCATCCGTGTACCCTTGCCGGCGTTGACCGAGGAGCGCCGGCGCGACCTGGCCAAGCACATCAGCCGCGAGGCCGAGCAGGCCCGGGTCGCCGTGCGCAACGTGCGCAGGGACGTGATGGCCGATCTCAAGGAACTGCTCAAGGACCGGGAGATCACCGAGGACGAAGATCGCAAGGCCCAGCAGTCCATCCAGGAGCTCACCGATCGCTACAGTGGCCAGATTGACAAGGTTTCAGAAGAAAAACAAAAAGAAATCATGCAGGTGTAGGGTCTTTTGAAGACATTTATTGGGTCCTGATGGGGTCGGAAATGCCAAGCGGGGAGCCGTCGCAGCCGCCACCGCGCCACATCGCGATCATCATGGATGGCAATGGGCGCTGGGCCAGCACGCACGACAAGCCGCGCCACGCGGGCCACCGGGCCGGCGTCCGCGTGGCCCGCGCCATGACCCGGGCCTGCGTGGAGGCCGGGGTGGAGGTCCTGACCCTGTTCGCCTTCAGCAGCGAGAACTGGCAGCGGCCGGCGGAGGAGGTCAATGGCCTGATGCGGCTGTTCGTCGAGGTGCTCCAGCGCGAAGTCAACGAACTGCATGCCAATGGCATCCAGCTGCGTTTCATCGGGGCACGCGACCAGTTGTCGGAGCTGCTGCGCCGGCGGATTGCCGCGGCGGAGGCGAAGACGGCCGGCAACGCCCGCATGACGCTGGTGCTGGCCGTGGCATACGGCGGGCGCTGGGACATCGTGCAGGCGGCACGCCGCGTGGCTGCGAAGGTTCGCGCCGGGGACATGGATCCGCAGGATGTGGACGAGGCCGTGCTCGGCCGGCACCTGGCACTGTCGGGATTGCCGCCTCCCGACCTGCTGATCCGCACCGGTGGTGAGCAGCGCGTGAGCAATTTCCTGCTCTGGGACCTGGCCTACACCGAGCTGTTCTTCAGCCCCGTGCTCTGGCCGGATTTCGGACTGCCCGAGTTGTCGCGTGCCATGGATTTCTTCCGCCAGCGCCAGCGCCGCTTCGGGCGCACCAGCGGGCAAGTCGAGGCCCTGGCGGACTGACGCGCGCCCTGGCGGGCGCCAAGCAGTCCTCATTCCAGTTGCAACGCCCGTGAACCCGCTGGCACAAAGGATCCTCACCGCCCTCCTCCTGGTGGCGGTGCTGCTGCCGGCATTCCTGCTGCTGCCCAAGGGCTTCGGGCTGGCGCTGCTTGCGGTGTTCGCCCTGGGTGGCGCCTGGGAGTGGTCGGGTTTCCTCGGCCTGGCTGGACCGGCGCCGCGGCTGGCCTATGTGGTGGCGCTGGTGGCCCTCATGGGGGCATCCACCGCCCTGGCCACCGGCGGGCTGCCGGTGGCCGTCGTTGCCGGCTGTGCCATGGTCTGGTGGGCGGCCGCCTTCCTGCTGATCCTGCGCTTCCCGGTGCCGATCCGCCCGGCGGCGGCGGCGCTGTGTGGCGTCCTGGTGCTGGTGCCGGCCTGGATCTGCCTGGTCGCGCTCCTCTACGCGAGCGCCAACGGGCGCACGCTGCTGCTGCTGGCCCTGGCGATCGTCTGGGCGGCGGATGTGGGCGCCTATTTCGCGGGTCGGCGTTTCGGTCGTGTGAAGCTGGCGCCGCGGGTCAGTCCCGGCAAGACCTGGGAGGGCGTGGTGGGCGGGCTGGCCTGCGCGGCGGCGACCGCGGTCGCCGGAGCGCTCTTTCTCCACCAGCCGGGCGGGTCCGCCGTCGTGCTCGGCCTCAGCGTCGGGGCCATTTCCATTGTCGGCGACCTCACCGTCAGCGTGTTCAAGCGCAACGCCGGCGTGAAGGACAGCGGCAACCTTATCCCGGGCCACGGCGGCATCCTCGACCGGGTCGACAGCGTGACTGCCGCAGCGCCGCTCTTCGTGCTCGAGGCGGGCTGGCTCGGCTGGCTCGGCGCATGAGCCTGCCGCCGGTTGCAAGCGGGTTGCCGGCCTTGCGATCATGCGCTGCCACCGTCGCGCGGAGCGCGGCCCGCGCCCGGGCCGCGACCGGTCGCGAGGCCATGGCTGGCAGACCGGGTGCATTTGCAGGCCTATGAACTTCCTGACCTCCACGCTGGCATTCCTGGTGGCGATCGGCACACTCGTGGCCGTCCACGAGTTCGGGCATTTCATCGCGGCCAGGCTGCTTGGTGTGCGGGTCCTGCGCTTCTCCATCGGTTTTGGCCGGCCGGTGTGGCTGCATCGCGCCGGACCTGACCACACCGAATACTGCCTCTCGGCGATCCCCTTCGGCGGCTACGTCAAGCTGCTCGACGAGCGTGACTGCCCCGTGGCGCTGGCCGAGCAGGGGCGGACCTTCAACCGCCAGCCGGTGCACCGCCGCATGGTGATCCTGGCAGCGGGCCCGGCGTTCAACTTCTTCTTTGCCGTCGTCGCCTACTGGGCGATGTTCATGATCGGCGTGCCGGGCATGCGCCCCGTCGTGGGCGAGGTCACCGCGGATTCGGTCGCCGCAAGGGCCGGCCTGGTGGCGGGCGACGAGATCATCGAGGTGGGCGGCACGCGCATCGCCACCTGGGAGGGTGCGGTGGTGGCCATGCTGGATGGCCTGCTCGACAATGGCCGCATCAGCCTGCAGCTGCGCCGCCAGACAGGCGGCGAGCGGCTGGTGAACCTGGAGGCTGCGGGTCGTTCCGCGGAACTGACCGAGCCTGGCCGGCTGTTCCCCGGGCTGGGTTTTGCGCCCTGGGCACCCCGCCTGCCCGCCGTGATCGGCGAGGTCATGGCGGGTGGTACCGCCGCAAGGGCCGGGCTGCGTGCGGGCGACCGGGTGCTCAGTGCCGACGGCCAGCCGGTCGGCAGCTGGCCGCAATGGGTGGAGTATGTGCGGGCGCGGCCCGGGAAGACCATCCTCACCGAGGTCCGCCGGGATGGCGTCACCCTCGAGCTGCGCCTCGATGTCGCGCGCGCCGACACGGAGGAGGGCGCCGTCGGGCGCATCGGTGCCTCGCCGCTCGTGCCCGCCGGCCTCTATGACGACATGCGTGCGGTGGAGCGCTTCGGCCCGGTGGCCGCCATGGGTGCGGCCATGACCCGCACCTGGGAGATGTCCAGCCTGACCCTGCGCATGATCGCGCGCATGCTCACCGGCGATGTCTCGGTGAAGAACATCAGCGGTCCGATCAACATCGCCCAGTACGCCGGCTACAGCGCCAGCGTCGGCCTCTCGCCCTTCCTCGGTTTCCTTGCCGTGGTGAGCCTCAGTCTTGGTATCCTTAACCTTTTGCCGGTGCCCATGCTTGATGGTGGCCAGATCGCCTACCAGTTCATCGAGTTCGCCAAGGGCTCGCCGCTCTCGGAACGCTCGCAGCTCATTGGCCAGCAGGTCGGCATCTTCCTGCTGCTGGCGCTCATGAGCTTTGCCTTCTACAACGACATTTCGCGACTCCTCGGCTGATTCCGTGACCAGGCCCGCAGATGGACCCCGCCAGCCCGGCCGCGTGCGCCGGTGGTTTGCCTGCCTCGCGCTGCTGGCGGTCGCCGCCGGTGCCTCCGCGGCGGACATGGTGGTGCGCGACATCCGCGTCGAGGGCCTGCAGCGGATTTCCGAAGGCACCGTGTTCAACTACCTGCCGGTCAACATCGGTGACAGGCTCGACCGCCAGCGCAGCCAGGAAGCACTGCGTGCGGTCTACGCCACCGGCTTCTTCCGGGACGTGGAGCTGCGCTGGGACAACGGCACGCTGGTGATCGCCGTGGCGGAGCGGCCTTCCATCGAGAGCTTCTCCATCACCGGCAACAAGGACATCAAGACCGAGGACCTGAACGAGTCGCTGGCGAAGATCGGCCTGAAGGCCGGCCGGATATTCAACCGCTCGGTGCTCGACGAGGTGGAGCAGTCGCTCACCGACCAGTACTACAGCCGCGGCAAGTACGCCGCCCGCGTCACCACCGAGGTCGAGGACCTGCCGGACAACAAGGTCAGGATCGCCATCAAGATCGTCGAGGGGGACCGGGCCCGGATCCGCCAGATCAACATCGTCGGCAACCACAGCTTCCCGACCGACGAGATCATCGAGGGCTTCCAGCTCAAGATGCCCAACTGGCTGTCCTTCATCCGCCAGGACGACCGTTACTCCCGCGAGGCGCTGCAGGGTGACCTCGAGACGCTGCGGTCCTTCTACATGGACCAGGGGTTTGCCGACTTCCGCATCGAATCGACCCAGGTCGCGCTGTCCCCCGACAAGCAGGACATCTTCATCACCATCAACCTGGTCGAGGGCGAGCGCTACCGGATCTCCAACGTCAAGCTGGCGGGCAACCTGATCCTGCAGGAGCAGGAACTCAACCCCTACGTCCTGGTCAAGCCGGGCCAGACCTATTCGCAGCGCACCATCACCCAGAGCGCCGACCTCATCCGCCTGCGCCTGGGCGAGGAGGGCTATGCCTTCGCCAGCGTCGAGCCGGTGCCCGAACTCGACAAGGCGGCCAAGACCGTGGCCATCACCCTGTACGTGGAGCCGAAGAGCCGCGTCTACGTGCGGCGCGTGAATTTCACGGGCACCACCAGCATCAACGACGAGGTGCTGCGCCGCGAGGTGCGCCAGTTCGAGGGGGGCTTCCTGTCCAACAGCCGCCTGGAGCGGTCCAAGGTGCGCCTGCAGCGGCTGCCCTACATCGAGAAGGTGGAGTCGAGCACCAACCCGGTGCCGGGCACGCCGGACCTGGTGGACGTGGACTTCTCCATCAAGGAAGGGCTGCCGGGCCAGTTCGGCGGCGGCATCGGCTATTCCGGCGCCCAGGGCTTCCTGCTCAACGGCAACCTCGTGCACACCAATTTCCTCGGCACCGGCGAGCGGGTTTCCGCCGACGTCAGCACGAGCAAATACCGGACCATCTACAGCCTCTCGCACACGGATCCGTACACCACCATCGACGAGGTGAGCCGGACCATCAGCCTGTCCTACCGCGACATCACCCAGTACACCTCCGGCGCGTCGAACTTCTCCACCGAGACCGCGGCACTGTCGGTGGAGTACGGTTATCCGATCACGGAGTTCCAGCGCCTGATCTTCGGTTTCAGCTGGCAGGAGTCCAACCTGCTGGCCGACAGCTACAGCAGTGCCCAGGCCCGGGAATGGGTGCAGCACAACGGCAGCGGCTTCGCCGAGAAGATCAACGGCGGGGGCGAGGTGTACGGCACGAACTTCAGCAGCTTCGACCTGGTCGCCGGCTGGATGTACGACAGCCGCAACCGTGCCCTGTTCGCCGATCGCGGCGCGCGCCACCGCTTCACCGTGTCCACCACCGTGCCCGGGAGCGATGTCGAGTACTACACCCTCAACTACACCGGCGTGCAGTACTTCCCCATGGGGACGTACTTCACGCTGGCCGTGAATGTCGATCTCGGCTTCGGCGACAGCTACGGCGACACCACGGCCATCGTGCCGTTCAAGAACTTCTTCGCCGGCGGCCCCGACACGGTGCGTGGCTACCGCGACAACTTCCTCGGTCCCCGTGACAGCTACGGCAACCCCTACGGCGGCAACCTGCTGGTCGCGGCCCAGACCGAACTGATCCTGCCGATCCCCGAGAAGTGGCGCTCGCGCTCGCGGCTGACGCTGTTCTACGATCTGGGCAACGTGTTTTCCACCGGCGGGGCGACCTTCACTGCGCCCTACCCGAACAACACGGTGCCGATCGACTACAATTTCAGCCTGAGTGAGCTGAAGCAGTCGGTGGGCATCTCCGCCCAGTGGCTGGCGCCGCTGGGCCTGTTCCGCTTCAGCTACGGTTTCCCGCTCAACGCCAAAAAGGCCACCGCGTTCTCCTACGGGGACGAGACCGAGGAGTTCCAGTTCTCGATAGGCGGGGCGTTCTAGGCCATGCAACCAGAAGGATCAGCAGACATGATGCGACGTTCAACGATTCTCCGGACACTCCTGGCCGCAGCGTTGCTGCTCCCGGGGCTGGCAGCGGCCCAGGCGGCCCCGGCGCTGAAGATCGGCGTGGTGGATTTCGCCCGCCTCGTCAAGGAATCACCCCAGGCCGAGGCCACGCTCAAGGCGCTGGAGAACGAGTTCGCCCCGCGGCAGCGGGACCTGGTGGCCAAGCAGAACGAACTGAAGGACCGGCAGGCCAAGCTGCAGAAGGATGCCGCGGTGATGGGTGCCGACGAGCGGCGCAACGCCGAGAGCAAGTTCCGCGACGACGAGCGTGAGCTGGGCCGGCGCGTGAATGCCTTCCAGGAGGACATCAACGTGCGCCGCAACGAGGAACTCGGCAAGCTGCAGGTCGACCTCCTGCGCGAAGTGCAGTCCTTCGCCAAGCAGCGTGGCTATGACCTCATCGTGGGCGACGGCGTGCTCTATGCCACCCAGAGCCTCGACCTGACCGCGCAGATCCTGGCCAGCGTGCAGGCGGGCTACAAGGCCAAGCCGGCGGCACCGGCCAAGCCCTGAGGGCAGGCGGCGGGCATGCGCGAGGCGCACGCGGCGTGGCTGGCATGGGCATGACGCTGGCGGCACTGGCGGTCCGGCACGGCTGCGAATTGCGCGGTGATCCCGACGTCACCGTGGACCACGTCGCCACGCTCGCCGCCGCCGGCCCGGGCGCGCTGGCCTTCCTCGCCAACCCGCAGTACCGCCCGCAGCTGGCGGCCACCCGGGCGAGCGCCGTGGTGCTGGATGCGCAGTCGGCGGACGCCTGTCCGGCGGCCTGCCTGGTCAGCAGCAACCCTTATCTCGCCTACGCGCACATGGCCGCGGACCTGCATCCGCTGCCCCCGCCGCGTCCCGGGGTCGCCGGGAGCGCCAGCGTCGCCGGATCGGCGAGGCTCGGCACCGGCGTGCAGGTGGACGCCGGCGCGGTGATCGGCGAGGGCGCGGTGATCGGCGAGCGGGCCATCATCGGGCCCAACGCAGTGGTCGGTGCGGGCTGCGTCCTCGGCGAGGATACCCGCATCATGGCCGGCGTCGTGCTCGGTGATCGCGTGCGCATCGGGCGTCGCTGCCTGATCCACCCCAACGCGGTGATCGGCGCCGACGGCTTCGGCAATGCCCGGGGCCCGGGTGGCGCCTGGACCAAGGTGCCGCAGGTCGGCGGCGTGATGATCGGCGACGACGTGGAGATCGGTGCGCTCACCTCGGTGGACCGCGGTGCGATCGGCGACACCGTGATTGGCAACGGGGTGCGGCTCGACAACCAGATCCAGGTGGGGCACAACGTCACCATCGGCGAGCACACGGCCATTGCCGCGCAGGTGGGCATCTCCGGCAGCACGCAGATCGGTGCCCGCTGCATCATCGCCGGGAAGGTCGGCTTCGCCGGCCACCTGACCGTGGCCGACGATGTCGTCATCAGCGGCGGAGCCAGTGTCACCCGGTCGATCGGCAAGCCGGGCGTCTATGGTGGCGCCATTCCCGCGGATGAGGCGCGCCAGTGGCGCAAGAACGCCGTGCGCTTCGGCCAGCTGGACCAGCTGGTGCGGCGGCTGCATGCGCTTGAGGCGGCCCTGGGCAGGCGGGGTGCGAAATGATCCACGGGACGGCGATCATCTCCCCGGAAGCGGAACTGGCCGCCGACGTCACGGTCGGCCCCTACAGCATCATCGGGGCGCAGGTGCGCATCGGCGCAGGCTCGGTGATCGGCCCGCACGTGGTCATCAAGGGGCCGACGACGCTGGGCGCCGGCAACCGCGTGTTCCAGTTCGCCTCCATCGGCGACGACCCGCAGGACAAGAAATACGCGGGTGAGGCGACGCGGCTGGAGATCGGTGATCGCAACACCATCCGTGAGTATTGCACCATCAACCGCGGCACGGCCCAGGATGCCGGCGTGACCCGCGTGGGCAACGACAACTGGCTGATGGCCTACACGCACGTCGCCCACGACTGCCAGCTCGGCAATGGCGTGATCATGTCGAACAACGCCACGCTGGCCGGGCACGTCCACGTGGAGGACTTCGTGATCCTGAGCGGTTTCTGCGCCGTGCACCAGTTCTGCCGCATCGGGGCGCACGCCTTCATCGGCGGGCTCTCCGGCGTGACCCGCGACGTGCTGCCCTTCATGATGGTCGCCGGCCATCCGCCCGAGCCGCGCGGCATCAACCAGGAGGGCCTCAAGCGCCGCGGCTTCACCGCGGAACAGCTGCGCAACCTCAAGGAGGCCTACCGCATCCTCTACCGCTCGGGGCTGCGCCTGGTGGAGGCCCGCGAGCAGCTGGCGGCGCTGGCGGCCACCCAGCCCGAGGTGCGTGCCATCCTCGAGTTCCTCGACCGCTCGGAACGCAGCATTGTCCGCTAGCCCCTGGGCGGGCGGGGCAGGCCGCCATGCGCATCGTCCTGGTTGCCGGTGAGGCCTCGGGCGACCAGCTGGGCGCCGGACTGATCGGGGCGCTGCGCCGGCTGCAGCCGGATGCACAGTTCGCCGGGATCGCGGGCCCGGCCATGCAGGCGGCCGGTTGCGCGGCCTGGTATCCCGCCGAGGAGCTGGCCGTGATGGGCCTCACCGAGGTGCTGCGCCACCTGCCGCGGCTGGCGCGGCTGCGGCGCGCGCTCGTGGAGCGCATCCTCGCCGATCCGCCCGATGTCTACGTCGGCATCGACGCCCCGGACTTCAACCTGCGCATCGAGCCGGTGCTGCGGCGTGCGGGCATCCGCACGGTCCACTACGTGTCCCCGAGCGTCTGGGCCTGGCGCCGCGGCCGCGTGCGGCTGTTGCGCGCCGCCTGCGACCGCGTGCTGTGCCTGCTGCCCTTCGAAGCGCCATTCCTCGAGGCCGCCGGGGTGAGCGCCACCTTCGTCGGCCACCCGCTGGCCGATGCCATCCCGCCACAGAGCGATCGCGAAGCGGCCCGCCGTGCCCTCGGGCTGGGCGCCGGCACGGTGGTGGGGTTGCTGCCGGGCAGCCGGCTCGGCGAGGTGACGCGCCTGGCGGCGCCGTTCCTGGATGCGGCGGTGCTCCTGGCCCGCGACTGGCCCGGCATGCGTTTCCTCGCGCCAATGGCCACGGCGCGCGTGCGCGAGGCCTTCGCGGCCGAACTGGCGCAACATCCTGACGCACCGCCCGTGCAGCTGGTGGACGGGCGCGCGCGCGAGGTCATGGCGGCCAGCGACGGCCTGCTGGTGGCCTCCGGCACCGCCACCCTGGAGGCGGCGCTGGTCGGGCGGCCGATGGTCGTTGCCTATCGCCTGGCGCCGCTGACCTACTGGCTCGCACGCGGCCTGCGCCTGGTCAGGCTGGCGCACTTCTCGCTGCCGAACCTGCTGGCCGGCGAGGCGCTCGTGCCCGAACTGCTGCAGGAGGAAGTCACCGCGGCACGGCTGGCCGCCGAACTGGACGCCATCCTGCGCTCACCCGGACGCCAGCAGGCGCTGGCCCGGCGCTTCGCGGACCTGCACCGCGAACTGCGCCGCGATGCCAGCGCGAGGGCCGCCCGCGCGACGCTGGAGGTGGCCGCGCAGCGCTGAAGGCCGCAGGCGGGGTTGCTCCTCCCTATAATCCACTTCCATGACGCCGCACCGGGCCGCTGTTCTCCCGCATCACCCGCCTGCCGCCGGGACGGGCGGGGTGGACGAGGCGGGCCGCGGGCCGCTGGCGGGCGCGGTGGTCGCCGCGGTGGTGGTGCTGGCCCCGGGGCAGCTGATCGAGGGCGTGCGCGATTCCAAGCTGCTGTCGGCCGCGCAGCGCGAGCGCCTCGCCCTGCGCATCCGCGGCGAGGCGCTGGGCTGGGCGCTCGGTCGTGCGGCAGTGGCCGAGATCGACCGCCTGAACATCCTCAATGCCACGTTCCTCGCGATGGAGCGCGCCGTGGCCGGGCTGGCAGTCCCGCCGCGGGAACTGGCGGTGGACGGCAACCGGGCGCCGCGCTTCGCCGGCTTCGCCGGCGTGGTGCGCACGGTGGTGGGCGGCGACCGTTCCTGTCCGGCGATCGCTGCCGCATCCATCCTCGCCAAGGTCGCGCGCGATGCGGAGATGCTCGAGCTGGATGCCGCCTACCCGGGCTACGGCTTCGCACGCCACAAGGGCTATCCCACGGCGGAGCACCGCGCGGTGCTCGCGCAGCGGGGTCCCTGCGCGGCGCACCGGCGCAGTTTCGCGCCGGTGCGCGCGGCGATGCCGGGCGGGGCCTGCGCATGAGCCAGGGGTTCATCCACCTGCACGTCCACAGCGAGTACTCGCTCGCCGACAGCGTGGTGCGCATTCCGGAATTGCTGGCGGCGGTGCGCGCGGCCGGGATGCCGGCCGTGGCGCTCACCGACCAGGGCAACCTGTTCGCCATGGTGATGTTCTACAAGGCTGCGCTGGCCGCGGGCGTGAAGCCCATCGTCGGCGCGGACCTGTGGTTGCGCCTGGCCGACGACGGCCGCCCGCCCGCACGCCTGGTCCTGCTCTGCCGCGATGCCACCGGCTACGCCAACCTGGCGCGCCTGGTGTCGCGCTCCTACCTCGAGGGGCTGGAGGCGGGCCAGCCGGTGATCCGCGCGGACTGGCTGGAGGGAGGCGCCGCGGCCGGCCTCATCGCGCTCTCGGGCGGCCGCGCGGGCGTGCTCGGTGCCGCGCTGGGCGCCGGGCGCAGCACCGAGGCAAGCGCCATCCTCGGGCGGCTGCGCGAGCTGTTTGGCGGGGATTTCTACCTGGAGGTGATGCGCACCGGCCGCGAGGGCGAGGAGGAACACCTGGCTGCGGCAGTGCGCCTGGCCGCTGCAGCGGGCTGCCCGGTGGTGGCCACCAACGACGTGCGCTTCCTCCGGCAGGAGGATTTCGAGGCCCACGAGGCGCGCGTGTGCATCCAGCAGGGGCGGGTGCTCGACGACCCGGCGCGCCCCCGCGACTACAGCGACCAGCAATACCTGCGCGGCCCTGCTGCCATGGCGGAGCTGTTCGCCGACATCCCGGAGGCTCTCGAGAACGCGGTGGAGATCGCACGCCGCTGCAGCCTGGTGCTGGACCTCGGCGGCGCCCACATGCCGGAGCTCGAGGTACCCGCTGGGCTCAGTGTCAGCGGGTTTCTGCTGCAGGAGTCGCGCCGTGGCCTCGGGCAGCGGCTGGCCGAGGGCGGCGTCGACGAGCCCGGGGCGCAGCAGGCCTATCGCGACCGCCTGGAGCAGGAGCTCGGGGTGATCTGCCGGATGGGCTTCGCCGGCTACTTCCTCATCGTCGCGGACTTCATCCAGTGGGCCAAGCGCAATCGCATCCCCGTGGGGCCGGGGCGCGGCTCGGGCGCGGGTTCGCTCTGCGCCTGGGCGCTCGGCATCACCGAGCTCGACCCGATCCGCCACAGCCTGCTGTTCGAACGGTTCCTCAACCCCGAGCGCGTGTCGATGCCGGACTTCGACATCGACTTCTGCATGGAGGGCCGCGACCGGGTCATCGACTACGTGACCGGGCGCTACGGGCGCGAGCGCGTGTCGCAGATCATCACCTACGGCACCATGGCGGCGCGCGCCGTGGTGCGCGACGTGGGTCGCGTGCTCGGCCACCCCTACGGCTTCACGGACCGGATCGCCAAGCTCATCCCGCCGGAGCCGAAGATCAAGCTGGCCGAGGCGCTGGCCGGCGAGGCGGAACTGCGTGCCCTCTACGAGGGCGATGACGACGTCCGCGCGGTCATCGACCTGGCCCGGCAGCTGGAAGGCCTGGTCCGCAATGCCGGCAAGCACGCGGGCGGGGTGGTCATCGCGCCCACGCAGATCACGGACTTCGCGCCGCTGTACCGGGTGGAGGGCGAGACCGCCACCGTCACCCAGTTCGACAAGGACGGGCTGGAGGCCGTCGGGCTGGTCAAGTTCGACTTCCTCGGCCTGCGCACGCTCACCATCATCGACTGGGCGGTGAAGACCATCAACGCGCAGCGCCGCGCCGCCGGACAGCCGGAGATGGACATCGGCGCGATCCCGCTCGACGACCGGGCCACCTTCGCGCTGCTGCGCTCGGGCCGCACCACTGCGGTGTTCCAGCTCGAGTCGCGTGGCATGCGCGACCTCGTCAAGAAGCTCCGGCCCGACAGCTTCGATGACCTGGTGGCGCTGGTGGCGCTGTTCCGTCCGGGCCCGCTGCAGTCGGGCATGGTGGATGACTTCATCGCGCGCAAGCACGGCGGGGCCGTGGTCAGTCACCTGCACCCGGACCTCGAGCCCGTCCTGCGCAGCACCTATGGCGTCATCGTCTACCAGGAGCAGGTGATGCAGATTGCCCAGGTGCTGGCCGGCTACACCCTGGGTGGCGCCGACCTCCTGCGCCGCGCGATGGGCAAGAAGAAGCCCGAGGAGATGGCCAAGCAGCGTTCGGTGTTCCAGGCGGGCGCCGCGCGGCGGGGCGTGGACGCCGCGCTGGCCGCGCAGATCTTCGACCTGATGGAGAAGTTCGCCGAGTACGGCTTCAACCGCTCCCACTCGGCGGCCTATGCACTGCTGTCCTGGCAGACGGCCTGGCTCAAGGCGCACCACCCGGCGGCGTTCATGGCCGCGGTGCTGACCTCGGAGATGGACGACACCGACAAGCTGGTGATGCTCCGGCGCGAGTGCGAGAGCCTGTCGCTGGCGGTGCAGCCGCCGCACGTGAATCATTCGGTGCATGCCTTCGAGGTGAGCGGGCCGCGGGACATCCGCTACGGGCTCGGTGCCATCAAGGGACTGGGCCGGGCCGCCGCCGAGCAGATCGTCCAGGCACGGACCGCGGGCGGCCCCTTCGGCGGGCTGCATGATTTCTGCCGGCGCATCGACAGCCAGCGCATCGGCCGGCGTGCCATCGAGGCGCTGATCAAGGCCGGTGCGCTCGATGGCCTGGGTCCCAACCGCCCCAGCCTGCTGGCAGCCCTGCCGGCGGCGCTGGGTGGCGCCGAGCAGGCGTCCCGCTCGCGGGATTCCGGCCAGGAGGACCTGTTCGGCCAGGCCGCCGCAGGCAGCGGCGCGGCGGAGGAGGTGGTTGCCTTCGTGGACGACTGGGGATCCGGCCGGCGGCTCGAGGCCGAGCGCGAGAGCCTCGGCCTGTACCTCAGCGGGCACCCCTTCGACCAGTACCGTGCGGATGCGGCCAGCATCGCCTCGGGGACGGTGGCTGGCCTGGCGGCAACGCCGGCGCCCGCGCCGGGGACGGAGTACCAGTCGGCCCGCGATGCCACCGTGGCCGGCCTGGTGGCCAGCCTGCGCCGGCGCACGGGACGCATCACCGTGGAACTGGACGATGGCACCGGCGTCATCGAGATGGGCGTGTTCCCGGAGACCTACGAGCGCTGCCGCAGCCAGCTCGTCCCGGGCAGCATCGTCGTCGTCACCGGCCAGCTGCGCTGGGACGCGTTCATCGACGGCTGGCGGCTGGCGGCCCGCGAGATCATCGACATCGACCGGGTGATCGAGACGCGGGCCACGCGTCTGCTGATCCACTGGGCGAGCAGCCCGGAATCCCGCATGGATGCGACCAGGCTGCGCCGGGCGCTCGAGCCGTTCCGGCCCGGCCGCTGCGCCATCCAGGTCTGCTATTCGCGTGCCGATGCCCAGGCGCGCCTCACGCTGGGCGAGGAGTGGGCGGTGCGCCCGAGCCGCGAGCTGCGGGAGCGCCTCTCCGAGCTGGTGGGCAACGACGGCTTCCGCTTCGTCTACGAAATGGGCCAGCCCCTGCACTGATGCCGTGCTTGTGCGCACCGTCCCGGTGGCTATAGTGTCAGCGCAGCTGGCTTCGGGGATCACCCGCTGATGGACCTCAATTTCCTGGATTTCGAACAGCCGATCGCCGAGCTCGAGGCGAAGATCGAGGAGCTGCGCTTCGTCGGCGACGACTCGGAGGTCAACATCAGCGATGAGATCGAGCGCCTCAAGGAGAAGAGCGAGGCGCTCACCCGCAGCATCTTTGCCAGCCTGAGTTCCTGGCAGGTGGCACAGCTGGCCCGCCACCCGCTGCGGCCCTACACACTGGATTACCTCGAGGTCATCAGCCCGGATTTCCAGGAGTTGCATGGCGAGCGGATGTTCGCCGATGACCCGGCCATCGTCGGCGGCCTCGGCCGGCTGGATGGCCGGCCGGTCATGTTCATCGGCCACCAGAAGGGGCGCGACACCAAGGCGCGGGTCAGGCGCAACTACGGCATGCCGAAGCCCGAGGGTTATCGCAAGGCACTGCGGCTCATGCAGCTGGCCGAGCGGTTCCGCCTGCCGGTGGTCACGCTGATCGACACGCCCGGCGCCTACCCGGGACTCGACGCCGAGGAGCGCGGCCAGAGCGAGGCGATCGCCCGCAACCTGTTCGAGATGGCGCGCCTGAAGACGCCCATCATCAGCGTGGTGATCGGCGAGGGCGGCTCCGGCGGCGCCCTGGCCATCGGTGTCGCCGACCGCCTCATCATGCTCGAGTATGCCGTCTACTCGGTTATCTCCCCGGAAGGCTGCGCCAGCATCCTGTGGAAGAGCGCGGAGAAGGCGGAGACCGCCGCGGAGGCCATGGGCATCACCGCGCCCCGCCTGCTGTCGCTCGGCCTGGTGGATGAGCTCGTGCGCGAGCCGCTCGGCGGGGCGCACCGCGATCCGCAGGCCAGCGCGGCGAGCCTGCATGCCGCGCTGCTGGCCAACCTGCGTGACCTGGAGTTGCTGGACACCGCCGAGCTGCTCAGGCGCCGCCAGGCGCGCCTGCAGTCCTTCGGCCGCTTCCGCGAGAGCTGATGCACGCCGGGGCCGGCCACCCGGGCGTGGACGCCGTCACTGACGCCATCCGCGCCGCGCTGGCTGCCGCCCCGCAGGCCGCGGCCGGCGGCATCTGTGTCGGCCTGAGCGGCGGGCTGGATTCTTCGGTGCTGCTGCACGCGCTGGCGGGCATGCGCCCGGCCGGCAGCCTGCGCGCGGCCTACATCGACCATGGCCTGCACCCGGATGCATCTGCCTGGGGGGCGCATTGCGCGGCCTTGTGTGCCGCCCTCGGCGTGCCCTACGCCTGCCACCGGGTGGCGGTGGTGCCCGACGGCGAGGGGATCGAGGCGGCCGCCCGGCGTGCCCGCTACGCAGCGCTGCTCGGCGACCTGCAGCCGGGTGAGACGCTGGTCACCGCGCACCACCGTGACGACCAGGCCGAGACCCTGCTGCTCAACCTGCTGCGCGGGTCCGGGCCCGCCGGGCTCGCCGGCATCGCCGGCCGTCACCCGGAGGCGCGGCTCCTGCGGCCGCTGCTCGCGGTGCCGCGCGCCGCCATCCTCGGCTACGCCCGCGCCGCGGGACTCGCCTGGGTCGAGGATCCGGCCAACCGGGACCCGCGCTTCGACCGCAACTTCCTGCGGCTGCAGGTGCTCCCGCTGCTGGCGAGCCGGTGGCCGGCCAGTGCCGGTGCGCTGGCCCGCAGTGCGGCCTTGTGTACCGAGGCGGCCGCGCTCCTCGATGACCTGGCGGTGGCCGACGCACGCCGCGTCACGCAGCGTGGCCGGATCGTCCTCGATCGCCTCGCGACCCTCACCGAGGCGCGCCAGCGCAATCTGCTGCGCCACCTGTGCCGCATCGGGACCGGCACGGCACCACCCGGGCAGCGCCTGCGCGCAGGTCTCGGCCAGTTGCTGCAGGCGGGCAGTGACCGCCAGCCGCTGCTCGCCTGGCCGGGCGGGGAGATCCGCCGCTTCCGCGGGCATCTGCATATCCAGCGGCCGCTGGGTGCGCCGCCCGTGGACTGTGCGCAATTGCCGGCCAGGGCCGGCGCCAGCCTCGAGCTGGGTGCTGCAGCCGGGCGCCTCAGCCTGCGGCGCGCCCGCGCGGGCGCGCCGGCCCTGCGGCCGTCCGCCGGCGGGTTCACGGTGCGCTTCCGCCAGGGTGGCGAGCGGCTGCGGCCCGTGGGCAGTACGCGGCGGCGCGATCTCAAGAAGCTGCTGCAGGAACGAGGCGTGGTGCCCTGGATGCGCGGGCGCATTCCGCTGCTGTTCGCCGACGGGCAGCTGGTGGCCGTGGCGGACCTGTGGATCGCGCAGGAATCCGCTGCCGCCAGCGGCGAGCCGGGGCTGCGCATCTGCTGGGACCGGCATCCGCCCGTCGATTGAGCAGCGGTGGCGATCGGCGATTGTCGCCACCGGGCCTATCTGGTAACTTGCCTCTCCCATCTGATGACCCCGCTGCAGCGGCCCGGACGGGGCGAGTCCCGGGCCAGTCCTGCGCCTTTCGGATGGATCCCTGATGCCGCGCTATGTGTTCGTGACCGGTGGCGTAGTCTCCTCGCTCGGCAAGGGGATCACCTCGGCCTCCCTCGGTGCCATCCTCGAGGCGCGGGGGCTGAAGGTCAGCATGGTGAAGCTCGACCCGTACCTCAACGTGGATCCGGGCACCATGAGCCCGTTCCAGCACGGCGAGGTGTTCGTCACCGAGGACGGCACCGAAACCGACCTCGACCTCGGCCACTACGAGCGCTTCGTGCGCACCACCACGGGCCGGCACAGCAACTTCACGACCGGGCGCATCTACGGCAGCGTCATCGCCAAGGAACGCCGCGGCGACTACCTCGGGGCGACCGTGCAGGTCATCCCCCACATCACCGACGAGATCAAGCGCAGCATCGCGCTCGGCGCCGGCGACTCCGACATCTGCCTCGTGGAGATCGGCGGCACCGTGGGTGACATCGAGTCGCTGCCCTTCCTCGAGGCCATCCGGCAGGTGGGCGTCGACCTCGGCCACGACCAGGTGGTGTACGTGCACCTGACGCTGGTGCCCTACATCGCCACCTCCGCGGAGATCAAGACCAAGCCCACCCAGCACTCGGTCAAGGAGCTGCGCTCCATCGGCATCCAGCCCGACATCCTGGTGTGCCGCTCCGAGCAGGCGCTGCCGCCGGAGCAGCGGCGCAAGATCGCGCTGTTCACCAACGTGCAGGAGCGCGCCGTCATCTCCGCGGTGGACGTCGATGACATCTACCGGCTGCCGATGCTGCTGCAGGAGCAGGGGCTCGACCAGATCATCGTCGAGCGCTTCGGCCTGCAGCTGCCGCCGGCCAACCTCGCCGAGTGGGAGGCGGTGGTGGCGGCCCGGAAGCACCCGCAGGCCGTGATCACCGTGGCGATGGTCGGCAAGTACGTCGACTTCCGTGATTCCTACATCTCGCTGGCCGAAGCGCTGCAGCACGCCGGCATCCGCACCCGCACCCGGGTCAACATCCGCTACATCGAGGCCCGCGAACTCGAGACCGCCGGCACGGGCTGCCTGGACGGCGTGGACGCGGTGCTGGTGCCGGGCGGCTTTGGCGACCGTGGCGTCCAGGGCAAGATCGAGGCGGCCCGTTTCGCGCGCGAGCGGCGCCTGCCGTTCCTCGGCATCTGCCTGGGGTTGCAGGTGGCGGTGATCGAGTACGCCCGCAACGTCGCCGGGATGCCCAAGGCCCACAGCACCGAGTTCGATGCCGGCACGCCGGATCCCGTCATCGCGCTGATCACCGAATGGCAGGACCGCGATGGCACCACCCAGGCGCGTTCGGCCCAGTCGGAGGCCGGCGGCACCATGCGCCTCGGCGCGCAGGATTGCCGCCTCGAGCCGGGCACGCTGGCCCGCCGTGTCTATGGGCGTGACGTCATCCGCGAGCGCCACCGCCACCGCTACGAGTTCAACAACCGTTACCTCGAGCGCCTGCAGGCGGCCGGGCTGGTGTTCTCGGGCTTTTCCGTGGATGGCCTGGTCGAACTGGTCGAGCTGCCGGGCCACCCGTGGTTCATCGCCTGCCAGTTCCACCCCGAGTTCAAGTCGAGCCCCCGGGATGGCCACCCGCTGTTCCAGGGCTTCGTGCAGGCGGCGCGCGAGGCCCGCGCCGGGGTGCTGCCGGCCGTGGCCCGGGTCTGACGCTGCCCGATTTCCAGGCCGGCGCCGGCCAGCCGCTGTTCCTCATCGCCGGGCCCTGCGTCATCGAGAGCGAGGGCCTGGTGCTGGAGGTGGCGGCTGCGCTGCGCGAGATCACCGGCCGCCTCGGCGTGCCGTTCATCTTCAAGGCCTCCTTCGACAAGGCCAACCGCTCGGCCAGCGCCAGCTTCCGTGGTCCGGGGCTGGAGGCAGGGCTGAAGGTGCTGGCCGAGGTGCGCCGGCAGCTCGGCGTGCCGGTGCTCACCGATGTCCACGAGGACACGCCGGTCGGTGAGGTGGCCGATGTCGTCGACGTGCTGCAGACCCCGGCCTTCCTCTGCCGCCAGACCAACTTCATCCGCCGGGTCGCGGCCTGCGGCAAGCCGGTCAACATCAAGAAGGGCCAGTTCCTCTCGCCATGGGAGATGGGCAACGTCGTGGAGAAGGCCCGCGGGACCGGCAACCGGCAGATTCTCGTCTGCGAGCGGGGCTTCAGCTTCGGCTACAACAACCTGGTGGCGGACATGCGCTCGCTGGTGGCGATGCGCGAGACCGGCTGCCCGGTGGTGTTCGATGCGACGCACGCCGTGCAGTTGCCGGGCGCGCGCGGGCAGTCCTCCGGCGGCCAGCGCGAGTTCGTGGCACCGCTCGCCCGGGCCGCGGTGGCCACCGGCATCGCCGGGCTCTTCATGGAGACGCACCCGCGGCCCGCCGAGGCACTGTCCGACGGACCCAACGCCTGGCCGCTGGACCGCATGGCGGAGTTGCTGGCCGTGCTGGTGGACATCGACCGTGCGGTGAAGCGCACGCCGTTCGCCGAGGAAACACTGCCCCGCGGCTGACCGCGGGGAATCGTTCAACCGACTGGATGCAACCATGAGCAGGATCAGCAGGATCACCGGCCGCGAGATCATCGATTCCCGCGGCAATCCCACCGTCGAGGCGGACGTCGAGCTCGCCGGCGGGGCGATCGGCCGCGCGGCCGTGCCCTCCGGGGCATCCACGGGCAGCCGCGAGGCCGTCGAGTTGCGCGACGGCGACAAGAAGCGCTACCTCGGCAAGGGCGTGCTGCGGGCCGTGGGCAGCGTCAATGGCGAGATCCGCGCGGCCATCACCGGCATGGACGCCGCCGACCAGGCGGGCGTGGATGCGCGGCTGTGCGCCCTGGACGGCACCGGCAACAAGTCGCGCCTCGGCGCCAACGCGCTGCTGGCGGTGTCCCTGGCCACTGCACAGGCCGCGGCGCGCGCGCGCGGCATGCCGCTGTTCCGCACGCTGGGCGAGGGGCCCTACACGATGCCCGTGCCGATGATGAACATCATCAACGGCGGTGCGCATGCCGACAACAACGTCGACATCCAGGAGTTCATGATCCTGCCGGTCGGCGCGCCGAGCTTCAGCGAGGGCCTGCGCCATGGGGCCGAGGTGTTCCACGCGCTCAAGGCCGTGCTCAACGCGGGGAAGCTCGGCACCGCGGTGGGCGACGAGGGCGGCTTCGCGCCGAACCTGCCGTCGAATGCCGCGGCGCTCGACACCATCATGACGGCCATCGACAAGGCGGGCTTTCGCGCCGGCCGGGACATCTGCCTCGGCCTCGACGTGGCAAGCTCGGAGTTCTTCAGGGACGGGCGCTATCACCTCGAGGGCGAGGGGCGCAGCTTCGCGCCGGGCGAGTTCTCCGCCTACCTGCGCGGCCTGGTGGACGCCTATCCCATCATCACCATCGAGGACGGCATGGCCGAGGGCGACTGGGATGGCTGGGCGCTGCTCACGCGCGAGCTCGGCGCGCGGGTGCAGCTGGTGGGCGATGACCTGTTCGTCACCAACACCGAGATCCTGGCCGAGGGCATCAGGCGCGGGATCGCCAATGCCATCCTCATCAAGCCGAACCAGATCGGCACGCTGACCGAGACGCTGGCCGCCATCGGCATGGCCTCCGCCGCCGGTTATGCCGCGGTGGTGTCCCACCGCTCCGGCGAGACCGAGGATGTCACCATCGCCGACATCGCGGTCGGCACCACGGCCACCCAGATCAAGACCGGCTCGCTGTGCCGCACCGACCGCATGGCCAAGTACAATCAGCTGCTGCGGATCGAGGAACTGCTCGGGCCGGCGGCGCGTTATGCGGGCCGGGCCGCCTACCCGGTGAAGCTCGGGGCCTGATGGCATGCTGATGCGCGTGGTGCCTGTCGTGCTGGTCGTGCTGCTGGGGCTGCTGCAGGTCCGCCTGTGGTTCGCCGAGGACGGCCTGCGTGGCGTTACCCGGTTGCGTGGCCAGCTGGTGGAGCAGCGCGCGGAGAACCGCCGCCTGGCCGAGCGCAACCGGCGCCTCGAGGCCGAGGTGGCCGACCTGCGGCAGGGATTCTCGGCGCTCGAGGAGCGGGCCCGCGCAGACCTCGGCCTCATCGGCCCCAACGAGACCTTCTACATCTTCACCGGTGGCGCGCAGCCGCCGGCCCGCGACGCGGGAGGTGACCGGTGAGCCGGCGTGCCGGCCCCGCCGGCCGCATCGGCAGGAGCCGTCCATGATCCGCACCGAAAGCCGCGGCGCCATCACGGCCATCGCCATCGACCGGCCGCCGGCCAATGCGCTGAACACGGAGCTGGCTGCGGGGCTGTACGCCGCGCATCAGCGTGCCTGCGCCGACGGTGCGCAGGTGATCATCCTGACCGGACGGCCGGGGATGTTCAGCGGGGGGCTCGATGTGCCGGAACTGCTGCCCCAGCCGCGTGCGGTGGTGGAGGCGTTCTGGCTGGCGTTCTTTCGCCTGACCCGTGCGCTGGCGGTGAGCCCGGTGCCCGTGGTGGCCGCCATCAGCGGCCATGCCCCGGCCGGTGGCGCGGTGCTCGCCATCCACTGCGACTACCGCATCGGCGTGCGCGGGAACTTCCGCATGGGCCTGAACGAGGTGGCCGTGGGCCTGCCGGTGCCCGACTGCATCATGCTGGCCTTCGAGCACCTGCTCGGCGCGCGGCTGGCGCAGCGCCTGGCGATGACCGCGCAGCTGGTGGCCATGGACGAGGCGCTGGCCATCGGCCTGGTGGATGAGCTGGTGGAGCCCGAACGGCTGATGGAACACGCCTGGGAGTGGTCGCAGCGCCTGGCCGCCCTGCCGCCGCTGGCCATGAACCGCACGCGCATGCTGGCGCGCCGGCGGCTGGCGGAGCTGCTGGAACCGCAGGCCGATGCCCGGCTGGCAACCGACCTCTGGTTCTCGGCCGAGACCCAGGCCGGCATGCACGCGCTCGTGGCGCGCCTGGCGAAGAAGTAGCACGCTGCGCTCAGCGACGCAGCAGGACATAGACCGCACCGGTGCCGCCGTCATGCGCCGGCGCGGAGACGAAGGCCAGCACGTCCTCCCACTGGCGCAGCCAGCGGTTGACGCTTTGCTTGAGTACGGGGCCGCGTTCCCCGGAGCGCAGGCCCTTGCCGTGGATGACGCGCACGCACTGCAGGCGGTCGCGTACGGCGCCGGCCAGGAAGCTGCGCAGCGCCTCGCGGGCCTGGTTGCTGGTCAGGCCGTGCAGGTCGATCCCGGCGCGCACGGCGAGGCGTCCGCGGCGCAGGTTGCTGAAGGTCCGGGCGGAGATGGACGGGCGGCGGAACACCAGTTCCTCGCCGGTCTCGAGTTCGAGCTGCCCGGCGGAGAACTGCAGCGATTCGCGCAGGACCAGCGCCTCGTCCTGGCGGCGCAGGCGCGCGCGCGGCGGCGGGGGCGGCTGGCGCGGCGCGCGGCGGCGCGGTTGCAGCGGGCGGGCATCCGCCACGGCGGCCCGGAATAGCGCCGCGTCCTCCGAATTGATATTTTTAGGCGGTTTGCTGGTCATCGGCCTGTGCTTCCGGGCGCTCCCGGGTGATGACGGCGCGCAGCGAATGGAACAAGGCCTTGAAGATACTGCTTAGCAATGACGACGGCTACCAGTCCGAGGGGCTGGCAACCCTGGCCCTGGCGCTGGCCGACCTGGCCGAACTCACCATCGTCGCGCCCGACCGCAACCAGAGCGGCGCCAGCCATTCGCTGACGCTGGAGTCGCCGCTGCGCGTGGCGCGCAGCCGCGAGGGCATGTTTTATGTCAACGGCACGCCCACCGACTGCGTGCACCTGGCGATCACCGGCTTGCTCGAGCAGGAGCCCGACATGGTCATCGCCGGCATCAACCACGGCGCCAACCTCGGCGACGACGTGCTGTACTCGGGCACCGTGGCGGCCGCCATCGAGGGCCGCTCGCTCGGCCTGCCGGCGATCGCCGTCTCGCTGGCCGGCCACGCGCTGCGCCACTTCGACAGCGCGGGGCAGGCGGTGCGCATCCTGCTCGGGAAGCTCGAGCGCGAGCCGCTGCCCCCGGACACCATCCTCAACGTCAACGTGCCGGACCTGCCCTTTGGCGAGATCCGCGGCTTCGAGGCCACGCGCCTCGGCTACCGGCACCGCTCGGAGCCGGTCGTGGAGACCACCGATCCCAAGGGTCGCCCGGTGTTCTGGATGGGTGCGGCCGGGGCAGGCCAGGACGCCGGTCCCGGCACCGACTTCCACGCCATCGACCATGCGCGGATCTCGGTGACCCCGCTGCAGATCGACCTGACGCGCCACTCCGCCATTGCCACGCTGGCCGGATGGCTGCCGTGACGGCCAGTGACCCGGAGGGCCGCAACGGCATCGGCATGACCTCGGCGCGCACCCGCGAGCGCCTGGTCCAGCGCCTGTCCGCCAGCGGCATCCGCAACGAGGCGGTGCTGGAGCGCATCCGCGCGGTGCCGCGCCACCTGTTCATCGACGAGGCCCTGGCGAGCCGCGCCTACGAGGACAGTGCGTTGCCGATCGGCAAGGGGCAGACGATCTCCCAGCCCTACATCGTCGCGCTGATGACCCAGGCACTGATCGAGGGCGGCAGGCCGGAGAAGGTGCTGGAGGTCGGCACGGGCTGCGGCTACCAGAGCGCGATACTGGCGCCGCTGGTGGGGCAGCTGTTCACCATCGAGCGCATCGCCAGCCTGCAGCGGGCGGCACGCCAGCGCCTCACCAGCCTCGGGTTCGGCAATGTGCGCTTCCGGCACGGCGACGGCTTCGAGGGCTGGCCGGGCCAGGCGCCCTTCAACGGGATCCTGGTGGCGGCGGCCCCCGGCGAGATCCCCTCGGCCTTGCTCGATCAGCTGGCGCCCGGCGGCCGGCTCGTCATGCCTGTCGGCCCGCCTGGCCAGCAGGAACTGGTGCGCATGACCCGCACGGCGAACGGCATCGAGCGCGAGCACCTCTGCTGGGTGAGCTTCGTGCCGCTGGTGGAGGGCAAGGGCTGAAGCGCCGTGGCGGGGCGGCCGTGCGGGTTGCGCTCCTGGCGGTGCTGGCTGCTGCGTGGCTGGCCGGCTGTGCCGCGGGCGGGCCGGAAGCTGCCGGCGCCCGCGCCGGCGTCTACGTGGTGCGCCCTGGCGATACGCTCTACGGAATCGCCAGCCGGCTGGGCATCGATTACCGCGACCTCGCGCGCTGGAACCGCCTCGGTGATGGCAGCCTGATCCACCCGGGCCAGCGCCTGCGGCTGGATCCCGCCCCGGAAGGGGCGGCTGCGCCGGCGCCGCGCAGTCCGCAGGTTGGCGCCCCCGATACGCCGCCACCGGCAGCCGGCTGGCTCTGGCCGGCATCGGGGCCCGTGCTGGCTGGCTTCGGTGCCTCGACCCGCACGGCATCGGGAATTCTCATCGGCGGCCAGCCAGGCCAGGCGGTGGTGGCCAGCGCCGATGGCGAGGTGGTGTATGCCGGCAGCGGGCTCACCGGCTACGGCCTGCTCGTCATCGTGCGCCACAATCCGGGCTGGCTGAGCGCCTACGGGCACAACGCCGACCTGCTGGTGCGGGAGGGCGAGCGCGTGCGCGCAGGGCAGCCGATCGGACACATGGGCGCGGGCGCCGGACATGATGCCGTGCTGCATTTCGAGATCCGGCGCAATGGCGCGCCGGTGGATCCCCTGCGCCTGCTGCCAGCGCGCGGCGGTGCTGGCCGCCCGGCCTCAGGTGACGAATAATGCCGCCGCGACCCGGCGGTATTCCGCGGCGAGGACGTTGTAGGTGCGACAGGCGGCAGGCGTGTCCATGACCTCCAGGCCGATCCCCTGGCGCAGGATCGCGGCGGCCATCGCCGGCGGCGGGAAGCGCTGGCGTGCGCCGGTGCCGAGCAGGATCACCTCGGGTTCGAGCGCGAGCACGGCGGCGAAGTCGGCCGGTGCGAGCGCCTCCACCGCGGGCGGCTGCCAGTCACGGATGATGTGGTCGATGGTGAGGATGAGGGGCCGGGTGAAGCTCTCGTTGCCGACCAGGATCGCGCTCCCGGAACAGCCACGGATGAGGTGGCCCTCGCCCCTGTCGAGTTCGAGTTTCACGCCTGGCTGCGCTCCGGTCGCACCGGCCCGGTGGCCGGCGGAGCGCCAGCTTAGCCGTGGCTGAGGGGGCTGTCACCCGCGTGCTGCGCATCCGCCGGCGCGAGGTGCCGGAGCCGCTCTATCGTGCGATGCCCGCCACGCTCGACCCCGTCCTGCGCCGCGTCTACGCGGCGCGCGACGCGCAGCCGGCGCAGCTCGCCGCCACGCTCTCCGGGTTGCTGCCCGTCGGCAGCCTGGGCGGCATGGAGGCGGCCACCGGGGCACTGGTGGCCGCGCGCCGCCGCCAGGCGCCGGTCCTCGTGGCCGGCGACTACGATGCCGATGGCGCCACGGCGACGGCCCTGCTGGTCAGCGCGTTGCGCGGCATGGGCTTCGGCCATGTCGACTATCTGGTGCCGGACCGGTTCGAACTCGGCTATGGCTTCTCGCCCGGCGTGGCCGACCTGGCCGCGGCACGCGGACCCGCGCTCATCATCACCGTGGACAACGGTGTCACCAGCGTCGAGGGCGTGGCGCGGGCGGCGGCACTCGGCATCGACGTCATCGTCACCGACCACCATCTGCCGGGCAGCGAGCTGCCTGCCGCCCGGGCCCTCATCAACCCGAACCTGCCCGGCGAGGCCTTCCCGAGCAAGGCGCTCTGCGGTGTCGGCGTGGCCTTCTACCTGGCCGCGGCGCTGGCGAAGGCGCTGGATGGCGCCGGCCTCGGCAGCTACGCGCAGCTGCGCGCCCCGGTGCTCGATGCGCTCGACCTCGTGGCGCTCGGCACGGTGGCCGATCTCGTCCCGCTGGATGCCAACAACCGCATCCTCGTGGGCGAGGGGCTGCGGCGCATCCGCGCCGGGCGCCTGCGCCCCGGGCTGGCGGCGCTGTTCGCGGTTGCCGGACGCGATCCCGCCGTTGCGCGCAGCGCGGATCTCGGCTTCGCCATCGCCCCGCGCCTCAACGCCGCCGGCCGGCTCGATGTCATGTCGCTCGGCATCGACTGCCTGCTGGCGCCCGATGCGCAGCGGGCGCGGGTACTCGCCGCGCGCCTGGACGAACTCAACGCCGAGCGGCGCGGCCTGCAGCGGCGCATGCAGTCGCAGGCCGAGGAGCTGCTCGACCGGCTGGCCGGAGCCGGGCAGGAGGCCGGCACCTGCCTGTTCGACCCCGGCTGGCACGAGGGGATCGTCGGCCTGGTGGCTGCCCGGCTGAAGGAGCGCACGGGCCGCCCGGTCGTGGCGTTCGCGCCCGGCGGGGAACCCGGCACGCTCAAGGGCTCGGCCCGTTCGGTGGATGGCGTGCATGTGCGTGACGTCCTGGCCGCGGTGGCCACCCGCAACGTGGCCCCCGGCCTGCGCTTCGGCGGGCATGCCATGGCAGCCGGGCTGCGCCTGCCGGCGGCCGAGCTGCCAGCCTTCGCCGCCGCCTGGGAGGCCGAACTCGCCCGGGTGCTGGCCGGCGTGGACACGGACCGCGTGCTGTGGAGCGACGGATCGCTGGCTGCCGGGGAGATGACGGTGGAACTGGCCGAGCAGCTGCATTTTGCCGGGCCCTGGGGCCAGGGATTCCCCGAACCAATGTTCGATGACGCGTTCAGCGTGCTGGACCAGCGCGTGCTGAAGGATGCGCACCTGCGCCTGTCGCTGCGCCATGCGCAGGGCGGCGATCCCGTCGATGCCATCGCCTTCAACCACGTCGCTGCGCTGCCGGCCCGGGTGCACTGCTGCTACCGGTTCGGCATCAGCGACTTCGGCGGCCGCCGCCGGCGACAGCTGGTTGTGGAACATGTGCAATCCGCATAGGATGGCGCGCTTCCCTGCAGCGATCACCGCGCCCCCATGGAAACCAGCCCGATCCGCCAGCTCATCCGCGACCTCCATGAACGCTCCTGCGCGCTTCGGGGGTATCTTTGACCTCGATCGCAAGCGTGAACGGCTGACCGAGGTCCAGCAGGCGCTGGAAGAACCCGGCATCTGGCAGGATCCGCCGAAGGCCGAGGCACTCGGGCGCGAGCGCGCCCAGCTGGAGGGCATCGTGCGCCAGTTCGAGGGCATCGAGCGGGCGCTGGCCGACAGCACCGACCTGCTCGACATGGCCGAGGCCGAGGACGACGCTGCTGCGGCCAGCGGCGTGTCCCGCGACGTCGAGACCACGCGCAGCGAGGTCGAGCGGCTGGAGTTCCAGCGCATGTTCAGCGGCGCCCACGATGCCGGCAATGCCTTCCTCGACATCCAGGCGGGCGCCGGGGGCACCGAGGCGCAGGACTGGGCCGAGATGCTGCTGCGCATGTACCTGAAGTACTGCGAGAAGAAGGGCTTCGCGGTGGAGATGCTGGAAGCCTCCGCCGGCGAGGTCGCCGGCCTCAAGAGCGCGAGCATCCGCGTCGCCGGCGAGTACGCCTATGGCTGGCTGCGCACCGAGACCGGCGTGCACCGGCTGGTGCGCAAGTCGCCCTTCGATTCCGGCAACCGCCGCCATACCTCGTTTGCCGCTGTCTTCGTCTCGCCGGAAATCGAGGACGACATCCAGATCGAGATCAACCCGGCGGACCTGCGCATCGACGTCTACCGGGCGAGCGGCGCCGGCGGCCAGCACGTCAACCGCACCGAGTCCGCGGTGCGCATCACGCACCTGCCCACCGGCGTGGTGGTGCAGTGCCAGAACGAGCGCTCCCAGCACAAGAACAAGGCCACGGCCATGAAGCAGCTCAAGGCGAAGCTCTACCAGCTCGAGGAGCAGAAGCGCCGTGCCGACACCCAGGCGCTGGAGGACAGCAAGGCCGATGTCGGCTGGGGCAGCCAGATCCGCTCCTACGTGCTCGACCAGTCGCGGATCAAGGATCTGCGCACCATGGTCGAGGCCGGCAATCCCGATGACATCCTCGATGGCGATCTCGACCGCTTCATCGAGGCCAGCCTCAAGCAGGGCCTGTAGCAGGCCGCCCGCGCGGCCACGGTGGCAGCATGACCGACGACAATCCCGCAGGAACCGAACATCGCCTGGTGGCCGAGCGCCGCCGCAAGCTCGAGGCGCTGCGCGAGGCGGGCTTCCGCTTCCCGAACCAGCTGCGGCGCACGGCGCTCGCCGGCCAGATCCTCAGCACCTACGAGGGTCACGGCACCGAGGCGCTGGAGGCCGCGGCGGTGGAGGTTGCCGTCGGCGGGCGCGTGATGGCCAAGCGCGTCATGGGCAGGACCAGCTTCGTGAAGGTCCAGGACCGCAGCGGGCAGATCCAGGTGTTCCTGCAGCAGGATGCCCTGCCTGAGGGGGCCTACCAGGCCTTCAAGGGCTGGGACCTCGGCGACATCATCTGGGCCCGCGGGCAGCTGTTCCGCACGAAGACCGGCGAGCTCACGGTGCGCGCCACGCAGGTCGAGCTGCTGGTGAAGGCGCTGCGTCCGCTGCCGGAGAAGTTCCACGGCCTCACCGACCAGGAGACGCGCTATCGCCAGCGCTACCTCGACCTGATCATGAACGAGGACTCGCGCGAGGTCTTCCGGCGCCGTTCGCAGGTCGTGCAGTTCCTGCGCAACTACCTCGACACCCTGGAGTTCCTCGAGGTCGAGACGCCGATGATGCAGGCCATCCCCGGCGGTGCCATGGCCAGGCCCTTCGTCACCCACCACAATGCGCTGGACCGGCAGCTCTACCTGCGCATCGCGCCGGAGCTCTACCTCAAGCGGCTGGTGGTGGGCGGCTTCGAGCGCGTCTACGAGCTCAACCGCAACTTCCGCAATGAAGGCATCTCCACCCAGCACAACCCCGAGTTCACCATGCTGGAGCTGTACATGGCCTATGCCGACTACCAGGTCCTCATGGACCTGGTCGAGCAGATGCTGCGCAGCCTCGCCGGCTACCTGCTGGGCACGACCACCGTCCTCTACCAGGGCAGGAGCTACGACTTCGCCGCGCCGTTCCGCCGCGCTTCGATCGAGGACCTCGTGGCGCAGTACAACCCGGAGCTGCCGCGCGGCCAGCTGCGCGATCCGGATGCGCTGCGCGCCTGCTGCGAACGGCTCGGCATCGCCGTGCAGCCCGGCTTCGGTGCCGGCAAGCTGCTCACCGAGGTCTTCGAGAAGACCGCCGAGCACCGCCTCGATGTGCCGACCTTCGTCACCGGCTTCCCCGCGGAGGTCTCGCCGCTGGCCCGGCGCAGCGATGCCGATCCCTTCCTCACCGACCGCTTCGAGCTCTTCATCCACGGGCGCGAGATCGCCAACGGGTTCTCCGAGCTCAACGATGCCGAGGACCAGGCCGGGCGCTTCCGTGCGCAGGTCCTCCAGAAGACCGCGGGCGACGAGGAGGCGATGTTCTACGACGAAGACTACGTCACGGCGCTGGAGTACGGCCTGCCGCCCACGGCGGGTCTCGGCATCGGCATCGACCGGCTGGTCATGCTGCTCACCGACAGCCCGTCGATCCGCGACGTGCTGCTGTTCCCGCACATGCGCGATGCGGCCGGCTGATGCCTCAGGCGGGCGGCATCTCCGGGATCCCGTAGGGAAGAGCCAGCGGCGCGAGCGGCTGGCGCAGTTGGGCATCCGCAAAGAGGGGGCCGGCGGCCGCCTCCAGGCGCACCACGGCGAGGAGTTCGCTGCCCGTGGCTGCCGGTGCGGCCAGCACCACGGCGCCTGATTCGCCGGCGGGCCCGAACACCGGATCGCCCGCTGCAGGGGGTGGCAGGCCCGCGCCGAAGCGCAACAGCCGGCGTTTCAGCCGGCCGAGGTGGCGGGTGCGGGTGACGGTTTCCTGTCCCGGATAACAGCCCTTGTCGAAGCTCAGCGCACCGGCGAGGTCGAGGTTGAGCATCTGCGGGATGTAGGCACCCGCCGCCGTGCCGATGCGTGCGAAGCCGGCGCGGATGTCCGCGAGTGTCCAGGCATCGGCATCAGCCGGCGTGCCCGGCTGCGCGGCGAGGAGGGCCGGCCATGCGCCGGCCGGTGCCGCAATCAGCAGCCGTCCGGCGTCGGGACACAGGGCGAGCCATTGCGCCGTGGCGCTGCATTCCAGTGGCCGTGCCGGCAGGGTTGCGCCAGGCAGCGCCGGCGCTGCGCCGGCAGCCGGGATGCACCCGGCCAGCATGACCTCGGCGACTTCCACCGTGACCTGCGCGCGCAGCACGAACATGCGCAGACGGCGCACAATGCCCGCGGCCAGCGTGGCGGGAACGGTGAGCCAGAATGCATCGCGCCAGTCGAAAGCCTCACCGGCGACGAGCACGCGTCCCTGTGCATCGGCCCAAGCATAGCGCACGGCACGCGTGGGCGTGATGAGCCGCAGATCCTGGGTCAGCTGGCCCTGGAGGAATGCCTGGCGGTCCGCACCCGCGACGCGCAGGAGTCGCAGCGCATGCAGCGATGCGAGCGGTGCGCACGCGTCGTTGTCCCGGGTCAGGCCAGACACTGGTGAGGGCCGTGGTGAAAAATCCGCTGCATTCTGGCACACTTTTTTAAATGTCAGCGACCAGCCCCAGGGATGATGCCGCCGCCGGGCCAGCCCGGCAGGACAAGCCACGGGCGTTGCCGGTCACCGGGCAGCCGGATGCGACCGGCCGGCATGCGTCCCGCCCAGCCGAGCTGGGTGGTCCGGCCGGCCCCGAGCCGACGCGCTACGGTGACTGGGAAAAGAACGGCAGATGCATCGATTTCTGATGCCTCAGCCACGCTGATGCAGCCATCGCGCGGAGGATCACGGCCCATGGCCCAAGCAAACCGGCCCTTGTCACCCCACCTGGGCATTTACCGCTGGCAGGTCAGCAACACGCTGTCCATCCTGCACCGGATGAGCGGCCTGTTCCTGACGATCGGGGCGCTGGTCCTCACCGCATGGCTCGTGGCTGCGGCCAGTGGTCCCGCGGCCTATGGGATGCTGGCCGGCCTGCTGAAGTCACCGCCCGGCGCCCTGCTGCTGTTCGGCTGGTCGCTCGCCTTCTTCTATCACCTGTGCAACGGCATCCGGCACCTGGCCTGGGATGCCGGCCATGGCTTCACGATCCCGGGCTCCCGCGCGACGGGCTGGACGGCGGTCATCGCTGCCGGCGTCCTCACGCTGCTGTTCTGGATCGTGGCCCTGACGGGCAACGGAGGCTGAGCCATGGGTTTTCGATCACCCCTCGGGCGGGCCATCGGCTCCGGTTCGGCCAGATCGGGCTTCGAGCACTGGTGGGGGCAGCGCCTGTCGGCGGCCGGCCTGGGCCTGCTCGGCCTGTGGTTCGTCATCAGCATCGCCGGCATCGGCGCAGCTGATCACGCCACGGTGGCGGCGTGGATCGGTTCCATGCCGCATGCCATCCTGCTCATCCTGCTCGTCATGACGCTCCTGTATCACTCGAACCTCGGCGTCAACGTCGTCCTCGAGGACTACGTGCATGATGGCCGGGCACTGGTCCTCGCCCTGGGGCTGGTGAGGTTTGCCCACGTGGCGATGGCGGTGGCCGGCATCTATTCCATCGTGAGCTTGTCACTGGGAGCCCGGGCATGAGCGCGGAGTACGCCTTTACCGACCACAGCTACGATGTGGTCGTCGTCGGCGCCGGCGGCGCCGGCCTGCGCGCCACCTTCGGCCTGGTGGAGGCCGGGCTGTCCACCGCCTGCATCACCAAGGTGTTCCCGACGCGCAGCCACACCGTGGCGGCGCAGGGCGGCATCAGCGCGGCGCTCGGCAACATGGGCGAGGACGACTGGCGCTGGCACATGTACGACACCGTCAAGGGTTCCGACTGGCTCGGTGACCAGGACGCCATCGAGTACATGTGCAAGGAGGCGCCCCAGGCCGTCATCGAACTGGAGCACTACGGTGTGCCGTTCTCCCGCACCGAGGACGGCCGCATCTACCAGCGGCCCTTCGGTGGCATGACCACGCACTTCGGCAAGGGCACGGCCCAGCGCACCTGCGCGGCAGCCGACCGTACCGGCCATGCCATGCTGCACACCCTCTACCAGCAGTCGCTGAAGCACAACGCCACGTTCTTCATCGAGTACTTCGCCATCGACCTCATCATGGAGAACGGTGAATGCCGCGGGGTCGTCGCGCTCGACATGGCCACCGGCACGTTGCACCGCTTCCGCGCCCACCGCGTCATCCTGGCCACCGGGGGTTATGGGCGCGCCTATTTCTCCTGCACCTCGGCCCACACCTGCACGGGCGATGGCAACGCCATGGTGCTGCGCGCCGGGCTGCCGCTCCAGGACATGGAGTTCGTGCAGTTCCACCCGACCGGCATCTACGGCTCCGGCTGCCTGATCACCGAGGGCGCCCGTGGCGAGGGCGGCTACCTGACCAATTCGCGGGGCGAGCGCTTCATGGAGCGCTATGCGCCCAACGCCAAGGACCTGGCCTCGCGCGACGTCGTGAGCCGCTCCATGACCGTGGAGATCCGCGAGGGCAGGGGCGTGGGCCACGAGGCGGACCACATCCACCTGCACCTCGAGCACCTCGGGCCCGACGTGATCCACGAGCGCCTGCCCGGCATCGCCGAGACCGCGCGCATCTTCGCGGGCGTGGACGTCACCCGCGAGCCGATTCCGGTGCTGCCAACCGTGCACTACAACATGGGCGGCATCCCGACCAACCACCACGGCGAGGTGCTGACGCTGAAGGACGGCAATCCCGACAGCGTGGTGCCCGGCCTCATGGCCGTGGGCGAGGCGGCCTGCGTCTCGGTGCATGGCGCCAACCGCCTGGGTTCCAACTCGCTGCTCGACCTGGTCGTGTTCGGGCGTGCCGCGGCGCATCGCTGCGCCGACGTGCTCAAGGACGCCGGTCGCCAGCGGCCGCTGCCGGCGGGTGCCGGCGATGTGGCGGTTGCCCGCCTCGACCGCCTGCGCAACGCCAACGGCAGCCGCCCGACAGCCGAGATCCGGCTGGAGATGCAGAAGATCATGCAGGGCCATGCCGCGGTGTTTCGCACCGGGGAGACGTTGCGCGAGGGCGTCGGCATGCTGCTGCGGACGCGGGCATCCTTTGCCGATGTGCGCGTGAGCGACCGCGGCCTGGTGTGGAACACCGACCTGGTGGAGACGCTGGAGCTGGAGAACCTGCTCGGCCAGGCGCTGGCCACCATCACGGCTGCCGCCAATCGCCAGGAGAGCCGGGGTGCGCATGCCCGCGAGGATTTCCCGCAGCGTGATGACACCAACTGGATGAAGCACTCGCTGATCTGGGTGGACGATGCCGGCCAGGTGCGCATCGACTACCGCCCGGTGCACATGCAGACGCTCACCCGCGACGTCGAGCCCGTGCCGCCCAGGGCGCGGGTCTACTGATCTCACCGACGAGGAAGACCGATGGCCGAGTTCAGGCTGCCAGCGAACTCCCGCGTCCAGCCGGGGCGCGAGCACAAGGCCCCCGCCGGGGCGACGCGGGTGCGCAAGTTCCGCATCTACCGCTACGATCCCGCCACGGGCGGGAACCCGCGCCTCGATTCCTACGAGGTGGACATGGACCGCTGCGGGCCGATGGTCCTCGACGTCCTCATCAAGATCAAGAACGAGGTGGATCCCACGCTGACGTTCCGGCGTTCCTGCAGGGAGGGCATCTGCGGCTCCTGCGCCATGAACATCGACGGGACCAACACGCTGGCCTGCATCAAGGCCACGGCGGATGTCCGTGGCGACGTGCGCATCCATCCGCTGCCGCACATGCCGGTCGTGAAGGACCTGGTGCCCGACCTGACCCACTTCTACGCGCAGTACGCCTCGATCAAGCCCTGGCTGCAGACGAAGAGCCCGCCGCCCCCCGATCGCGAGCGCCTGCAGTCGAAGGCCGATCGCGAGAAGATCGACATGCCGTCGAACTGCATCCTCTGCGCCTGCTGCTCGACCGCCTGCCCGAGCTACTGGTGGAATCCCGAGCGTTACCTCGGCCCCGCGGTGCTGCTGGCGGCGTACCGCTGGGTGGCCGACAGCCGCGATGAGGCCACCGGGGAGCGCCTCGACGAGCTGGAGGACCCGTTCCGGCTGTACCGCTGCCACACGATCATGAACTGCACCTACACCTGCCCCAAGGGTCTCAACCCGGCCTGGGCGATCGGGGAGATCAAGAAGAAGATCGCGGAGCGCAAGCTGTAGCGGCTGCGCCATGACCCCGGAACAGGAGTTCAACCGGCTGCGCTGGCGCTGCCGGCGCGGCATGCGCGAGCTCGATGCGCTGCTGATGGCCTACGCGGATGCGTGTTATCGCGATGCCGGTCCGGCCGGGCAGGCGGCCTTCCGCGGCCTCCTATCGCTGCCGGATCCCGAGATTGTCGCCTTGCTGAATGGCAGCCAGCGCAGCGAGGATGCCGGCATCACCCGGCTGGTGGGGCAATTGCTTGCGCTGCGGGTTCCAGGAGGCAGTCAGCATCCGGCCTGAGGGCCGAGGGGAGTGGCTGGCCGTGGCCGCAGGGCTTGGCACGGCCTGTGCCGTCGCGCTGGCGGTGGCGGACCTGCCGCTGCCGCTGCGCCTGGTGGCCGGTCTGCTGGTGCTCCTGCGGCTGGGCCGGGAGTTGTACGGGCAGCTCTCGATGCACGATCCCGCCCGGGTGCTGCGGCTGGCCTGGCTGCCGGGCGGGCGCTGGCAGCTCGAGACCCCGGCTGGACCCGCGCCGGCCCGCCTCGTCCACCGCTGGGGCCATGGCGGCGGCCCGGTGCTGGCCATGGAATGGGTCTGCGAGGATGGACGCCAGTGCCGGGCATGGGTCTGGCGGCACCGCTGTCCGCCGCGGCAGTGGCGGCGGCTGCGGGTGCACCTGCGCCTGGCGTAGAATCCCGGTCCGACGCTGCGCCGCGCCAGCCCGGCCCCGGCGCAAATTCATGTCCCGGGCTGTCGGGACCGAACTTTCACGACGGACCGCAGTCTATCGGGCTGATGCGGATCCGTGCCGCTGACCGGCCCCGGATCCGCATGGCAGAGCAGACCAGCGACCAGTTGCTAGTGCAGACCGTCCAGCAGGGCGATCGGCGCGCATTTGATGCGCTGGTGCTCCGGTACCAGCAGCGCATCGTGAAGCTGGTCATGCGCTACGTGCATGATCCGGTCGAGGCCCAGGACGTGGCCCAGGAAGCATTCATCAAGGCCTATCGCGCGTTGCCCACCTTCCGTGGCGAGAGCGCCTTCTACACCTGGCTCTACCGCATCGCCATCAATACCGCCAAGAATTACCTGGTTTCACTGCAGCGCCGCCCGGTGGATTACAGCCTGGACCTGCAGGATCCCGAGAATTACGCAGCCAATGCCCGCCTGCGCGAGGAGGATTCCCCCGAGGGACTCGCCATGCAGGAGGAACTGCAGCGGACCGTGGAACGCACGATTGCGTCATTGCCCGAGGAATTGCGCACGGCCATCATGCTGCGCGAGATCGACGGCCTGAGCTACGAGGAAATCGCCAGCGCCATGGACTGCCCGGTCGGCACTGTGCGCTCGCGCATCTTCCGGGCGCGTGATGCCATCGATCGGAGCATCGAGGCGATGGCCGGCAACCCACCCTGACCAACCGACGGTAGCGAACATATGGGCAAGGTACTCGAAGAACAGCTGTCCGCACTCCTGGACGGCGAACTGCCGGCGGAGGAAATCGACCTGCTGCTGGCCCGGCTCGATCGCGATCCCGGCAGGCGCGCCACGCTCGGGCGCTACGCCATGATCGGCGAATGCATCCGTACGGGAACGGCCGTGCCGGGTGCGCTTGGCGTGGCCGAGCGCGTGCGGGCGGCGCTCGCCACGGAGGCGGCGCCCGTGCCGGAGCGCCGGCGGCTGCCGGGCCGCGCAAGGGGCTGGATGGCCGGTGCACTGGCCGCCTCGGTCGCGCTGGTGGCGGTGCTGCGCATCGTTCCTGGCGTGCCAGCGCCAGCCGCCCAGGCCGTGGCGGGGGCGCCCGCGCTGGCCCGGGCCGCCGGACTCGAGCCGCTGGCCGAAGTCAGCACCGTCGCCAGCCGGCGCCTGGCGCCGCAGGCGGCCACCCGCCTGACCGGCTACCTGCTGGCTCACGGCGAGTACGCGAGTGTCATTTCCCGCGGCAATTTCGACTCGCGGCTGGTTTCGGCGCGCGCGGAACGTGCGTCCTGGCGCCAGCCGGAGGACAGGCCGGATGCCTGGTAGCCGCCGGCGGTACTGGCGGCTGCTGCGGCCGGTGCTCGGGGTGCTGCTCATCCCGGGCGGATTGGCGCTGCCGGCTGCGGCGGCAGAGCCTGCGCGTGCCCTGCTCGAGCGCATGAACGAGGCCGCGGAGCATCTCCCCTACGAGGGCACGCTCGTCCACCTGCAGGGCGCGGACAGCAGCGTCCTGCACATCGTCCGCCAGCTGCAGGATGGGCACATCACCGAGCGGGTCAGCTGCGAGGACGCCGGGCGGCAGATCATCCGCAACGATGCGGCGGTCACCGGCATCTTTCCCGACCAGCACGCCGTGCTGGTGGAGGCGCGCGATGGCCGCCAGCAGCCCCGCAGCCCGCTGCCGGACCGGCTGCCCGGGCCGGCGGGCATCGACGATGCACTGTACCTGCTGTCGTTCGCCGCGCCCGAGCGCATCGCCGGGCGTGACACGCAGGGCATCGTGATCCGGCCGCGCGACGGTTTCCGCTACGGCTATCGCCTCTGGCTGGACCGTGCCACGTTCCTGCCGCTGAAGACGCAGCTCGTGGACGAGCGGGGCCATGTGCTCGAGCAGATACTGTTCACGCGGATCAGTGTCCCGGCGCAGGTCGCGGCCCCGCCATCCGCCGCCGTGACATCCAGTGCCCCTGCGCCTCCCCCCGCACAGGGCCGCAACGTGCCCGCCGGGCCTCCGGCCGCGGCGGCCGGGGACGAGTGGGTCGTGACACAGCTGCCGCCCGGCTTCCGCCTGGCCGTGCGCAAGGCGAGGATCACGCCGGGCACGGCCGGCAGCCTGCGCCAGGTCGTGTACTCCGATGGCCTGGCCACCGTGTCGCTGTTCGTCGAGCCCGCGGTGGGTGCTGCCGAGCAGGCCGAGGGCCTGTCCCAGATGGGCGCCGCGAACGCCTATACCACCACCCTGAACGGCCACATGATCACGGCGGTTGGCGAGGTGCCCGTGCGCACCGTGGAAATGTTCGCCCGTTCGGCCCGCATCGTGGATCGCCCCGCCTCCTCGCGCTGATGCCCGTGCCCGGCCGTGAATTGACCCTGCTGGGCCGACCCGGGTGCCACCTCTGCGAGGATGCGCTGGAGATCCTGGAGCCCCGCTGCCGCGCCGCCGGCGTGCAGCTGCGGGTCGTGGACGTCGATGGCGAGGAGGCGCTGCGCAGCCGCTACGGCCTGCGCATACCGGTGGTGCTGGCCGCTGATGGCGAGCTGTCGGGCTGGCCGCTCGACGAGGCACGGCTCACGGCCTGGTTGCGTGGTTCCCCCCGGGCATCATCCGGCGGGTAAAGGCCCGGCCCGGAGCCCGCTTCCGGGTATAATCTGCCGCCTTTTGCACGGCCCCCCGGGGACATGAGCGCCAGCCTCAGCCAGATCCGCAATTTCGCCATCATCGCCCACATCGACCACGGCAAATCCACGCTGGCTGACCGGTTCATCCAGCTGTGCGGCGGCCTGGCGGAGCGCGAGATGAGCACCCAGGTCCTCGACTCCATGGACCTGGAACGCGAACGCGGCATCACCATCAAGGCGCAGACGGTCGCCCTGCAGTACCAGGCGGCCGATGGGCGCATCTACCACCTCAACCTGATCGACACGCCGGGCCACGTGGACTTCTCCTACGAGGTGTCCCGCTCGCTGGCCGCCTGCGAGGGCGCGCTGCTGCTGGTGGATGCCGCGCAGGGCGTGGAGGCGCAGAGCGTGGCCAACAGCTACGCGGCCATCGAGGCGGGACTCGAGGTCGTCCCGGTCATCAACAAGATCGACCTGCCCAGTGCCGACCCGGCGAAGGTCATGCGCGAGATCGAGGAGATCATCGGCATCGATGCCGAAGGCTGTGCCCTGGTCAGCGCCAAGACCGGCAAGGGCCTGCCGGAACTGATGGAGCTGCTCATCCGGCGCATCCCGCCGCCGCAGGGTGATCCGCAGGCACCGCTGCAGGCGCTGATCATCGATTCCTGGTTCGACAACTACATGGGTGTCGTGTCCCTGGTGCGGGTCATGAACGGTGCGCTGCCGAAGGGTGCGAAGATCCGCATCTGGTCGACGGGGCGGCACCACCTGGTGACCGAGGTCGGGACCTTCACGCCGAAGGCCCGGGCGCGCGACGTGCTCGGTGCCGGCGAGGTGGGTTACGTCATCGCGGGCATCAAGGATGTCCATGGCGCGCCGGTGGGCGATACCGTGACGCTGGAGTCACGCCCCTGCGCGGTGGCGCTGCCAGGCTTCCAGCAGGTCAAGCCGCGGGTGTTCGCCGGCCTGTTTCCCATCCGTTCCGAGGATTTCGAGGGCCTGCGCGACGCCCTCGAGAAGCTCAGGCTCAATGACGCCGCGTTGCGCTTCGAGGCGGAGTCTTCGGCGGCCCTCGGCTTCGGCTTCCGCTGCGGCTTCCTTGGCCTGCTGCACATGGAGATCGTGCAGGAGAGGCTGGAGCGGGAATACGGGCTGGACCTCATCTCCACGGCCCCCACCGTGGTCTTCGAGATCGTCACCACCGCCGGCGATACCCGGATGATCGACAACCCGGCGCTGCTGCCGCCGACCAGCACGATTGCCGAGGTGCGCGAGCCCTACATCACCGCCAGCATCCTCGTGCCCAACGAGTTCGTCGGCCCCGTGATGCAGCTGTGCGTCGGCAAGCGCGGCGTGCAGAAGCGCATCGAGTACCTGGCGAGCCAGGTGGCCATGGAATACGAGATTCCGATGGCCGAGGTCGTCTTCGACTTTTTCGACCGCCTGAAGTCCATCAGCCGTGGCTATGCCTCCTTCGACTACCAGTTCTCGCGCTTCGTGCCGGGCGACCTCGTGCGGCTGGACATCCTGATCAACAAGGAAAAGGTCGATGCGCTGTCCCTCATCGTGCACCGCGAGTCGGCCCAGCGCCGGGGGCGGGAGATCGTCGAGCGCCTGCAGGAGGTGATCCCGCGGCAGATGTTCGAGGTGGCCCTGCAGGCGGCGATCGGCTCGCAGATCATTGCCCGCGCCACCGTGAAGGCCATGCGCAAGAACGTGCTCGCCAAGTGCTATGGCGGCGACATCACGCGCAAGCGCAAGCTGCTCGAGAAGCAGAAGGCCGGCAAGAAGCGCATGAAGCAGTTCGGGGCCGTGGAGATTCCCCAGGAGGCGTTCCTGGCGGTGCTCCATTCCGGGCGCGGCAAGTCGGAATCCTGAAAGCCGCCCGTGGTAAAGTCCGCCGGGTTTCTCCTGGGCTCAGGGTGGTGATGCCGTGGATTTCTCGCTGATACTGGTGCTGGCCACCCTGGCCACGGGCCTGGTCTGGGGCGCCCACCGCGCTTACCGGGCCATGGGCCGCCCGGCGTCCACCGCTGAACCGGTGGTGGTGGAATATGCCCGCTCGTTCTTCCCGGTGCTCCTCCTGGTGCTGGTGGTGCGCTCCTTCCTGTTCGAGCCATTCCGCATCCCCTCCAGCTCGATGATGCCGACCCTGCTGACCGGGGACTTCATCTTCGTCAACAAATACACCTACGGGCTGCGGCTGCCCGTGCTGAACACGAAGATCGTGGACATCGGCGAACCCCGGCGCGGTGACGTCATCGTCTTCCGCCTGCCCGCGGACCCCAGCACCAACTACATCAAGCGCCTGGTGGGCCTGCCGGGCGACACCATCCGCTACGCCAACGATCACCTTGTGATCAATGGCCAGCCGGTGCCGGACGAGCTGCGCGGCATTTACAACGACGAACTGCAGCCTGGCTCCATCCTGTTGCAGGAGCAGCTCGGCAGTGTCAGCCACCAGATCCTGCTGATCCCGGGGGGCGCGGGCCGTGGCGACGGCACCTTCGTCGTGCCGCCCGGCCACTACTTCATGATGGGTGACAACCGCGACAACAGCCAGGACAGCCGCTTCATCGGGCCGATCCCGGAGGCGAACATCGTCGGTCGGGCGGTGCGGATCTGGATGAACTGGGACTTCAGGAGCATGCCCCGCTGGGGCCGGATCGGCGGGCGGATCGAATAGGGCGCCGCCCGCCCGCACGGCGGGTTGTGTATGCTGTGGCCCGTGGGGCCGGCGACGGCGATTTGCGTGACGAAGGAGTGAAGCACATGCATGCCAAGCAGAAGGGCCTGACGCTGATCAGTTTCCTGGTCCTGGCGGCGATGGTGGGCCTGATCGGCTTCGCAGGCCTGAAGCTCGTGCCGATCTATCTCGAGAACATGAAGATCAGGAAGATACTGGCCGACGTGAAGAGCGAGTTCGACGGCCAGCCGGTCACGGCGGTGGAGGTGCGGCGGGCCATCGACAAGAAGCTCGACATCGAGATGGTCTACAGCCTCCGGGCCCGCGATTTCGACATCGAGAGCACCGGTACCGGCCTCACCGTGGCCGCCCGCTACGAGCGTCCGGAGTCGTTCATCGCCAACATCTCCCTGCTGGTCACCTTCAACGACGAGGTTGAGATACGCAAGTGACGACAGCGGTGCGCTGGGCCGGGGACCGGCTCGGTTACCACTTCGCCGACCCGGGCCTCCTCGACCTCGCCCTGACCCACCGCAGCGCATCGGCCCGCAACAATGAGCGCCTCGAATTCCTCGGCGACGCCGTGCTCGGCCTGGTGATCGCCGACGCCCTCTACCGGCGCCGGCCGGATGCCGGCGAGGGCCTGCTGAGCCGCATCCGCTCCCGCCTGGTGCGTGGGGAGACGCTGGCGGACATCGCCCGTGACCTCGGTCTGGCCGACCTCGTCCGCCTCGGCAGTGGCGAGACCCGCACCGGCGGCCACCAGCGCTCCTCCATCCTGTCCAATGCGCTGGAGGCACTCCTCGGCGCCATCTACCTCGACGGTGGCATGGCAGCCGCCGAGGCCGTGGTGTTGCGCCTCTATGCCGGCCGCCTCGCCGACCTGCCCGGCGAGGAGGCGCTCACCGATCCGAAGACGCGCCTGCAGGAATGGCTGCAGGCGCGGGGCGAGCAGCTGCCGGTCTATGCCGTGAAGCACGTCGCGGGGTCGGCGCACGCCCAGGTGTTCGAGGTGGTGTGCGAGATCGGTTCGCTTGGCGTGGTCGTCGGCGGCCACGGGGCGAGCCGGCGCACGGCCGAGCAGGATGCCGCCCAGCGCGCCCTGGCGGAGGTCCTCGCGGCAGGCGGGACGCCGGCGGCGCCATGAGCCCTGGCGGGGAGTTTCGCGCGGGCTTCGTCGCGGTGGTCGGCCGGCCCAACGCCGGCAAGTCGACACTGGTCAATGCCCTGGTCGGCGAGAAGGTCAGCATCGTCACCGCCCGGCCGCAGACCACGCGCCACCGCATCATCGGCATCCGCAGCCGCCCCGACAGCCAGGTGGTGTTCGTCGATACGCCGGGGCTGCATGCCAATGCCCGCAAGCTCATCAACCGCACCATGAACCGGGCTGCCACCAGTTCACTGGCCGATGCCGACCTGGTGCTCTTCGTCATCGAGGCGGGTGGCTGGCGTGCGGGGGACGAACACGTGCTGCGCCGGCTGGCGAAGGCCAGCGCACCGGTGATCCTCGTGGTGAACAAGGCGGACCTGGTGCGGCCGCGCACGAAGATGCTGCCGCTGCTGGAGGCGGCCGGGGCCCGCCAGTCCTTTGCCGGGATCGTGCCCGTCTCGGCATTGACGGGCGAGAATCTCGGGCAGCTCGTGGAGCTGATCCTCGCGCAGCTGCCGCCGGGCGGGCGTTTCTACCCCGACGAGATGAAGACCGACCGCGGCCGGGACTTCCGCATCGGCGAGATCCTGCGCGAGAAGCTCATGGCCGCGCTGGAGCGTGAGGTGCCCTACGGCCTGGCCGTGGAGATCGGTGCCGTGGAGGACGACGGCAAGCTGGTCAGGATCGACGCCCTCATCTGGGTGGCGAAGGACTCGCAGCGTCCCATCATCCTCGGGCGTGGCGGCGAGCGGCTCAAGGCCATCGGCCAGGCGGCGCGCCTGGACCTCGAGGCCTTCCTCGGCAAGAAGGTCTTCCTGCAGACGCACGTGAAGGTGCGGCGCAACTGGGCCGACGACGCGCGTGCCCTGCGCCAGTTCGGCTACGAGGCCGGATCGTGAGCACCGTGGAGCGGGTGGTCCTTGAACCCGCCTTCGTGCTGCATGGTCGCGCCTACCGCGAGACCAGCGAATTGCTCGAGGTGCTGAGCCGTGACCACGGCCGGGTCAGTCTCGTGGCGCGTGGCGCACGCCGTCCCGGCAGCCGGCTGCGCCCGCTGCTGCAACCGTTCCAGCCGCTGCTGTTATCGTGGTCGGGGCGCTCCGGCGGGCTGATGACGCTGGCTGCGGCCGAGGGTGCCGGTGCCGCGCTGGCGCTGGCGGGCGATGGCCTGATGTCGGGCTTCTACCTCAACGAGCTGCTGCTGCGCTTCCTGCACCGGGGTGATCCGCATCCGCGGGTCTTCGCCGGGTACGCGCGGACCCTGGGCATGCTGGGCTGCGGGCTGGCCCCCGAGTCCGCGCTCCGCGGCTTCGAGATGCAACTGCTCGCCGAGTCCGGCTACGGGTTGAATCTCGACCACGAGGCGCTCTCGGGCCTGCCGCTGGATCCCGGGGGCCGCTACCAGTACGTGGCCGAGCGCGGGCCGGTCGCGTCCGGGGAGGGGGCCACCGATGCCGCCACCTACCGGGGCACCGAGTTGCTCGCCATCGGCCGCGGTGAGCTTGACGGGGCCGCCACCCTGCAGAGCGCCCGGCGCCTGCTGCGTGCGGTCCTCGACCACCACCTGGGGGGGCAGGCGCTCAAGACCCGGCGGGTGGCCCGCGCGATGCGCCGCTGAGGCCGGTGGTGTTTGCGCCGGCTGCCGGGCGGGTGCGATCATGCGCCCGCGACCGGCGCTGGTGCCGGCCGGCCAGCCACAGGAAATCCCGGCGGGACATGAGCAGCATTCTCCTCGGCGTCAACGTCGACCATGTGGCCACCTTGCGCCAGGCCCGCGGCACGCGCTTCCCCGATCCGGTGATGGCCGCCTGGGTGGCCGAGCAGTCCGGGGCCGACAGCATCACGGTGCACCTGCGCGAGGACCGCCGCCACATCCAGGAGCGCGATGTCGAGCTGCTCGCCCGGACCCTGCAGACCCGCATGAACCTCGAGATGGCGGTGGCCGAGCCCATGCTGGGACTGGCCGAACGGCTGCGACCGGCGGACTGTTGTCTCGTGCCCGAACGGCGCCCGGAGCTGACCACCGAAGGCGGGCTGGACGTGGCCGGGGACCTCGGGCGCATCCGCGAGGCCACGGCGCGGCTCGCGGCGGCCGGGATCCGCGTGGCGCCGTTCATCGACCCGGACCCGGCGCAGATCGATGCCTGTGCCGCCGCTGGTGTCCGCATCGTCGAGCTGCACACCGGCGGCTATGCCGAGGCCGTCGATGAGAGTGGCCGTGCCATTGAACTCGAGCGCCTGCGCGAGGCGGCCCGGTACGCGGTCCGGCTCGGCTTCGACGTGCATGCGGGCCATGGCCTGCACTACCACAACGTGCAGCCGGTGGCGGCCATCCGGGAGATCTCCGAGCTCAACATCGGCCATGCGATCGTCGCCCGGGCGGTGTTCGATGGCCTGGCGGGCGCCGTGGCTGCGATGAAGCGGCTGATGCTCGCCGCCCGCTCGCCATGATCTTCGGCATCGGCACCGACATCCTGCAGGTGGCGCGGGTCGAGGCGGTCTTCACGCGCTTCGGCGGGCGCTTCGCCGAGCGGCTGCTCATGCCCGAGGAGCTCGGGCAGTTCCGCCGCACGCGCCAGCCCGTGCGCTTCCTCGCCATGCGCTTCGCCGCCAAGGAGGCCATCGTCAAGGCCATGGGCACCGGCTTCGCCAACGGCATGTGGCTGCGTGATGCGGGGGTCAGACCCAACGCACTCGGCCGGCCCGAGGTCGTCTATTCGGCCCGGGGCCAGCGCCTGTGCGAGGAGCTCGGCATCGGCGCCGGCCACCTGACCCTCTCCGACGAAGCCGGGCTGGTGGTGGCCGTGGCCGTGCTGATGCGCAGGCAGTGAGCGGGGAGCGGCCATGACCACCCTGGTGTTCGACATCGAGACCGTGCCCGACGTGGCGCTGGGCCGGCGCCTCTACGACCTCGATGGCATCGCCGATGGCGAGGTCGCCAAGGCCATGGCCTTCCAGCAGCTGCAGGCCACGGGCAGCGAGTTCCTGCCGCTGCACCAGCAGCGCATCGTCGCCATCTCGGTGCTGCTGCGCCGCCAGGACGAGCTGAAGGTCTGGAGCCTCGGCCACCCGGACAGCGACGAGGCCGAGCTGGTGCGCCGGTTTTTCGATGGCATCGACCGCTATGCACCCGAGCTGGTGTCCTGGAACGGCGGGGGCTTCGACCTGCCGGTCCTGCACTACCGGGCGCTGCTCCACGGCGTGGCATCCCGGCGCTACTGGGACGTGGGCGAGGATGACCGGGAGTTCCGCTTCAACAACTACCTCAGCCGCTTCCACTGGCGCCATCTCGACCTGATGGATGTGCTGTCGGGCTTCCAGGGACGCGCGCGCGCCAGGCTCGATGACATCGCGGTGATGCTCGGCTTCCCGGGCAAGCTCGGGATGGACGGCAGCAGGGTCTGGGAGGCGTACCAGGCGGGTGACATCAGCGGGATCCGCAACTACTGCGAGACCGATGTCATCAACACCTACCTGGTGTACCTGCGGTTCCAGCACATCCGCAGCCTGCTGGACGAGGCCGGGCTCGCGCACGAACTCGCGCGCCTGCGCGGGATGCTGGCCGGCTCCGGCCAGCCGCACCTTGCGGCCTTCCTCGCGGCCTGGCCGCAGCCTGCGGGCGCCTGAGCAATGGGCGGGCGGCGCGCCATCCGCAGGCTCCGGCACGAGCTGCCGGAGAACGCCGTGGTGCAGGACATGACCATCGAGGGCCGCGGGCTCACCAGCGTGGCCGGCAAGCGGGTCTTCATCGACGGCGCCATTGCCGGCGAGTCCGTCACCTTCCGGCGGGTGCGCGCGCACCGCGACTATGACGAGGGCGAACTGCTGGGGATCGGGGCCCGCTCCCCTGACCGCGTGGAGCCCCGCTGCCCGTATTTCGGCGGCTGTGGCGGCTGCAGCCTGCAGCACCTGTCCACTGCCGCACAGCTGGCACTCAAGGAACGTGCCCTGGCGGAGAGCCTCGGACGCATCGGCCGGGTGACACCCGGGCGGTTGATGCCGGCGGTGGCGGGGCCGGCCTGGGGCTATCGCCGGCGTGCACGCCTCAGCGTGCGCGATGTCGCCGGCAAGGGCAGGGTGCTGGTCGGTTTCTCCGAGCGCCACAGCCCGCGGGTCACCGACATGCGCGGATGCGAGGTGCTGCACCCGGCGGTGGCCGGCCTGATCGATCCCCTGAGCGGGCTGATCGGCAGCCTGTCGATCCGCCAGCGGGTGCCACAGGTCGAGGCTGCGGTGGCGGACAATGCCACGGTGCTCGTATTCCGCGTGCTGGCGCCGCCGACGGCGGCGGACCGCGCGGCACTGCGCGGGTTTGGCTGCCAGCACGGTGTGCGGATCCTGCTCCAGGCAGGGGGGGCTGGCTCGATCGAGCCCCTCGACGCACAGGCCGATGGTGGCGAGCTCTGGTACGCGTTGCCCGACAGCGGCCTGCGCCTGGCGTTCGGACCCACCGACTTCATCCAGGTCAACAGCGCCATCAACGGGCGCATGATCAGCCTGGCGCTGGAGTTGCTCGCCCCGCACGCCGGCATGCGCCTGCTCGATCTGTACTGCGGCATCGGCAACTTCACGCTGCCCCTGGCGCGACAGGCGGGCAGCGTGCTGGGCGTGGAGGGCGAAGCCGCCATGGTGGAGCGGGCGCGGGCGAATGCGCAGCTGAACGGCATCGCCAATGCCGGGTTCGCCGTGGCCGACCTGTCCACGGCCGACGGTGCCGGCAGCTGGGCGGGCGGGCGCTTCGACGCCGTGCTGCTCGACCCGCCGCGGGCCGGGGCGGCGGCCATGCTCGCGCCGCTGGCGCAGACCGCCGCCCGGCGCATCCTCTACGTTTCCTGCCACCCCGGGACGCTGGCACGCGATGCCGGTGTGCTGGTGCACGAGCACGGCTATCGGCTGGCCGCCGCCGGCATCCTCGACATGTTCCCCGCCACCAGCCACGTCGAGTCCGTGGCGCTGTTCGAAAGGGACTGATGCCGATGGCGGGGTTGCTCCTGCGTGTCATCCTCACCGGGCAGCGCCTGGAGGTGATCGAGGGCGGGGCCTGCCGCATCAGCTACGCGGTGTCCACCTCCCGCTACGGCCCGGGCGAGCGCCAGGGAAGCCAATGCACGCCCCGTGGCCGCCACGTCGTCCGTGCCCGCATCGGTGCCGGACTGCCGCGCGGCGCCGTGCTGCGGGCCCGTCGTGCGACCGGCGAGCTGTGGACACCGGCGCTGGCCGCGCGCTGCCCGGGGCGCGACTGGATCCTCAGCCGCATCCTCTGGCTGTCGGGCAGCGAACCGGGGCGCAACCGCCTCGGGAACGTCGACAGCATGCGCCGCTTCATCTATATCCACGGCACGCCTGACAGCGAACCCATGGGCGTACCCTTCTCCCACGGCTGCATCAGGATGCGCAATGCGGATGTCATCGAACTGTTCGACAGGGTGGAGGCCGGGACGCCGGTCGACATCGTGCCCTGAGCGCACCGCCACCCCGGCATGACCTCATGACGCTCGGCCCCCTCATGATCGACGTCGCCGGCCTGGCCCTGACGGCCGGGGAGCGCGAGCAGCTGGCCGATCCGCTGGTGGGTGGCGTGATCCTCTTCGCGCGCAACTTCGCCGACCGCGGGCAGTTGCAGGCCCTCACCGCGGAGATCCGCGACGTGCGCCATCCCGCGCCGCTGATTGCCGTCGACCAGGAGGGCGGGCGCGTGCAGCGCTTCCGCACCGGTTTCACGCTGCTGCCGCCCCTGCGCTGGCTCGGGCACCAGTACGACGCGGATGCCGACCGGGCCCGCCACCTCGCCCGGGCCTGTGGCTGGATCATGGCGGCGGAGCTCGTGGAGGCCGGTGTGGATTTCAGCTTCGCACCCTGCGTGGACCTCGACTGGGGACTGAGCGGGGTGATCGGCGACCGCGCCCTGCACCGCGATCCCGACGCCGTGGCCAGCCTGGCGCTCTCGTACATGCAGGGGATGCGCGCCGCGGGCATGGCGGCGGTGGCCAAGCACTTCCCGGGGCATGGTGCCGTGACGGCCGATTCGCACCATGAGCTGCCCGTGGACCGGCGGTCGCTGCCGGAGATCGACGAGGACATCGCACCCTACCTGCGGCTGATCGACCATGGCCTGGCCGGCATCATGGTGGCGCATGTGCGCTATCCCCGGGTCGATGACCGCATCGCGAGCCTGTCGCCCCTGTGGCTGCGTGGCCAGCTGCGCCAGCGCCTGGGCTTCCAGGGGGCCATTTTCACCGATGACCTGAGCATGGCGGGTGCGTCGGTCGCAGGAAGCACCACCGAGCGCGTGCGCCAGGCGCTGGCTGCCGGTGCCGACATGGCCCTCGTCTGCAACGATCCGGTGGCCGCGGCCGGCGCACTCGGGGGGCTGGCCGGCTTCAGCGACCCGGCCGCGCATGCACGCCTCGTGGCGATGCGGGCCCGGCCGGTGCGGCCGGGTGAGCCCCCGCTGCGTGAGCATGCCGACTGGCAGCGGGCTACTGCCCAGCTGGCAGCGGCCCTCGACCGACCGCCGCTCGACCTGCGTGGCTGAGCCGCCCGTTCCCGGTGCGCGCCTGCTGGTGCCCGCGGCCCGGGTCGCGCGGGCCTGGACGCGCCTGGCCGCGGGGCTGCAGCCGCTGGTCGATGCCACCGGCTGCGTCTTCATCGGCGTCATGGTCGGCGGGATGGTGCCGCTGGTGGAGATCGCCCGGCGGCTAAGCGGAGACTTCGTCCTCGACTACTGCCAGCTGAGCCGCTACCGGGATGCCCGCACCGGCGGGGAGTTGCGCTGGATCAGCCGGCCGCAGCAACCGCTGCAGGGACGGCTGGTCGTGCTGGTGGACGACATCTTCGACGAAGGCCACACGCTCGCCGAACTGCGCCGCCATTGCCTGGAGGCCGGCGCAACGCGCGTCGTGGCCGCGGTGCTGGTGCGCAAGCGCCATGACCGGCCGGTGGCGGGGCCGCTGCCGGAATTCGTCGGCCTGGAGGTCGGGGATGAGTTCGTCTTCGGTTGTGGCATGGACCACCAGGGGCGCTGGCGGCACCTGCCCGGCATCTACGCACTGGCCGGGCCGTCGGCCGGTGGCGCTCCGCCCTGAACGGGTGCGCCGTGGCCAGCGGGCACTGACGTCCGCAGGCGGGCCTTGGCGCAAGGCGGTGACCGCTGTCACAGACCGGGCACGGGACGCCACCTAACATCCACCATCGGGTTGCTGCCTTGCCGGACCGCTGCGCCGGCAGGCAGCTGCCGGTTCACGTGGTATCAGTTCAGAATATCCTGACAAGTCGATGAAAGATATTGATAAAAACGTCCTGATCCAGGCGCTGGAGCAGCTGCCCATTGGCACCCTGATCATCGATGCGCGCCAGGAGCACTGGCCCGTGGTCTACATGAATGCCATCGTCGGCCAGCTCGTCGGGCTGGATACGGACAGCCTGCTCGGCTGTCCCTGGCGCGGCCTGCTGGTGGACCCGGAAGAACTGCTGCCCCAGCGCGAGCGCCTGCTCGGCAACCCCTCCCTCGTGGTGCGCCACCTGCGCCAGCGCTGGCAGTCGCGTTCGGGCGAGCCCGTGGACATGACCCTGCAGGTCTCGCCGCTGTTTGCCCGGCCCGGGCAGCCCGCGTACTGGCTGGTCACCGTCGATGCCGATCCGCGCGGCGGCGAGTCCTCCGGCGAGGACACGCTGCGCCTGGCGCTGCGCGATGCGCAGCTGCGGCTGCGGCAACTGGATCGCAGTGATGCCACCACGGGCCTGGCGAACCGCCAGAGTTTCCTCGAGGTGGTGCAGCGCGACTGGGCGATTGCCAGCCGCGAGCAGCGGCGCATCAGCGTCATCGTCTTCGAGGTCGATGCCTTCGACCGCTACCGGGACCTCTACGGCAGGCATGCCGCAGACTCCTGCCTGCGCAAGGTGGCGCATGCCATCAACGGCTCGCTGCGCCGGGGCGGGGACGTGGCAGCCCGCCTGGCCGACAACCGGTTCGCGGTACTGGTGGGTGGCAGCGAGGAGGCGCAGGTGCGCCAGTTCGCCGAGCAGATCGCGCGCAAGGTCCGCCACCTGGCGATCCATCACCCGCGCTCGCCGGCTGGCCGCTACCTCACTGTCTCGGTGGGTGTCGGCAGCGAGGTTCCGCCAGGCGGGGCAGGCGAGAGCACGCTGCTGCAGAAGGCGGAAGCCGAACTCGCACGTCCGGCCAGCGCAGCCGGCCAGGTGCTCGGGGCGGGCTGAGGCGGACATCCGCTGGCGCGGGTCCCGCGGGGTCCGCGCGCCTGTCGCGTCAGGACTCCTCGTCGGTGGCAGCCGCCGGGCCCTCGTCCCCGGTTCCGGCCGGTGCCTTCACCGCGATGATCACGCCGAATGCCGGATGGTCGAAATACTGCAGGGCGGTGCCGCGCAGCCGTCGGCCCTGGCGGATGCGCCAGTTCCCGCCCGCCGCCTCGCCGGCAGCGGACAGCGACACATCGACCAGCACATGCAGGTAGCGTTCGCGATAGAGGGTGAGCGCGCCGCTGAGTCCGGCCTGCAGCGCTGCCTCGGGCAGCGGCGTCGGCCGCGCCTGCGCCTGCGGCTCCACGGCCTGGGTCCAGCCGCCGTGATAGAGCAGCTGGTAGCCCGGCCCGCGGCGCAGGCGCGCGGCGAGGTTGCCGAGGCGCAAGGCCCCCGGGGCCAGCGGCGTGGTTTCGGTGGATGCGCCAGGGTCGGGGGCCGGGGCTGCCCGCGGCGCGAGTGGCGCAGGCACCTCCGGGGTATTGCCGCGCTGGTCGAGGTGGCGGAACACCACGATCTCCACCTCGTAGGCGCCGGCCATCGCGGACGCAGGCCACAGCGCGGGTGACATCGCGAGCAGGGCGAGGAACAGGGTGCTCGCGCCGCGGCCGGCTGCGGTTCGGCGGTCTGGCATGGGCCTCATGATGCCATGTCGGCCCGGCGGGCGGCAGCCGCACCGCCGCCTGCCGGCGTGGCCGCGAGTTGCGCCAGCAGGTGGCCGGCGTAGGCCAGCCGTTCTTCGGGTTCGTTCATCTGCGCACGGAAGACGAGCCGCTGGCGCGGGTCCAGGCGGAACTGCCTGGGGTCCGCGCCGATCAGGCGGACCAGCACCGCCGGGTCCACCTGCGTGGCCTGGGCGAATTCCACGCTCCCGCCGCCGCTGCCGGCCGTCAGGCGCGCGATGCCGAGCGCGCGGGCCTGCAGCCGCAGCCCGGCGATGCGCAGCAGGTTGGCCGTGGCCGGGGGCAGGTGGCCGAAGCGGTCCGCCAGTTCGCGCCCGAGTTCCGCCAGGGCGCCGGCGCCATCCGCATTGGCGATGCGCTTGTAGAGCACCAGGCGGAGGTGGATGTCGGGCAGGTACTCCTCGGGCAGCAAGGCCGGGACGTGCAGGTCGATCTCCGGACCGCGCCCGGCACCCTGTCCGGGATCGATCTCGATGCCCTTCTCCAGGGCCTGCACGGTGCGGGCCAGCATCTCGTTGTAGAGCGCGAAGCCGATTTCCTGGATCTGCCCGCTCTGGCCTTCGCCCAGCAACTCCCCGGCGCCGCGGATCTCCAGATCATGGGTCGCGAGCAGGAAGCCGGCGCCGAGGTCCTCGAGCGCCTCCATCGCCTCCAGGCGCTGGCGCGCATCGGCCTGCAGCGCCTCGCGCGGCGGCGCCAGCAGGTAGGCGAAGGCCTGGTGGTGGGAGCGGCCGACCCGGCCCCGCAGCTGGTGCAGCTGCGCCAGGCCGAACTGCTCGGCCTGGTCGATGATGATGGTGTTGGCGGTGGGCACGTCGAGTCCGCTCTCGATGATGGCGGTGCAGACGAGGATGTCGAAGCGGCGGTGGTAGAAATCGAGCATCACGCGCTCGAGTTCCCGCTCATGCATCTGGCCGTGGGCGACCTCCAGGCGCGCCTCGGGCATGATCTTCGCCACCTGCGCCGCCACCGCGCCGATGTCCTGGATGCGGTTGTGCACGAAATAGACCTGGCCGCCACGCTGCAGTTCGCGCAGGCAGGCTTCGCGGACCAGCTGCGCGCTCCAGGTGCTGAGGAAGGTCTTGATGGCCAGGCGCGATTCCGGCGGCGTGGTGATCAGCGAGAGCTGCCGCAGGTCGCCGAGCGCCATGTTGAGCGTGCGCGGGATGGGCGTGGCCGTCAGCGTGAGGATGTCCACCTCCGCGCGCAGGCCCTTGAGCTGTTCCTTGTGGCGCACGCCGAAGCGGTGTTCCTCGTCGATGATGACGAGGCCGAGGTTCCTGAAGGCCGCGTCCTTCTGCAGCAGGCGATGGGTGCCGATGACGATGTCGACCTGGCCCGCGGCGAGCCGTTGCAGCACCTGCCGGTGTTCCTGTGCGGTCCTGAAGCGCGAGAGCACTTCCACCGTCACCGGCCAGTCGGCGAAGCGGTCGGCGAAGGTCTCGTGGTGCTGCTGGGCCAGCAGCGTGGTCGGCACCAGCACGGCGACCTGGCGGCCACTGCTGACGGCGGCAAAGGCGGCGCGCAGGGCGACCTCGGTCTTGCCGAAGCCGACATCCCCGCACACCAGCCGGTCCATGGGCCGGGGGCTGGCGAGGTCCGCCAGCACCTGGTCGATCGCGCTGGCCTGGTCCTCGGTCAGCGTGAAGGGGAATCCGGCCGCAAAGGCCTCGTAGCCCTGCGGATCCAGCGCCGTGCTGTGGCCGGGCCGCGCGGCGCGCCGCGCGTAGAGTTCGAGCAGCTCGGCGGCCACGTCGCGGATCTTCTCGGCGGCACGCCGCCGCGCCTTCTGCCACTGGTCAGTGCCGAGGCGGTGGAGCGGCGCGAGTTCCGGGGCGGCGCCGCTGTAGCGCGACACCAGGTCGAGCGAGCTCACCGGGACGTGCAGCCGGTCGCCACCGGCGTACCCGATCGTGACGAACTCCGCGGCCGTGCCCTCGATGCTCATGCGGGTCAGGCCCACGTAACGGCCGACGCCGTGGTCGATGTGCACCACCGGGGCGCCGACCCGCAGGTCCGTGAGGTCGCTGACGACGGACTCCGGGTCCCGCCCGCGCCGCCGGCGCCGGCGCGGGCGCGCGGGCTGGCCGAACAGTTCCTGCTCGGCCAGCAGGGTGATGCCGGCATCGGGCAGATCGACGCCGCGTTCCAGGCTGGCGGTGGCCAGTCCCACGCGGCGCGGGCTGGCGAGGAAGGCGGCCCAGTCACTGACCGGTTCCGGAGGCTCGCCCTGGCGCGTCAGCAGGTCGGCCAGCCACTCGCGGCGGCCGGGGGACTCCACGGCGAACAGCAGGCGCCCGGTGCCTGCGGCGAGAAAGCTGCCGAGCCGCTCGCCGGGGTCGGTCTCGCGTGCGTTGAGCAACAGCACGGGCGCGGCGGTCGCCGGCAGGCTGGTGCTGCCGGTCGCTGGCGGGAATGGCGCGGCAACTGTCTCGAGGTACACGAGCGGATGGGCGGCGAGGCGTTCAGCGTGCTCCGCGGGCGGGCAGTAGACTTCCGCGGGCTGCAGCAGGGGGCGCTCGCGGTCCGCGCCGAGCTGCTCGTGGCGTTCCCGGGCCTGTTGCCAGGCCTGCTCGAATGCGTCCCCGAGGTTGTCCGGGGCCACGACCAGCGTGTCGGCCGGCAGGTAGTCCCAGATCGTCGCCGTCGTCTCGAAGAACAGCGGCAGGTAGCTTTCCACGCCGGCGGGCCGGCGGCGTTCGGAGACCTCGCGGTAGATGACCGATTCGGCCGGGTTGCCCTCGAAGCGGCGCCGGTAGCGCTGGCGGAACTGGCGGATGGACTCGGTGTAGTTGGGCAGTTCACGGGCGGGCAGCGTGTCCAGCGCCGCGAGCGGGTCGCCGGAGAGCTGCGTGTCCGGGTCGAAGGTGCGGATGCTGTCGATGCCGTCGTCGAGGAAATCCACTCGCACCGGCAGCGCGTGGCCCGTCGGGAAGAAATCCACCAGCGAGCCGCGTACCGCGTAGTCGCCGGGCACGGACACCAGGCCCACGCGCGCATAGCCCGCCTGGTCGAGGTTCGCCTGGAAGCGCTCCAGGGTGAGGGCATCACCGGTGGCGATGCGCACGGTGTGCCGCTCCAGGTAGGACACCGGCGCCAGCCGGGGCAGCAGGGTCGTGGCAGCTGTCACCAGGACGCCGCTGCGCCGCTGGCGCAGTTCGCGCAGGATGCGCAGCCGCGCGGACACGAGGTCCTGGTGCGGGCTGAAGCTGTCGTAGGGCAGGATTTCGAGGTCGGGGAACACGTCCACCGGCAGCGTCCCGCCGGTGAAGAAGCGCAGCTGGGCTTCCAGCGTCTCGGCCTGCGCCAGGTTGCCGGTCACCACCAGCAGGGGATGACCGGCCGCCGCGAGTTCGGCGATGGCCAGGCCGGGGGCGCAGCCGGGCAGGCTGGCCCAGCGCTGCGGGGTGCCGGCGCGGGGCAACGGGTCGATGCGGGCAAGCAGGGCGCGCGCCATGGGCTCGGGATCCGGAAGGGGGGCGCGATTATCACACAGCGTACCGCGGCCGCTGCATGTGGCGGGCATGCTGCCGGGCGGTGCGCGGCCGGGCGGGCCAGCCCGGGGCAGGCTGGCCAGGGTGCGGCGGGTCAGCGGCGGCGGGGCACGGCGTCGATGACGTGGTCGTACTCGAAGAAGACGACGAAGTCCCCGTAGTCCCAGCGCGTGATGGGTGGCTGGCCCACCGGGGCCTGCTTCTCTGCGGGCTCACCCCAGCGGGTGGCCACCGCCTTCATGGTCATCCCGCGCAGGGGCCGCTCTGCTGCAGTGGCCCGGGCCTGTTCGATGCCCTGCATGATCAGGGTGTCGGCGTGTGCCATGCCGGCGATACCGGCCATGGCCAGGGTGGCGGCCAGCAACCTGCGGGAGCGTGTGCGCATCGTGATAACCTCTGCGGCCATCCAGCCGCGGACTATAGCACCGCACCGTAATGCAGAAAAACCGGCGGTTTCCTCAACCCGGTTCACATTATTCCGGCCGCGACGGCTGGCAGGCCGGCATCCCTGCGCAGCTTTTGTTGCATGACGGGAAGACGTGCATACTGTGCGCCCTGCCAGGGAGGGTCCCCCATGCCACTGCGCGAATGCCGGTCGTGATCGCCCGCGCCGGCGCGCTGCGCATCCGGCGCCTGCGGGGCCTGCGGTGAGGCGGCCGGTCGCCGCCTACATCGGCCTGCGCTACCTGCGCAGCCAGCGGGCCAACCAGTTTGCCTCCTTCGTGACCCTGGCCTCCGCGCTGGGCGTGGCGCTGGGCGTCGCCGCGCTGATCGTCGTGCTCTCGGTCATGAACGGCTTCGGGGACGAGCTGCGCACGCGCCTCACCAGCGTCACCGGTCACGCCTGGGTGGGCGCCGACGGCGGGCTGGCCGACTGGCAGGCGCGGCGCGCGCAGCTGCTGGGCTTCCCCGGCATCACCGCCGCGGTGCCGGTCATCGAACTCGACGCGGTGCTGGGTCGTGGCCCGGCGCTGGCCGGCGCCATCGTCACCGGCACCGATCCGGCGCTCGAGGATGCGGCCTCGGCGCTGCGTGCCGGCATGCGTGCCGGAAGCCTCGATGCCCTGCAGCCGGGCAGCCGCGCCATCGTGCTCGGCGAGGCGCTCGCCGCCCGCATCGGCGCCCGCGTCGGGGACGCGGTCTCGGTGCTGGTGCCGACCAAGGACCGCGAGCATGGCCTGCAGTCGCGGCTGTGGCAGTTCACGGTCGCCGGCATCTTCGAGCTCGGCGTGAAGGACCACGACGGCACGCGGGCCTTCGTCAGTCTCGCGGATGCCGCCGCCATCGGCGGGCTGGGATCCAGGGTGGGCGGACTGCGCATCACGACGACCGACATTTTCGCCGCGCCGCAGATCATCCACGCCTGGGCGGCACGCCACGGCAGCGGCCTCGTGGTGCGCGACTGGACGCAGGATCACGCCACCTACTTCCGCGCGGTCCGGCTCGAGAAGACCATGATGATGGTGCTGCTCTCGCTCATCGTGGCCGTGGCCGCCTTCAACATCGTCGCCACCCTGGTGATGGTGGTCACGGACAAGCGTGGCAGCATCGCCATCCTGCGCACGCTGGGGTTCTCCCGTGGCGACATCGTGCGCGTGTTCGCCGTGCAGGGCGTGGCCATCGGCTGGCTCGGCGTGGCGGGTGGCGTCATGGCCGGCGCCGGCCTCGCCGCCAACATCGGCGTGGTGGCGCCCGCGCTGGAGCGGCTGCTCGGCTTCCAGTTCATGCCGGCGGACGTGTACTACCTGACCTCACTGCCCGCCGACCTGCACTGGGAGGACGTGCTGGCGGTGAGCGTGGTGGCGCTGCTGATCACCGCGGTCGCAACGGTCTACCCGGCGGTCCGCGCAGCCGGCGTGGAACCTGCCGAAGTGCTGCGCTACGAGTAGGCCGGCCAGGCACCATGTTGCGCCCCGTCGAGCTGGCCATCGCCCTGCGCTACGTCCGGTCGCGCAGCAGGAACCGCTTCGTCTCCTTCATCTCGCTGATGTCGGTGGCCGGCATCGCGCTGGCCGTGGCCGTGCTGATCGCGGTGCTCTCGGCCATGAACGGCTTCGAGCACGAGGTGCGCGCGCGCATCCTCGGCGTGCTCGCCCACGGGACCATCACGGGCCTCGACGGACGCATCACGGACTGGCGCCACCTCGAGCAGGTGGCGGCGGAGTATCCCGGCGTGCGGGCCAGCGCGCCGTTCGTGCGCGGCGAGGCCATGCTGGTGGGGGAGAGTGCGGTCAAGGGGGTGGAGGTGCGCGGCATCGACCCGGAGCGCGAGCTGGCCACCGCGGCGCTCGGCAACCTGCTGCGGGCCGGGGACTTCCGCGCGCTCCAGCCCGGCGGATACGCCATCGTCATCGGCCAGGCGCTGGCGCAGCGGCTCGGCGTGGGCATGGGCGACCACGTGGTGATGCTGGTGCCCGAGGGCATGGCCACGCCCGCCGGGGTCGCGCCGCGCATGCGTCGCTTCCAGGTGGCGGGCATCTTCCAGGCAGGCATGTACGAGTACGACAATGGCCTGGTCTTCACCAACATCAGCGATGCGGCGCGGCTGTTCCGCATGGGCGATGCCGTCAGCGGCATCCGCCTGGCCTTCGCCGAGCCGGCGCGGGCCGCGCAATCGGTGCTGGGCATCGCCCGCGCCTATGGTGGCGGTGTGTTCGTCAGCGACTGGACACGGGAGCACGCCAATTTCTTCCGCTCCATCGAGCTGACCCGGAGCATCATGTTTGTCATCCTGCTGATGGTGGTGGGCGTGGCGGCCTTCAACATCGTGTCCACGCTGGTGATGGTGGTACGCGAGAAGCGGGGCGAGATCGCCATCCTGCGCACGCTGGGTGCGGCGCCCGGCGCAATCGTGCGCATCTTCATGGCCCAGGGCACGCTCATCGGCGTGGCCGGCACGCTGCTTGGGGTCGCACTCGGCGTCGCCGTGGCGGCCAACCTCGATGTGCTGGTGGCGCTGGTCGAGCGGCTGCTCGGCATGAAGTTCCTGGCCCCCGACATCTACTTCATCAGCGACTTCCCGACCCGGCTCGAGTGGCCGGACGTGGCCGTCATCGGCGGCATCGCCCTGGGGCTGGCCTTCAGCTCCACGCTCTATCCCGCATGGCGTGGCGCGGCCCTGCCGCCCGCCGAGGCCCTGCGACATTACTGAATACCCGACCGGAACAGGCATGGACAGCATCGACACGCAACCCGCCGCCGATCCGCAGGCCGTCCCGCTGGCCTGCACGGGGCTGGAAAAGGAATTCCGCGAGGGCCCGGCCGTCGTGCAGGTGCTGCGCGGCGTGGACCTGCAGGTTGCCCGCGGCGAGCGCGTGGCCATCATCGGCGCGTCCGGCGCGGGCAAGACCACGCTGCTGCAGCTGCTGGGCGGGCTCGACACACCCACGCGCGGGGCGGTCCAGGTGCTCGGCCGCGACATGGCGGCCCTCAACCAGGCCGAGCGCGGCTGGCTGCGCAACCGGTCGCTCGGTTTCGTCTACCAGTTCCACCACCTGCTGCCGGAGTTCACCGCGCTGGAGAACGTCGCCATGCCGCTGCTGCTGCGCCGCCTGCCGCTGGAACAGGTGGCGGCCGCGGCGGCCCGGCTGCTGGAACGGGTGGGGCTCGGTGCCCGCCTGCACCACAAGCCGGGCGAACTCTCCGGCGGTGAGCGCCAGCGGGTGGCCGTGGCGCGCGCGCTGGTGACCTCTCCGGCGGTGGTGCTGGCCGATGAGCCCACCGGCAATCTCGATCACCGCACCGGCGACCGGGTTTTCGGGCTGATGGTCGAGCTCAATGCCGAGACCCGCACCAGCCTGGTGATCGTCACCCACGACCTGGCCCGGGCCCGCAGCATGGATCGCGTGCTGCAGATGGAGGATGGCCGCCTGCACGATGTGAGCGGCGCGGTCACCGCCTGAGGCCGTCCGGCCATCAGCTGCGCGGGCGCTGCCGGCGCCGGCGCAGCCGCCGGGCGGAGGACCAGCGCCAGAGCAGGTTGGTGCCGAAGTAGACGACGACCGCGGTCAGGCCCGCGGTGATCAGTCCGCCGAGGAACAGCGGCCGCCACAGCAGGCTGAGTTGCGCCTGCAGCCACTCCCAGCTCACCTCATCGGGCCAGTCCTGCGAGGGCAGACCGAGCAGCAGGGCGCCGAGGCGGTACTCGAAGTAGAACACCGGCACCATCGTCAACGGCGAGTTCAGCCAGGTGGCGAGCGCGGCGACCCCCAGGTTCACGCCTGCCAGCAGGCCACAGAGCACCGCCAGCATCATGTGCCCGGGAAACGGGAGCATGGAGATGGAGACACCGATGGCGAGCGCGCCGGAGACACTGCGCCGGTTGACGGCGAAATACATCGGATGGCGCAACATCGGCGCGAAGGGCCTGAGGTACCAGGCCTGCTCATTCTGGCGGTATTGCCGGGATATGCGCCGCAGGAATTTTCGCGGCATGGCCTAGACTGCCGGGGGTTTCACGTGGGATCGGGATCGCGCCTTACGGGGTTGCGCCGCGGGCCGGGCCCGCGTGCGGGTTCATTATCGTCCATCCGGCATCTTCCCGCACATGTCCTGGTTGGCAGTCCTGGCCCTGGCCCTCACCTGGTCGCTGCAGCAGTTCGACACGCGCTGGCTGCTCCTGCTGCCCGCCATCAGCTGGTGTGCCCTCGCACTGCTCGCCTGGCATTGCCTCGGCGGCCGGGCCGCACTGCTGGTCCTGCTGGCGGGCCGGACCCTGTGCGGTGCTGCCTGGTTGTTCGATGACCAGCTGCCGGAGACCCTCGGCAGGCGCGATGTGCTGCTGCGGGGCGTGGTCTGCGATTTCCCGCGGACCGATGCCGAGGGGCTGCGCATGGTGATCGAGGGCGGGGCGGATGATTCGCCCGGAGGACTGCCGGCCCGCCTGCACCTGAACTGGTATGCGCCCGCGCCCGACATCCGGCCGGGGGAGCGCTGGCAGCTGCTGGTGCGCCTGAAGCCGCCCCGTGGCCTTGCCAACGCCGGTGGCGCCGACTTCGAGCAGTGGCTGTACCAGCGCGGCATCGGCGCAACGGGCTACGTGCGTTCCTCCGCCCTGAACCGCCGGCTGCCGGCCCGCCCGGGGGATTGCCCGGTGGGCACGCTGCGCGGCGTGCTGGCCGGGCGCATCGAAGGCGCGCTGGGCGGACGGCCGGGCAGCGCCTACGTGCTCGGCATGACGGTCGGGGTCACCACGGGCCTCGGCGAAGCCGACTGGGACCTGATGCGGCGCACGGGCACGACGCACCTGCTGGCGATCTCCGGCTTCAACATCGCCATGGTGGCTGCGCCCTTCGTGTTGCTGGTGCCCTGGGCCGGCCGGCTGTGGCCGCGGCTGGCCGGGCGCCCGGGCGCGGGGCCCGCGCTGGCGATGGCAGTCGCCACCGTGTACAGCGCCCTGGCGGGATTCGGCCTCAGCGTGCAGCGCGCCCTGCTGATGCTCGGCGTGGCGGGCGTGCTCGCCTGGCGGCGCCGGCCGCTCGAGGCCTTCCGGGTGCTGGCTGCCGCGGCGTTCGCGATCCTGTGGCTCGATCCGCCGGCCGTGCTCTCCGCGGGCTTCTGGCTGTCGTTCGCCGGTGTCGCCTGGTTGCTGCTGGCCGCGACGCCGCGCCAGCCGGGTGACGTGCCGCACCAGGGCATCGGCCGGCGTGCCCTGTTGGCCGGTGCCGGCCTGCTGCGTGTGCAGCTGCTGCTCGGCATCGGCCTGGCGCCACTGACGCTGGCCTGGTTCCAGCAACTGTCCTGGCTGGCGCCGGTGGCGAACCTGCTGGCGGTGCCCGTATTCGCCTTCCTGGTCATGCCGCTCGCCCTGGGCGGTGCGGCGCTGCTGCTGCCGCTGCCGGGGCTGGGCACGCCGCTGCTGCGTCTCGCCGCGCGGGTCGTGGCCGGACTGATGCACGGGCTCGACGGCCTCGCAGGCCTGGCCGGTGCCGCCTGGCAGCCTCCCCCGGGTGGCCCCCTGGCGCTGGTGCTCTGCGTGCTGGCGGCGCTGCTGCTGGCCTGGCGGCGGCCGTTGCCGCTGCGTTCGCTGGCGTTCGTGCTGGTCCTGCCATTGCTCGCCGGGGAGGGTGCAGGCGCGCGCCTCGCGGACGGGCAGTTCCGTGTCACGGTCCTGGATGTCGGGCAGGGGCTCGCCGTGCTGGTGCAGACGGCGGCGCACGCGCTCCTCTACGACGCCGGGCCGGCCTTCCGCCAGCGCAATGCCGGTGATGACGTCGTGGTGCCCGTGCTGCACGCCACCGGCGTGCGGCGCCTTGATGCACTGCTGGTCTCGCACGCCGACCAGGACCACGCCGGCGGGGCCCCTGCCGTCCTGCGCGCGCATCCCGGGGCGGTGCTCATCGGGGACGCGCTGCGGCCGCCGGCTCCTGCCCGCCGGCGGCCCTGTGTCGCGGGAGAGACCTGGGAGTGGGACCAGGTGCGTTTCCGGCTGCTCAACCCGCCGGCCGGCGCACGGTTGTCCGACAACGATGGTTCCTGCGTGTTGCGCATCGAGGCGCCGGGCGGCAGCGTGCTGCTGCCTGGCGACATCGAGCGGCGGCAGGAGGACGTGCTGGCCGCCGCGGGCCTGCTCGGACCAACGGACCTGGTGCTGGCCCCGCACCACGGCAGCCGCAGTTCGTCGGGTCCCGCGCTCGTGGCGGCGACAGGGCCGCGGTTCGTGGTGTTCGCCACGGGGTACCTCAACCGCTGGGGATTTCCCGCGGCGCCGGTGCGCGAACGCTGGCATGCCGCGGGCGCCTGCGCGCTCGACACTGCAGCGGAGGGCGCACTGACCTTCGCCACCGCCGAGGACGGCCTGCGCCTCGTGCGCGCCGCGCGGCGCGACCACGCGCACCTGTGGACCCGTGCGCCACCTGCGCCCGCGCCCTGCCTGATGGCTGCGGACCCGTAGCCGGCCGCTGCGGCTGGGTTAAACTGTCGGCCGCCGGGCGGGCGGCGGGTCCTGTCCGAATGGCGTCCTGGGGCTGGGTGTTCATGCTGGAAATCATCAAGGCCGGCGGATTGCTGATGATCCCCATCATCGGCTGCTCGGTCATCGCCTGTGCCATCGTGCTGGAGCGGCTGTGGACCCTGCAGCGCCGGCGCGTGCTGCCACCGGACCTCACCCGCCAGGTCTGGGAGTGGGTGAGCCGCAATGAACTCAACCATGCGCACATCCAGGCACTGCAGGCGGGTTCGCCGCTCGGGCGGATCCTGTCGGCGGGCCTGCTCAACCGCAACCGCGAACGCCAGATCATGAAGGAGGGCATCGAGGACACGGGCCGCCATGTCGTGCACGACCTCGAGCGCTACCTGAACCTGCTCGGCACCATCGCCGCCATCTCGCCGCTGCTCGGCCTGCTCGGCACGGTCACGGGCATGGTGCGGATCTTCGCCGCCATCAGCGCCACCGGTGCGGTGGGTGATCCGGCGGCGCTGGCCGGCGGCATTTCCGAGGCGCTCATCACCACCGTCGGCGGCCTCATCGTGGCGATCCCGACGCTGGTGGCCTACCGGTTCCTGCGCGACCGCGTCGACGGCCTGGTCGTCGACATGGAGAAGGAGGCCATCACCCTGGTGGATGCCCTGCACCGGCGCCAGTACTTCGACACCCTGGGACGGCGTGATGAACCTGCGCAGGCATGACCGTTCGCGGGACCTCCCGGAACTCAACCTGGTTTCCCTGGTGGACGTCGTCCTGCTGCTGCTGATTTTCTTCGTGCTGACCACGAGTTTCGTGGCCCAGTCGCGCCTGGCGATCCATCTCCCCGAGGCGGCCAGTACCGCTGCGGATGCCGTGGCACCCGCGCTGGAGATCACCGTCACCGCGCGCGGCGGCTTCTTCGTCAACGGCCGGGCCCTGGTCGACAACCGGCCCGAGACGCTCGTGGCGGCCATCCGTCGCATCAGTCCCGATGGCGAACTGCACGCCGTGACCATCAGCGCCGATGCGCGTGCCGCCCATCAGGATGTCGTCACGGCCATGGACGTCGCCGGGCGGCTCGGCATCACCGACGTGCACATCGCCACGTTGCGTGCCTCTCCGGAACGGGCCCGCTGATGGCACGGGAGGCCGACGATTCCGCCGCGCTCTACCGGCGCATGCTCGGCCTGTCCTTCCGCTACTGGCGGGTGTTCGTGCTGGCCGGCCTTGCCATGGTCGTCTATGCGGGCACCGACACGGCATTCGCGTGGCTCGTCAAGAACCTGCTGGAGGCCGTGAGTCCCGGGGCGCAGTCACCGGAGGAGGGTGACCTGCGCCGCTGGATCCCGCTGGCGATCCTGCTGCTGTTCATCGTGCGCGGGGCGGCCGATGTCGGCTCCGGCTACGGACTGGGCTGGATCGGCCGGCGCGTGGTGACCGACCTGCGCCAGATGGTGTTCGACAAGTTCATGCGGCTGCCGGCGCAGTTCTTCGATGGTTCCTCCACGGGCGTGCTGCTGTCCCGCCTGACGTTCAACATCGACCAGATCGCCGAGTCCATCTCCAGCGTGGTGACGGTGATGGTGCGGGAGCTGGTGACCGCCATCGGCCTGGTCGGTTACATGCTGTACATCAGCCCCAAGCTGGCGCTGTTCGTGTTCATCGCCGCGCCCCTGATGATCGCCATCACGCGGATCCTCGGGCGCTCGTTCCGCCGCTACAGCGAGCGCATCCAGCAGTCCATGGGCGACATGACCCGGGTGGCCCAGGAGTCGCTGCAGAGCCAGCGGGTCATCAAGATCTTCGACGCCCGCGAATACGAGAACCAGCGCTTCCGGGAGGCCAACGAGAAGAACCGGCGCCTGCAGATGCGGCTGGTCGCGATCAAGGGCATGGGCAGCGGCGTGGTGGCGCTGGTGGCGGCGCTGGGGCTGGCGGCCGTGGCGGCGGTCGCGCTCTCGCCTGCCGTGCGCGAGCACATGCAGCTCGGGGACTTCGGCGGCTTCATCACCGCCCTCGTGCTGCTCATGCGGCCCCTGCGCCAGGTGGGGGGCATCAACGCCGTGATCCAGCGCGGCCTGGCGGCCGGGGCGAGCGTGTTCGTCCTGCTGGACGAACCGGAGGAACCCGACACCGGCACCGGGAACCCCGGCCGCGTGCACGGGACGGTGGCGTTCGAGAAGGTCGGTTTCGGTTACGACAGGGCCAAGGGGCCGGTGCTCTTCGACATCGACCTCGACGTCCCGGCAGGCCAGAAGCTGGCCATCGTCGGGCGCTCGGGCAGCGGCAAGACAACCCTGGTCAACCTGCTGCCGCGCTTCTACGAGCTGACCGCAGGCCGCATCCTCATCGACGGCCGCGACATCCGCGAGTACTCGCTGCAGGGCCTGCGCCGGCAGATCAGCCTGGTGAGCCAGGAAGTCACCCTGTTCAACGACACGGTGGCGAACAACATTGCCTATGGCGCGCTGAACGGTGCGCCGCGGGCCGACATCGAGCGCGCCGCCCGCGCTGCGCACCTCGGGGACCTGCTGGCGCAGCTTCCCCAGGGTCTGGACACCATGGTGGGCGACCGGGGCCTGCTGCTCTCCGGTGGCCAGCGCCAGCGCATCGCCATCGCCCGGGCGTTGCTCAAGGACGCCCCCATCCTCATCCTGGACGAGGCCACTTCGGCGCTCGATACGGAGTCCGAGCGCCATATCCAGGCGGCACTCGACGAGCTGATGGTCAACCGCACCACCTTCGTCATCGCGCACCGGCTTTCGACGGTGGAGAACGCCGACCGGATCATCGTGCTGACTGCGGGGCGCATCATCGAGAGCGGCACCCACGCCGAGCTGCTCGCCGCAGGCGGACAGTACGCCACGCTGTACCGGCTGCAGTTCCGCGATGACTAGCGCCCCGGTCGCGCAGGGCCTGGCACGGCTCTGGTATGGCGACTGCGCGCTGGCCGCGCTGCTCCAGCCGCTGGCCCTGCTGTTCGGCCTCGGGGTGCGCCTGCGCCGCACGGCCTACCGCCGGGGCTGGCTGGCTTCCGGGCATCCCGGCGTGCCGGTCATCGTCGTCGGCAACCTCACGGCCGGCGGTGCGGGCAAGACCCCGCTGGTGGTCTGGCTGGTGGAACGCCTGCACGCCGCCGGCATGCGCCCGGGCATCGTCAGCCGCGGCTACGGTGGCGCGCCACAGGCCGAGCCCTTGCACGTCGGGGCAGCCACCGGGCCGGACACGGCGGGAGACGAGCCGGTGCTGCTGGCACGGCGCACGGGTGTGCCGGTGATGGTCTGCGTCGACCGGCTGAAGGCGGCACGCGCGGTGGTGCGGGAGGGCGCCGATGTCATCGTGGCGGACGATGGTCTGCAGCACTATGCGCTGCGCCGGGATGTGGAGATCCTCGTCGTGGACGGTGCGCGCCGCTGGGGCAACGGGCGCCTGTTGCCCGCCGGACCGCTGCGCGAGCCCCCGGCGCGCGCGGCGGAGGTGGATGCGGTGGTGGTCAACGGCGGGGAAGCGCGGGCGGGCGAGGCAGGGTTCACGCTGCGGCTGGGGGAGGCGGTTTCGCTGGCGACGGGCGAGCGCCGGCCGCTCGCGGCTTTCGCCGGCCAGCGCGTGCACGCGCTGGCGGGCATCGGCAATCCCGCACGCTTCCACGAGGCGCTGGCCGCCCTCGGCATGCAGGTGGCGCCCGTGCCGGTGGCCGATCACGGCCGCACCGACCTGGCAGGCCTGCGGCGCGAGGCGCCCTGGCCGATCCTGATGACGGAGAAGGATGCCGTGAAATATGCCGGGTGCCGTGACCCGCAGGCCTGGTACCTGCCCGTGGACGTGCAGATGTTCCCCGGCTCGGCGGAGTGGCTGATGACCCGCATTGCCTCGCGGCTGAAGCCCGGGGGCGCCATCCGTGGCTGAGTTCCGCGTCGTGATCCCGGCGAGGTACGCCTCCTCGCGCTTTCCCGGCAAGCCGCTCGCCCTGCTGGCCGGCCGGCCGATGATCGAGCATGTGTACCGCAGCGCCGCGGCCAGTGGTGCCGCGGGCGTGATCGTGGCCACCGATGACGGGCGCATCGCCGTTGCGGCACGTGGCTTCGGTGCCACGGTGGCGATGACGCAGGCCGGCCATGCCTCGGGCACCGACCGCATCGCCGAGGTGGCGGTGGCGCAGGGCTGGCCGGCCGATGCCATCGTGGTGAACGTGCAGGGTGACGCGCCGCTGACGCCGCCCGCCAGCGTCAGCCAGGTCGCCGCGCTGCTGGCCGCGCATCCGGCTGCCGCCATGGCCACCTTGTGCGTGCCGGTCACCAGTGCCGCGGATTACGCCAGTCCGCATGTCGTCAAGGTGGTCATGGACCAGGCCGGCCGCGCGCTGTATTTCAGCCGCGCGCCGATCCCCGGCACCGGCCACGGCAGCGCGGGGACGCCGCGCGCCTGGCGCCATCTCGGCATCTACGCCTACCGTGTCGGTGAACTCCTGCGCCTCAGCAGAGCCGAGCCGTGCTACCTGGAGCAGGTGGAAAAGCTCGAGCAGCTGCGCGCGCTGTGGCTGGGCATGGAGATCCGCGTGGCCGTGGCGCGTGAAGGCCACGGGCCGGACGTGGACACGCCGGCCGATGTCGCCGCAGTGGAGGCGTGGATGGCCGGGTGAGATCCTCGGCAGGCCGGCGGCGTCGCGCAGGCATTTGATCGCATTGGGCCGCTTTGGTATGTTCCCGGTCGTCTCAGGCGCTCCCGGGTTCGGCGGGCTACATTGGCGAATCAGCGTGTCATGCGCATCCTGCTCGTCTGCATGGGCAACATCTGCCGCTCACCGCTGGCCGAGGGCGTGCTGCGCCAGCGCCTGCGTGACCTCGCGCTGCTGGAGCGCGTGGCCATCGATTCGGCCGGTACCCACGGCTATCACGAAGGCGCCCCGCCCGACGAGCGCGCCCAGGCGGCTGCGGCACGCCGTGGCATCGACATCTCCGACCTGCGGGCGCGGGCGGTGGTGGGTGGGGACTTCGCGCATTTCGACCTGATCCTCGCGATGGATGAGGACAACCTGGAGAGCCTGCGGAAAGCCGCAGCCGGGGAGTTCCACGCGAAGATGCACCTGTTCATGGAGTACGCGGCCGGCGACATCGGCCGCTCGGTGCCGGACCCCTACTACGGCGGGCCCATTGGTTTCGAGCGCGTGCTCGACATGGTCGAGGAAGCCACTGAAGGGTTGCTGGAGCGGCTGCGGGCGGAACTCGCCGGCCGCTGATGAAGGCAATGCCGGGGCGGTGCCCTCTGGCACCACCCCGGTGGCGGATCAGTCGCGATCGTTGTTCGGCGTGTCCGGGTCGCCCGCACCCGACGACCACACCGTATAGCTCTTCGTGCCACCGCCCGGTGGAGGTTCCCAGGGCAGCCGGCGCTGCTCGCCGCCCGCCTCGCGGGCTGCGGAGTCCGCGGCTGCTGAAGCGGCTGCGGTGTCCGTGCGCGGCTCGTGCCGGGGCTCATGGGCCCGCGGTTCGCCGCCCTCGTGGAAATCCCCGGCTGCTGCGGGATGCTCCCGGTGCGACGCAGGGGCCTCGTTCTGGCCTGCTGGCCAGCCGGCGGAGTCCCGCGCGTCGTGGCCGACTGGTGCATTGCCCTGCGATTCCGGCTGCCCGGTCTCGCGCCCCTGGCGGCTTTCGCCACCCGCGCCACCGCGGTTGCCGCGGCCACCGCGCCGGCGCGGGCGCGAACGGTCCCGGCGCTGGGGCTGGTCACCCTCGCGTGGCTCGTTGCCGTTGGTGGCCTGGCGCACCGGTTCGTCGCGCCGCTCCTCGCGGCGTGGTTCCTCGCCCTGGCGTTGCCCGGGGCGGGTCTCGGCACGCGGCTCCTGCGGGCGGCCGCCCTCCGGGCGCTGTGGGCGCTGGCCGCGCTGATCCCGCTGGTCGCGGCCGCCGCGCTCGCCCCGGTTTTCGCGCCGGTCCCCGGGCTGGCTGTTCTGGCCACCCTGGTTACCTTGGCCGCGGTTGCCGCGGCGATCGTCGCGCCGTTCGTCCCGGTGGCGTTCGTCGCGCCGGCCCCGGCCGTGCTGGTCACGGTGGCGGTTGCCGTCGTGGCGGTGGCTGCGTGCGTCACGCTGGCGCTCACCTGCGGATGGGGCAGGCTGCGCCGGGGCCGTGCTGGCGCTGCCGAACAGCCAGATCTTCAGCCGCGGGATGAGGCCCAGCGTGGGTGCGGCCGGTGCGGCAGCAGGGCGTTCCTCGATGGCGAACTCCGGCGGCGGTGGCGGTACCGGTGTCTGGGGCATCGACGGCACGACGGCCGGTTCCTCGGGCTTCATGCGCGGGGCGAACAGGTCCAGCGCGGCATCAGAGGGCGGCTGTTCCTGGGCGGCGAGCATGTAGCTGACACCGGCGTTCTCGGGGGCCGTGGCCTGGTCGTCGCGCACGCGGCGGATGGTGTAGTTCGGCGTCTCGAGGTTGGCGTTGGCGATGAGGACCAGCTGCACGTGGTCGCGCTCCTCGATGGTGCGGATCCAGTCGCGCTTTTCGTTGAGGAGGTAGGTGGCCACGTCCACCGGCAACTGGGCGATCACCTTGCAGGAGCGCTCCTTGCGCGCCTCCTCGCCGATCAGGCGCAGCACGGCGAGCGCCAGCGACTCGACCCCGCGGATGGAGCCCGAGCCGTTGCAGCGCGGGCAGGTCTGGTGCGCCGATTCGCCGAGCGAGGGGCGCAGGCGCTGGCGTGAAAGTTCGAGCAGGCCGAAGCGCGAGATGCGGCCGATCTGCACCCGTGCGCGGTCCATCTTCATGGCGTCGCGCAGGCGGTTTTCCACCTCGCGCTGGTTGCGCTGCGAGGACATGTCGATGAAGTCCACGACCAGCAGGCCGCCCAGGTCGCGCAGGCGGCACTGGCGCGCGACTTCCTCCGCGGCCTCGAGGTTGGTGGCGAAGGCTGTCGCCTCGATGTCCTCGCCCTTCGTGGCCCGGGCCGAGTTGATGTCGATGGAGACCAGCGCCTCGGTCTGCTCGATCACCAGGCTGCCGCCCGCGGGCAGGGTGACGATGTGCGAAAAGGCCGACTCGATCTGGCTCTCGATCTGGAAGCGCGTGAAGAGGGGCACCGGATCCTGGTACAGCCGCAGCTTGCGCAGGTTCTGCGGCATGACGCGCTCCATGAACTGGCGCGCCTCCTCATGGGTCTTCGGATCGTCGATGATGATCTCGCCGACGTCGTTGGCGAGGTGGTCACGCAGCGCGCGGATGACCGCATCGCTGTCCTGGAAGATCAGGAACGGCGCCGGGCGGCTCACCACCGCGGTCTTGATGGCTTCCCAGATGCTCAACAGGTACTGCATGTCCCAGTTGAGTTCCTCGCCGCTGCGGCCGACACCGGCGGTGCGGATGATCACGCCCATGCCGCCCGGGACCTCCAGGTCGTGCATGGCCTCGATGATCTCGTCGCGTTCCTCGCCGCTGATCCGGCGCGAGACGCCGCCGCCGCGCGGGTTGTTCGGCATCAGGACGATGAAGCGGCCGGCCAGGCTGATGAAGGTCGTGAGGGCGGCGCCCTTGTTGCCGCGCTCCTCCTTGTCGACCTGGACGACGATTTCCTGCCCCTCGCGCAGCAGCTCGCGGATGTTCAGCCGGTCGCCGGAGGGCTCGCTGACGAAATACTCGCGGGAGATCTCCTTCATCGGCAGGAAGCCGTGGCGTTCGGCGCCATAATCGACGAAGGCCGCATCGAGGCTCTGCTCGATGCGGGTTATGCGTCCCTTGTAGATGTTGGCCTTGCGCTGTTCCTGGGAGGGCGACTCGATGTCAAGGTCGTACAGTTTCTGGCCATCCACCATGGCCACGCGCAACTCTTCCTGTTGAGTTGCATTGATCAGCATTCTCTTCATGGGGTCCTGCTTGTAGGTTGTGTGCGGACCGCCCTGGCAGGCAACGCATCATCAGGCGAGGTGACATGGCGGCACCGGGCACGGCGCCCGGGACCCGCGGCGCAGCCGGAGCGGGCGCCCGGAGGCGGCTCCCGCAGTCACTGGTCCTCATCTGATGAACCGGGTCCGGCATAAAGCACTGTCACTGGATTTCGCGCTGCAACGGAAGCCGGCAGGGCCGGGTTCCGTCAGCCAGGGAAGCCCAAACGATGAGCCTGCGGGGCAGGCCCTGGAAACTGGCAACGCCGGTGCGCCCAGTCCGTCGTGCAACGGACGCCGGAGCCCGGCAGCCGCGGGCGCATTATGCGCACGCGCCCGGTAATATAGCAGTCAGAACCTTTATCATCAATGGATTACGTGAACCTTGACTGACGAGCGTCCCGCCCCGCCTGATCCCGGGGCCAATCGACCGGCTGTCCAGACCATTACCGTCGATGCCGAAGAGGCGGACCGGCGGCTGGACAATTTCCTCGTGGCCCGCCTGAAGGGGGTGCCACGCACCCACGTCTACCGCATCATCCGTTCCGGTGAGGTGCGGGTGAACAGCCGGCGCGCCACGGCCGGCCAGCGCCTGGAAACCGGTGACCGGGTGCGTATTCCTCCGGTGCGCCAGGCCTCCGGCCAGCCCGGCCTTGCGGTACGCCAGGACAGCGCGGCCTGGATCGAGTCACGGATCCTCTACGAGGATGCCGACCTGCTGGTGATCGACAAGCCGACCGGCCTCGCCGTGCACGGCGGCAGCGGGATCAGCCTGGGTGCCGTCGAATTGCTGCGGGCTGCCCGGCCTGGTGCCCGCTTCCTCGAGCTGGTCCACCGCCTGGATCGCGACACCAGCGGCTGCCTGATGTTCGCCCGGCGTGCGGCCAGCCTCAGGCACCTGCAGGCACAGTTCCGTGCCGGCGAGGTCGAAAAGATCTACCTGGCGCTCCTGGTCGGCAGGCTGCGCGGGGAGGAGCGGCTGGTGGACGCCCCGTTGCTCACCACCGAGAGGCGGGGCGGGGAGCGCCATGTGCGCGTGGACGAGGCCGGCAAGCCGGCGCGGACACGCTTGAGGGCGGAAGAGCGCCTGCCCGGTGCGACCCTGGCGAGGGTGGCGTTGCTCACCGGGCGCACCCACCAGATCCGCGTGCACGCCGCGCACATCGGCCTGCCGCTGGCCGGCGATTCCCGCTACGGCATCGATCCGGATCCCGTCGTGCGCCTGGCGGGCCTGCGCCGGCTGTTCCTGCATGCAGCCTCGATCACCGTGGCGAGCCCGCGTGACGAGCGCGTGATCCGCGTCGAGAGCCCCCTGCCCGGGGACCTGCAGGAGGTGCTCGCGCGGCTGCGCGCCCTGCGCCGGCCCGTCTAGATGAGGCGTATGCCGAGCTGGCGCAGCGCGGCGGCCAGCCAGAGCAGGGGCAGGCCCTGTATGGCGGTGGGGTCGTGCGTGTCGACGCTGCTGAAGAGCGCGATGCCGAGTGACTCGAACTTGAAGGCGCCGGCGCAGTCAACGGGATCCTCGCGCGCCACGTAACGCCTGATCTCCTCGCGGTCCAGCGGGCGGAACTGGAGTGTGGTCTGGTCGAGGTGCTCCAGCAGCGTGCCGTCCGGGCCGAGCACGGCCACGGCCGTGTGCAGGACGAGCGGGCGTCCGGCGCAGTGCGCCAGTTGCTCGATGGCCCGGCCTGCGCTTCCCGGCTTGCCGAGGATGTGGCCACCACACTCGGCCGCCTGGTCGCTGCCGATGATGATGGCGCCCGGCCAGGCAGGAGCCACGTGGCTGGCCTTGAGCAGGGCCAGCCGGGCGGCGAGGGCCGCCGCCGGCTCGCCGGGCAGTGGCGTCTCGTCCACGCCGGGCACGTCGACTTCGAAGGCCGGCAGCAGGCGCGCGAGCAGTTCGCGCCGGTAGCGGGAGCCGGACCCGAGCACCACCACGGGACGGGTTGCACCGGTGTGTGGGGCCAGCTTCGGCATGGGAAGCGGACCGTAGCGGATTTTGACAGGGTATGCCAGCCTCCTTAAACTTCCCTGTTTATGCTCGCTGAGCGCATCGCATCGGCACGACTCGCCGAGCTGGCGGCGGCCGGAACCTGCTTGGCGGACAGCATCCCCCCGGCGGGCCTGCCACGTCTGGCTGGCGTGCTGGCCGATGCCGCCGGCAGCAGGCTGGATGTATCGCTGCGCCTGCGGGCCGGTCCCGAGGCCTTGCCGGTCGCGGAGCTGCGGGTGACCGGCCTGCTGTCGCTGCCCTGCCAGCGGTGCCTGTGCGCCATGCCGTGGGCAGTGGATTTCGAGGTGACGCTGACGGCGGTGCCCGACGAGGCGGCGGCCGACGGGTTGGCCGATCCGTTCGACAGCGTCCTGCTGGATGCCGACGGGGCGTTGCCCCTGTGGTCGATGGTCGAGGATGAGATCCTGGCCATGTTGCCGCTGGCACCGGTGCACGGCGACGCAGGGGTTTGTGTGCCGGCCGATGATGATGGAGCCGGCGAGGCCGTGGACCAGGGGGTTGCCCCGAGGGTCAACCGGCCCTTTGCCGGGCTGGCTGCCCTGCAGGCCGAGGCCGGCAGGAAGAAGCAATAGGATTTTCAGGAGAGTGTGAGATGGCAGTTCCCCAGAGGCGCAAGACCCCGTCCACGCGCGGCATGCGCCGCGCGCACGACCGGGTGAAGAAGCCGGCGGTCTCGGTCGAGCCGACCACTGGCGAGACGCACCAGCGTCACCACGTCAGCCCCGACGGTTACTACCGCGGGAAGAAGGTCATCGAGACCGCGGAAGAAGCGGCCGGGTAACTGCCCGGCGCCGGCTGTCTTGCGCCGCGCGCTGCCGCCTCATCCCGCCACCCACGCCTGAGGGCAAGCCCTGTCCAGGTCGGTCACCATTGCGCTGGACGCCCACGGCGGCGACCGGGGGGCGGAAGTCTGCGTCCCCGCCGGGCTCGCCATGCTCGGTGAGCACGCGGACCTGCGGCTGGTCTTCGTCGGCCAGCGCGAGGTCATCGAGCCCTACCTCCGGGATGCCGGCGCCGTCGCTGCGCGGGCGCGCGTGCAGGACGCCCGCCAGCTCGTCAGCATGGACGAGCCGCCGGCCGATGCCCTGCGCAAGAAGAAGGACTCTTCGATGCGCGTGGCGATCAACCTGGTCAAGTCCGGCGAGGCCGATGCCTGCGTCAGCGCCGGCAACACCGGTGCGCTCATGGCCACCGCGCGCTTCGTCCTCAAGACGCTGCCGGGCATCGACCGCCCGGCCATCATGGTGCCCGTGCCGACCATGCACGGGCGCACCTACATGCTCGATCTCGGGGCCAATGCCGACTGCACGCCGGAACACCTGTTCCAGTTCGCGGTGATGGGCGCGGTGGTGGCCACCGGCATCGAGAACATCGAGCATCCACGCATCGCGCTCCTCAACATCGGCGAGGAGGAGATCAAGGGCAACGAGACCGTGAAGCAGGCAGCCGCCCTGCTGTCGGCGAGCCAGCTGAACTATGTGGGCTTCATCGAGGCCGACCGCATCCCCGAGCAACGTGCCGATGTCGTGGTCTGCGACGGATTCACCGGGAACGTGGCGCTGAAGTCCATGGAGGGCACGGCCCGGCTGGTGCGCCATTTCCTCCGGCAGGAGTTCCGCTCCGGCCCGTACGGGATGCTGGCCGGCCTGGTGGCCCGGCCAGTGCTGCGCTCGCTGGCCAACAGGCTTGATCCGCGCCGATATAATGGCGCCAGCCTGGTGGGCCTGGATGGCATCGTGATCAAGAGCCATGGCGGTGCCGACGAGGTGGCATTCCGCCAGGCGATCCACACCGCCATGCTCGAGGTCGACAAGCAGGTGCCCGACCAGATCCGCAGGCTACTCCAGGAGCAGGCCAGCTAGATGTACGCGCGCATTGCCGGCACCGGCCGCTACTTGCCCGAGCGCATCCTGACGAACCAGGAGCTCGAGAAGATGGTGGACACCACCGACGAGTGGATCCGCGACCGCACCGGCATCGAGCGCCGGCATATCGCCGCCGACACGCAGACCACGGCGGACCTCGCCGA